>NZ_KV811296.1:32724-47848 GCF_001813025.1 Pseudomonas sp. HMSC066A08
ACCCCCGACGCCACGGTGATCCACGATGCCGCCGGCAGCTACAGCTACCGCCAGGTCGCCCAGCACGCCAGCGCCCTGCGCCGCGTCCTGGAAGCGCACGGCGCGGGCCGTGGCCGGCGGGTCGCGGTGATGCTGCCGAAAAGCGCCGCGCAATTGGTCGCGGTGATCGGCATCCTCCAGGCCGGCGCCGCCTATGTGCCGGTGGACATCCGCCAGCCGCCGCTGCGGCGCCAGGCGATCCTCGCCAGCGCCGAGGTGGTCGCGCTGGTCTGCCTGGAAAGCGATGTCCCGGACGCCGGCTGCGCCTGCGTGGCCATCGACCGGCTGGCCGCCGACAGCGCCTGGCCGCCGGCGCCTGCGGCGGAGGTGGCGGCGGACGACCTCGCCTACGTGATCTACACCTCCGGCTCCACCGGCACGCCCAAGGGCGTGATGCTCAGCCATGCGGCGGTGGGCAACACGCTGCTCGACATCAACCAGCGCTACGGCGTCGACGCCAACGACCGCGTCCTCGGCCTTGCCGAGCTGAGCTTCGACCTCTCGGTCTACGACTTCTTCGGCGCCACCGCGGCGGGGGCCCAGGTGGTCCTGCCGGACCCGGCGCGCGGCAGCGATCCGTCGCACTGGGCGGAACTGCTGGAACGCCACGCCATCACCCTGTGGAACTCGGTGCCGGCCCAGGGCCAGATGCTCATCGATTACCTGGAGAGCGAGCCGCAACGCCACCTGCCGGGACCGCGCTGCGTGCTCTGGTCCGGCGACTGGATCCCGGTCAGCCTGCCGACCCGCTGGTGGCGGCGCTGGCCGGACAGCGCGCTGTTCAGCCTGGGCGGCGCCACCGAGGCGGCGATCTGGTCGATCGAGCAGCCGATCCGCCCGCAGCACACCGAGTTGGCCAGCATTCCTTATGGCCGTGCCCTGCGCGGGCAGAGCGTGGAAGTCCTGGATGCCCGCGGGCGGCGCTGCCCGCCGGGCGTGCGCGGCGAGATCCATATCGGCGGGGTGGGCCTGGCGCTCGGCTACGCCGGCGATCCGCAGCGCACCGCCGAACGCTTCGTCCGTCATCCCGATGGCCGTCGCCTGTATCGCACCGGCGACCTCGGCCGCTACCTGGCCGACGGCAGCATCGAGTTCCTCGGGCGCGAGGACGACCAGGTGAAGATTCGCGGCCACCGCATCGAACTGGCCGAGCTGGACGCCGCGCTGTGCGCCCATCCGCAGGTCAACCTGGCGGCCACCGTGGTGCTCGGCGAGACCCACGAGCGCAGCCTGGCCAGCTTCGTCACCCTGCATGCGCCGGCGGAGGCTGGCGAGGACCCGCGCACGGCGCTCGACGCGGTGCGCCAGCGGGCGGCCCAGGCCTTGCGCCGCGACTGGGGCAGCGAGGAGAGCATCGCCGCGGCGGTGGCCGCACTCGACCGCGCCTGCCTTGCCTCGTTGGCCGCCTGGCTGGCCGGCAGTGGCCTGTTCGCCAGTGCGACGCCGCTGGATTTCGCCACGCTGTGCCAGCGCCTGGGTATCGCCGAGGCGCGCCAGCGCCTGCTGCGCCACTGGTTGCGCCAGCTGGAGGAGGGCGGCTACCTGCGCGCCGAGGGCGAGGGCTGGCTGGGCTGCGCCGAGCGTCCCGCGCAGCGTCCGGAGGACGCCTGGACGGCGTTCGCCGGCTGCGCGCCGGCGGCGCTCTGGCCGGCCGAGCTGGTCGCCTACCTGCGTGACAGCGCGCAATCCCTCGGCGAGCAACTGGCCGGGCGGATCAGCCCGGCGGCGCTGATGTTCCCGCAGGGCTCGGCGCGCATCGCCGAGGCCATGTACAGCCAGGGCCTGCATGCCCAGGCGCTGCACGAGGCCATGGCCGAGGCCATCGCCGCCATCGTCGAGCGCCAGCCGCAACGGCGCTGGCGCCTGCTGGAGCTTGGCGCCGGCACCGCCGCCGCCAGCCGCGCGGTGATCGCCCGGTTGGCGCCGCTGGTGCAGCGAGGGACGAAGGTGGACTACCTGTTCACCGACGTTTCCAGCTACTTCCTCGCCGCCGCCCGCGAGCGCTTCGCCGACCAGCCGTGGGTACGCTTCGGCCGCTTCGACATGAACGGCGATCTTCTCGACCAGGGCGTGGCGCCGCACTCGGTGGATATCCTGCTCAGCTCCGGGGCGCTGAACAACGCGCTGGACACCCCGGCGCTGCTGGCCGGCCTGCGCGAGTTGCTGAGCGCCGACGCCTGGCTGGTGATCCAGGAACTGACGCGCGAGCACAACGAGATCAGCGTCAGCCAGAGCCTGATGATGGAAAACCCGCGCGACCTCCGCGACGAGCGCCGCCAACTGTTCGTCCACACCGGGCAATGGCTGGAGTGGATGGCGGCGCAGGGTGGCGACCTGGCTTGCGGGGTGGTGCCGCCGGGCAGCGCTCTCGACCTGCTTGGCTACGATGTCCTGCTGGCCCGCTGCAAGACCGACCGCGCCCGCCTGGAGCCGGCCGAGCTGCTGGCCTTCGTCGAAGCGCGGGTGCCGCGCTACATGCTCCCGGCGCAGTTGCGCGTGCTCGAACGCCTGCCGGTCACCGGCAACGGCAAGATCGACCGCAAGGCCCTGACCGGCTTTGCCCGCCAGCCCCAGGCGGACCTTCGGCATGGCGTCGCGCAGGCACCGGCCGACGAGCTGGAGAATGCGCTGCTGGCACTCTGGCGGGAAGTGCTGGACAACCCGTCGCTGGGCGTCGAGCAAGACTTCTTCGGGGCTGGCGGCGACTCGCTGTTGATCGCCCAGTTGATCGCCCGTTTGCGCGAACGCCTGGACAGCGCCCGCCGGCATCCGTTCGATCGCCTGCTGCGCTGGGCGCTCAGCCAGCCGACGCCGCTCGGCCTGGCCGAACGCCTGCGCAGCGCGCCGGAAGAGGGCCGCGGGCCAGCCCAGGCAGCGTCGCGCGGCGTCGCCCCGGCGCAGGCCGGCATGTCGCGCGCACCGCTCGCCGAGGGCGCGGTGGCGCTCGACCCGTTGGTGCGCCTGGTGCCTGGCGAGGGCGTGCCGCGGGTGCTGGTCCACGAAGGCCTCGGCACGCTGCTGCCGTACCGCCCGCTGCTTCGCGCCCTGGGTGAGGGGCGGCCGTTGCTGGGGCTGGCCGTGCATGACAGCGACGCCTACCTGGCGATCCCCGCCGAGCATCTCAACGCCTGCCTCGGCCGCCGCTACGCCGAGGCGCTCCATGGCGCCGGGCTGCGCGAGGTCGACCTGCTCGGCTACTGCTCCGGCGGGCTGGTCGCCCTGGAAACCGCCAAGTCCCTGGTCCAGCGCGGGGTGCGCGTGCGCCAGCTGGATATCGTCTCCAGCTACCGGATTCCCTACCGGGTGGACGACGAGCGCCTGCTGTTGTTCAGCTTCGCCGCCACATTGGGCCTGGATACCGCGGCGCTTGGCTTCCCCGCGCCGGAGCGCCTTGGCCAGGCGGTGCAGGCGGCGCTCGCGCAGACACCGGAGCGCCTGGGTACCGAGGCGCTGGCGGGGCTACCGAACCTGGTCGATCTCGCCGCCCTGCGCGCTCGCGTGCTGCAAGCGGCCAGCGGCAGCGCCGACGCCGCCAGCGTCGAACGCGACACTCTCTACCGACTGTTCTGTCACTCGGTGCGTGCCAGCCAGGCCGCGGCGCCGGAGCCCTACGTCGGCGCGCTGCGGCTGTTCGTGCCGGACGCCGGCAACCCATTGGTGCCGCGCTACGCCGAGGCCCTGAAGACCCAATGGCGGGCCGCCGCGCTCGGCGCGTGCGGCATCCACGAGGTGCCCGGCGGGCACTTCGACTGCCTGGGCGAGGCCCTGGCGCAATCCTTGTCGAAACCCATGCCAGAGGAGGCGAGCCGATGAGCGACGTCCGTTCCGTGGTGGTCGCCGGTTCCCGGTTCGGCCAGTTCTATGCCGCCGGCGTCGCCGCCGATCCGCGCTTCATCCTGCGCGGCATCCTTGGCCAGGGCAGCCGGCGTTCGCGAGCGTTGGCCGAGCGCCTCGAGGTGGAGACCTGGTGCGAGGTCGAGGCGTTGCCGGACGATGTCCGCCTGGCCTGCGTCGCGGTCGGCGGCGCGGCACGCGGCGAGCAGGGCCCGGCGCTGGCCGAGGCGCTGATGGCGCGCGGTATCGACGTGCTGATCGAGCATCCGTTGCTGCCGCGCGAATGGCAGGACCTGCTGCGCAGCGCCGAGCGCCTGGGCCGGCGCTGCCTGCTCAACACCTTCTATCCGCAGTTGCCGGCGGTGGCGCGTTTCATCGAACTGGGCCGCCAGTTGCACCGCCGGCGCGGCATCCGCCACCTGGACGCGGCCTGCGGGGTGCAGGTCGGTTTCGCCACCCTGGACATCCTCGCCGCGTTGCTGGAGGGCGTCGGCCCCTGGTCGCTGGAGTCGTCCTCGAACGACCTGTCGGCGATGCGCGGGCTATCCCTGGTGCTGGCGGAAGTGCCGTTGAGCCTGCACGTGCTCAACGAACTGGCGGCCGCCGACGATGGGCGCATGACCCTGTTGCAGCGCGTCAGCCTGACCACCGATCGCGGCACGCTGAGCCTGCTCAGCCCCCATGGCCCGTTGTTGTGGACGCCTGCGGTGGCGGTACCGGCAGAGGATGACGACGGCCTGTTCGCGCTGTTCGACGAGATAGCCGGCGAATCGCTGCCCAGCGCCCAGCTCTGGTATGCCGAACCGTGCAGTTGGGCCCAGGTGCACCAGCGCCTGTGGCCGGCGGCGGCGGCCGAGGCGCTGGCGCTGCTCGCCGACGTCGACGAGGTGCGCCGGCGCAACCAGCGCAGCCTGGAGGTCGCCGCCCTGTGGCAGCGGATCGGCGAGCGCCTTGGCTTCCCCGAGGCGCCGCCGGCGTCGCTGGCGCCGGCGAGCCTGGAACAGGTGCTGGAGCAAGCCTCGTGACCCCGGTGCTGTGGCGCCTGCTGCGCGCCTATCGCTGGCGGCTGGCGGCGGCCATGGGGTTGCAGGCCCTGGCCGGGCTCTGCTCGCTGTTGCCCTGGATGCTTCTCGCCTGGCTCGCCGAGCCGCTGGCGCGTGGCCAGGCGCAGCCGGCCCTGCTGGTCCTGGTGCTGCTGGCGGTGCTGGCATGGCTGGGCTGCCAGGCGCTGGCCGCGCACCTGGCCCACCGGATCGACGCGGACCTCTGCAACGACCTGCGCCTGCGCCTGCTGACGCACCTGCAACGGCTGCCGCTGGACTGGTTCGGTCGCCAGGGCCCGGACGGCGTGGCGCGCCTCGTGGAGCAGGACGTGCGGGCCCTGCACCAACTGATCGCGCACGCTCCCAACGATCTCAGCAACCTGTTGGTGGTGCCGCTCGTCGCGTTGCTCTGGCTGGCCTGGCTGCACCCCTGGCTGCTGCTGTTCTGCCTGCTGCCGCTGGCGCTGGCCGCTGCCGGCTTCCTGTTGCTGCGCTCGGCGCGCTACCGCGACCAGGTGCTGCGGCGCAACGCCGCGCTGGAAAGGCTCTCGGCGGACTATGGCGAATTCGCCCACAACCTGCTGCTGGCCCGACAGTACCCCGGCGCCGGCATACAACAGGGTGCCGAGGCGTCGGCGGCGGCCTTCAGCGAAGCGTTCGGCGCCTGGGTGAAGCGGGTCGGCCACCTCGCCGCGCTGGTCTACGTACAGCTGTCGACGCCCTGGCTGCTGGCCTGGGTCCTGCTCGGCGTGCTGGCCCTGGATGCCCTCGGCGTGCCGCTGGCGCTCGGCCAGGCCTGCGCCTTCCTGCTCCTGTTGCGGGCCCTGGCCGCTCCGGTGCAGGCGCTCGGCCACGGCGGCGACGCGCTGCTGGGCGCGCGCGCCGCCGCCGAGCGCCTGCAGCAGGTATTCGACCAGGCGCCGCTGGCCGAGGGCCGCTCGACCCGCGAGCCGGTCGATGGCGCGGTGGCGCTGCACGGCCTGGGCCATGCCTATGAAGGCGTGGAGGTCCTGGCCGATATCGACCTGGAGCTGAAGGATGGCAGCCTGGTGGCCCTGGTCGGTCCCTCGGGCTCCGGCAAGAGCACCCTGCTGCACCTGCTGGCGCGCTACATGGACGCGCAGCGCGGCGAACTGGAGGTTGGCGGCCTGGCACTGAAGGACATGCCCGATGCCTTGCGCCATCGGCATATCGCGCTGGTCGGCCAGCAGGCGGCGGCGCTGGAGATATCCCTGGCCGACAATATCGCCCTGTTCCGCCCCGATGCCGGTCTCCAGGAGATTCGCCAGGCGGCCCGCGAGGCCTGCCTCGACGAGCGCATCATGGCTCTGCCGCGTGGCTACGACAGCGTGCCGGGACGCGACCTGCAACTGTCCGGCGGCGAACTGCAACGACTGGCCCTGGCCCGTGCGCTGCTATCGCCGGCGCGCCTGTTGCTGCTCGACGAGCCGACCTCGGCGCTGGATCCGCAGACCGCCCGGCAGGTCCTGCGCAACCTGCGCGAGCGTGGCGGCGGCCGGACCCGGGTGATCGTCGCCCATCGCCTGGCCGAAGTCAGCGATGCCGACCTGATCCTGGTGTTGGTCGCTGGCCGTCTGGTCGAACGCGGCGAGCACGCGGCGCTGTTGGCGGCGGACGGCGCCTATGCGCGCTTGTGGCGCGAACAGAACGGCGCGGAGGTGGCGGCATGAGCCTGTTCGAACGAATGCGTGCGCTGCCCGAAGACTGCCGTGCCGCGTTGCGCCGGGCGAGCGCCTGGGCGGTCCTGGCGGCGCTGCTGGACGCCGCTTGCGGCGTATTGCTGGTGCCGCTGGTCGAGGCCTGGTTCGCCGAAGGCGCGTTGCCCTGGCGCTGGGTCGCCGCGTTGCTCGGCTTGAGCCTGGTGCAGGCGCTGTTGCAGTACCTGGCCCTGCGTCGCGGTTTCGCCGCCGGCGGCTCGCTGGCGGCTGGACTGGTGCGCAGCCTGGTGGCGCGCTTGCCGCGCCTGGCGCCGCCGGCGCTGCGCCGGGTCGCGCCGGCCGAAGGCCTGCTGCGCGGTCCGGTGATGCAGGCGATGGGCATTCCGGCGCACCTGCTGGGGCCGCTGATCGCCGCCTTGGTGACGCCACTCGGGGTGATCCTCGGGCTGTTCCTGATCGACCCGTCCATCGCCCTCGGCCTGCTCGTTGCCGGTGCCGTCCTGGCTGCGCTGTTGCGCTGGAGCGGGCGGCGCAATCTGGCGGCGGAGGATGCCCGGTTGGCCGCCGAGCGCGACGCCGCACGGCAGTTGCAGGCGTTCGCCGAACGCCAGCCGCTGCTGCGCGCGGCGCAGCGCGAAAGCGTCGCCCGCCAGGGGCTGGAAGAGGCCTTGCGCAGTCTCCACCGCAGCACCCTGGATCTGTTGCGGCGCAGCCTGCCCAGCGGCCTCGGCTTCGCCCTGGCGGTGCAGGCGGCGTTCGCCTTCGCCCTGCTCGGCGGCGCCTGGGCGGTGGAGCGGCAATGGCTGGACGGCGCGCGGCTGGTGGCCGTGCTGGTGCTGCTGGTGCGCTTCATCGAGCCGCTGGCCCAACTCACCCATCTCGACCAGGCGTTGCGCGGCGCCTGGCAGGCGCTGGATACCCTGCTGCGGGTTTTCGCCCTGGCTCCGCTGCGCAGCCCCGAGCCGGGCGAGCGGCCGCACGACGCCAGCCTGGCGGCCGAGGCCGTGGAATTGCGCCTGGAAGATGGCCGCGCCTTGCTCGAGGACATTTCCCTGAGGCTGGAGCCGGGTTCGCTGAACGTCCTCGTCGGACCCTCCGGGGCCGGCAAGAGCAGCCTGCTGGCGCTGCTCGGGCGGCTCTACGACGCCGACGCCGGGCGTGTCCTGCTGGGTGGCGTGGATATCCGCCGGTTGAGCGAAACGACCCTCGCCGCCAGTCGCAACCTGGTGTTCCAGGACAACGGCCTGTTCCGCGGCAGCGTTGCCTGGAACCTGCGCATGGCGCGAGCGGACGCCGATCTCGAAGCGCTGCGCGAGGCGGCGCGGGCGGTTGGCCTGCTGGAAGAGATCGAGGCCTGGCCGCAGGGCTGGGACAGCGACGTCGGCCCCGGCGGCGCGCTGCTGTCCGGCGGCCAGCGGCAACGCCTGTGCCTGGCTCGCGGGCTGCTCTCGACGGCGCCGTTGCTGCTGCTCGACGAGCCCACCGCCAGCCTCGATGCAGCCAGCGAGGCGCAGGTGCTGCGCAGCCTGCTCGGGTTGCGCGGCCGGCGCACCCTGCTGGTAGTGACCCACCGCCCGGCGCTGGCGCGTCAGGCCGACCAGGTACTGCTGCTGGAGGAGGGGCGCCTGCGCCTGAGCGGACGTCACGCCGATCTGCTCGTCCGGGACGACTGGTATGCCGGTTTCGTCGGGCTGGCGGGCGAGGAAAGTTCCGCGCCGGTCGTGGATCGATAGAGAAAGACCGGCAATCGAAAAAGCCCCGGAGACGATTTCTTCATAATGATAAGCATTATCAAATCGTATATCCCCCGAGGCTGTTCGAACGATGAAAACGGAGACGAAGGTGATCAAGGGACGCCAGGGCATCGCCCGCAACCGGCACACCCCGTTGTGCCTGGGCCTGCTGCTGGCGCTGAGTCCGCTGGCGGCAGCCGTGGCCGACGCGCGCAAGGACGGCGAGACGGAACTGCCGGACATGGTGATCAGCGGAGAAAGCACGTCCGCCAACCAGCCGCCGGGGGTGACCACCCTGGGCAAGGTGCCGCTCAAGCCGCGCGAGCTGCCGCAGTCCGCCAGCGTCATCGACCATGAGCGCCTCGAACAGCAGAACCTGTTCAGCCTCGACGAAGCCATGCAGCAGGCCACCGGGGTCACCGTGCAGCCCTTCCAACTGCTGACCACCGCCTACTACGTGCGCGGCTTCAAGGTCGACTCCTTCGAACTGGACGGGGTTCCGGCGCTGCTCGGCAATACCGCCAGTTCGCCGCAGGACATGGCGATCTACGAGCGGGTCGAGATCCTCCGCGGCTCCAACGGACTGCTGCATGGCACCGGCAACCCGGCGGCCACCGTCAACCTGGTGCGCAAGCGGCCGCAGCGCGAATTCGCCGCCAGCACCACCCTCAGCGCCGGGCGCTGGGACCGCTACCGCGCCGAGGTCGACGTCGGCGGCCCGCTGAGCGCCAGCGGCAACGTGCGCGGCCGAGCGGTGGCCGCCTACGAGGACCGCGACTACTTCTACGACGTGGCCGACCAGGGCACCCGCCTGCTCTACGGGGTGACCGAGTTCGACCTGAGCCCCGACACCCTGCTCACCGTCGGTGCGCAATACCAGCACATCGACTCGATCACCAACATGGCCGGGGTGCCGATGGCCAAGGACGGGTCCAATCTCGGGCTGTCCCGCGACACCTACCTCGATGTCGACTGGGACCGCTTCAAGTGGGACACCTACCGCGCCTTCGGCTCCCTCGAACAGCAACTGGGCGGCGGCTGGAAAGGCAAGGTCAGCGCCGAATACCAGGAAGCCGATTCGCGCCTGCGTTACGCCGGCTCCTTCGGCGCCATCGACCCGCAGACCGGCGACGGCGGCCAACTGATGGGCGCCGCCTACAAGTTCAAGAGCATCCAGCGCAGCCTCGACGCCAACCTCAACGGGCCGGTGCGACTGTTCGGCCTGACCCACGAACTGCTCGGCGGGGTCACCTACGCCCAGGGCGAGACCCGCCAGGACACCGCACCCTTCCTCAACCTGCCGAACACCCCGGTCAATGTCTACCGCTGGGACCCGCACGGCGTGCCGCGCCCGCAGATCGGCCAGTACACTTCGCCGGGCACCACCACCACCACCCAGAAAGGCCTCTATGCCCTGGGCCGGATCAAGCTCGCCGAGCCGCTGACCCTGGTGGTCGGCGGCCGCGAAAGCTGGTGGGACCAGGACACCCCGGCCACCCGCTTCAAGCCCGGTCGCCGGTTCACGCCCTACGGCGGGCTGATCTGGGACTTCGCCAGGGACTGGTCGTGGTATGTCAGCTACGCCGAGGTCTACCAGCCGCAGGCGGATCGCCAGACCTGGAACAGCGAGCCGTTGAGCCCGGTGGAAGGCAAGACCTACGAAACCGGGATCAAGGGCGAACTGGCCGACGGCCGCCTGAACCTGTCGCTGGCGGCGTTCCGCATCGACCTGGAGAACAATCCGCAGGAAGACCCGGACCATCCGGGGCCGCCCAACAATCCGTTCTACATCAGCGGCGGCAAGGTGCGCAGCCAGGGCTTCGAGCTGGAAGGCACCGGCTACCTGACACCCTACTGGAGTCTCTCGGCCGGCTACACCTACACCAGCACGGAGTACCTCAAGGACAGCCAGAACGACTCGGGGACGCGCTACTCCACCTTCACCCCGAGGCACCTGCTGCGCCTGTGGAGCAACTACGACCTGCCCTGGCAGGACCGGCGCTGGAGCGTCGGCGGCGGACTCCAGGCGCAGAGCGACTACAGCGTCGACTACCGCGGCGTGAGCATGCGCCAGGGCGGCTACGCACTGGTCAACATGCGCCTGGGCTACAAGATCGACGAGCACTGGACGGCGGCGGTCAACGTCAACAACCTGTTCGACCGGACCTACTACCAGAGCCTGTCCAACCCCAACTGGAACAACCGCTACGGCGAACCGCGCAGCTTCAACCTCAGCCTGCGGGGCGCGTTCTGATGCCGCGCCGGCCGGGCTTCGGCTGGGCCTGGCGGGTTCCGCTGGCGCTCGCCGGCAGCCTGGCGGCGACTGCCGCCAGCGGCTATCTGTTGACTCGCGGGCTGCCCCTGGACGACCCGCTCGAGCGTCTCTACGCCGGGCTTTTCGGCGCGCTCGGGGTGGGCTTGTTGCTGCTTGCCGGCGGGTTGCTGGCGCGCGATCCGGGCAACCTCGCCTGGCGCCTGGGCGGTAGCCTGCTGGCTCTGGGCCTGGCGCTGTGGCTGCTGGCGGGGTGCGGCTGAAGTGGCGGCGCGTCCTCTCCTGCTCTCGCTGCACGGCGGCGCCGGCGCGCTGTTCGGCGTGCTGCTGTTCGTGGTGCTGTTCAGTGGCGCCTGGAGCCTTGCTCACGACGACCTGCGCGAGTGGCTGCGGGCCCCGGCGCAGGCGGGAGGAGAATCCCTCGCGTTGGAGCGCCTGCTCGAACGGGCGGGCGAGGAAGGCGTCGACATCCGCGATGCGACCCTGCTGCTGCCCGCTCCCGGCCATGCCGCCTTCAGCGTCTGCGATGCGCGCCTGGACTGCCGGCTGGACCTCGACCCGGCCAGTGGCCGGGCGCTGCCGCCGACGCCGGCGCTGGATCTCCTGCTGAACCTGCACAAGAACTTTTTCGCCGGCTTCCCCGGGCGGGTGCTGGTCAGCCTGTTCGGCGTATTGCTGGTGCTGCTGTGCCTGGCCGGCGTGCTGCTGCACAGCCGCCGCTGGCGCGACCTGCGGCGTTGGCGGCGGGACCGCGGGCTGCGCCTGGCGCTGTTCGACCTGCACGGCCTGATCGGTATCTGGGGACTGCCCTGGCTGCTGTTGTTCGGTTTCACCGGCGTGCTCAGCGGGCTGGGCGCGCTCGGTACCCTGCTGCTGGCGCCGGTGGCCTACCCGCAGGAACCGAACCGGGTGTTCGTCGAGTTGATGGGACCGCCGCCGCCGGCTGCCGAGGGACAGCCGTTGGCGACCCGAATCGATCTCGACCGCCTGCTTGCCGGCGATGCTGTGCGGGCGCCCGGCTTCGTCGCCCAGCGTTTGAGCCTCAGCCATGCCGGGGATGTCGCCGGCAGCGTGGAGATCGCCGGTATCCAGCGTGGCCTGCCGAGTACCGCGAACTTCGAGCGGCACCGCTATCGGCTGGCCGACGGTGCCCTGCTCGGCGAGCGCAGCTCGGCGCAGCGCGGGTTCTGGCTGCGCGCCTTCATCGCCGTGCAGCCGTTGCATTTCGCTCAGTACCAGTGGCTCGGGCCGGGCTGGTCCGCCGCGTTACGCGGCCTGCACCTGGCGATGGGGCTCGGTGCCTGCCTGCTCTGCGCCAGCGGCCTGTACCTGTGGCTGCAACGACGCGCCTCGGCGCCGGAGGCCCGCGCTCGGCTGTTGCAGCGCCTGAGCCAGGGTTTCTGCGCCGGCCTGGTGGCGGCGGCCGCGTTGCTCCTGCTGGGGCTGCAACTCGCGCCCTCGGAATTGCTCGCCGGACCCTGGCCGGGGTGGCTGTTCCTTGTCCTGTGGGCCGCCGCTGGCCTGGCGGCGTTACTGTTGCCGGGCGACTGGCCGCTGGCGCGCGGGTTGCTCGGCGTCGCCGGGCTGGCCTGCCTGGCGGCCGCCGTCGCGCACCTGGCGCCCTGGCTCATGCGCGGCCGGCTGCCAACCCTGGGCCCCGACCTCACCCTGATCCTCTGCGGCGCGCTGCTCATCCGGCACGCCTGGATGCAGGCACGCGCCGCCGCGCCACCCGCCCACCCCCGTGTCACCGGAGACCACCATGCTTGAGCTGTATCGCCACCGCCGCCTGGTCATCACCCTGGCGTTGCTCTACCTGTCCCAGGGCATTCCCATCGGCCTGGCCATGGACGCCCTGCCCACCCTCCTGCGCCAGGATGGCGCGCCATTGCAGGCGCTGGCCTTCCTGCCCCTGGTGGGGCTGCCCTGGGTGGTCAAGTTCCTCTGGGCGCCCTGGGTCGACAATCACTGGTCGCGCCGTTTCGGCCGGCGGCGTAGCTGGATCCTGCCGATGCAATGCATCGTCCTCGCCTGCCTGCTCGGCCTGGCGACGCTCGGCCTCGGCGTGGCCAGCGCCGGTTGGGCGGTCGGCCTGCTGGCGCTGGCCTCGCTGGCCAGCGCGACCCAGGACATTGCCACCGACGGCATGGCAGCGGAGCACTTCAGCGGCGAACTGCTGGCCAAGGTCAACGCGGTACAGATCGCCGGGGTGATGATCGGCTTCTTCGGCGGTGGCGCCGGCAGCCTGATCCTCGCCGGGCATTTCGGCCAGCGCGCGGCGTTCCTGGTCATGGCCTGCGTGCCGCTGGCAAGCCTGTGCTGCGTGCTCGCCCTGGGGCGCGGCGATCCCCACGAACTCCCCCCGGCACCGGCCGCCAAGGCCAGCCTGCTGCGCTTCCTGCGTCGGCCGCTGGCGCCTTCGCTGCTGGCGCTGGCACTGCTGTCGGCGATGACCGCGGTGTCCGGCTTCGGCCTGTCCAAGCTGTACCTCAGCGATGCCGGCTGGGCCTTGCAGGACATCGGCCGGCTGGGCATGAGCGGTGGCCTGGTCACGGTATTCCTCGGCTGCGGCGGCGGCGCCTGGCTGGTCAGGCGGATCGGCCTGTGGCGCGGTTTCGCCCTTGGCGTGGTGCTCGCCGGCTGTTCGGCGCTGCTCTGGTATCTGCAGGCCGGTCACTGGCTGGCACTGAGCGAAGGGTTGGCGTGGACCTGCGTGCTGATCGGCTCGCTGGCCACCGGCATCACCTCGGTGGCAATCCTCACCGCGGCGATGCGCTTCGCCGGCCAGGGCGGCCAGGCCGGCACCGATGTCACTGCGGTGCAGAGCACCCGAGACCTCGGCGAGATGCTGGCGTCTTCGTTCCTGGTCAGCCTCACCGCGCAGATCGGCTATGCCGGCGGTTTCCTCACCGGCAGCGCCCTGGCGGTGCTGGCCCTGCTGCTCGCCCTGCGCCTGCAGGCCGGCGAGGGGCGCGGGGAGTGGAAGGGGCGGGCGGAAGAGGCCTGAGGCGCTGCCGATAGGTGCGCTGCGCCCGGCAGCGCACGGGCGGCACCTCTCCCGCGAGCGGGAGAGGTGGGAGAGGGCAGGCGCGGTGGCCTGCCCGGTGTCGCTAGCGCGGCCGTTCCACCTGGTTGCGGTAGCTGCCGGTGATCGCTTCCAGCGCTGCGCTCTTCTCGGGCTTCGGTCGCGAAGCCGCGGCCCATTCCTCTTTTTCCCGTTCGCGGTTGGCCAGGATGATCTTGTTGGCGGTCGGCCGCCGCGCTTCTTCGTATTCGCGCAGGGCTGCGGCCACGTCGGCGTTGCGCGCCAGCGCGGCGGCCAGTTCGATGCCGTCGAGGATCGCCTGCGAAGCGCCGTTGGCGCCCATCGGATACATCAGGTGGGCGGCGTCGCCGAGCAGGGTGATGCGTCCCCGGCCCCAGTGCGGCAGCGGATCGCGGTCGACCATCGGGTACTGCAGGATCAACTGGTTGCGGGTCAGCAGGTCGCGGATGTCGAACCAGCCCAGGTCCCAGTCGGCGAAGAACGGCAACACGTCCTCCAGGCGCCCGTCGCGGTTCCAGTCGGCCTCGTTGTCGAGCTGGCCGACGGCGGCGCTCGGCACCATGCACACCCAGTTCACCAGCGACTTGCCTTCGGCCGCGTGGCGCGCCGAGATCGGATAGGCGACCAGGCGCGACCAGTGCTCGTCGTTGGCGACGATCATGGTCTTGCCGTCGAGGAAGCGGTCGAACTCGGTGACGCCGCGCCACATGGTGATCCCACCGTGGGACAGCGGCCCCTGGTCGGGATGCAGGTGTGCGCGGACCGCCGAATGGATGCCGTCGGCGCCGACCAGCACATCGGCACCGAGCGCCTGGGGCTTGCCGTGTCCGTCGCGGGCACCGATCAGCACGCGGCCGTCGCGCTCCTCGATACGCTCCACGCCGAGACCGGTGCGTACCGCCTGTTGGCCGAGGCGCTCGCGCACCGCTGCGAGCAGGATCATCTGCAGTTCGCCGCGATGGATCGAGTACTGCGGATAGGCGTTGCCGGCTTCCACGCCGCGCGGCTCGGACCATACCGTGGCGCCGCTCTGGTCGATGTAGCGCAGCTCGTGGGTGGGGATGGCGGTGGCCGCCAGCGCCGGACCGAGGCCCAGTTCGGCAAGGGCCTCGACCGCCGCCGGCTGGATATTGATGCCGACGCCAAGGGGGCGTATCTCGCTGCTGCTTTCCAGCAGCGTGACCTTGCCGATGCCGGCCTGGTGCAGGGCCAGGGCGCAACTGAGGCCGCCGATGCCGGCGCCGGCAATGAGGATATCGATGGGTTCGCTCATGGGTGCTTCCTTTTCTCGAGTGTTCGAATCGATGGGTGTTCGGCTGGGACGGATGACCGTTTACCGCGATGAAACGTCGGCGCAGCGGCGGATAACGCCGGTGGCGTTATTCGCCCTACGGCCCGACTCCGAGGCCGCGGTACGCATGACCGCATTCGGTTATCCACCGTAAAACGGATGGGTTCCAAGACCGCGTAGGGCGAAT
>NZ_KV811297.1:0-3980 GCF_001813025.1 Pseudomonas sp. HMSC066A08
CCAGAACAACGTCGTCAACCACGACGAGACCACCTTCGTCGGCCATGACCGCAAAGAACAGGTCGAGCACGACGAAGTCATCGACATCGGGCATGACCGCACGGAAACGGTAGGCAACGACGAGCAGGTGACCATCGGCCAAGACCGGCGCCACGACATCGGCCGCGACGACTACCTGACCATCGAACGCAACCACACCATCAACACCGGCAAGGACAGCACCGAACAGGTGGGCAACCACCGCCGAGACAAGACCGCCGCCAACCACTGGGTGGAGATTGGTGGGCACCTGGAGCAGCGGGTGGAAGGTAATGCATCGCTGGGTGCAGGCAAGTCAGTTATCCAACGCTCGCGCCTTGTCGAACTACAGGCTGGAGAAGTCTTCCGCCTGCACGGCCCCGGCGGAACCATCACGCTGCACGACGGAGGCATCACACTGGAGGGGATCGCTATCACCATCAAGGGCCCGCTGACCCGACAAGGCGGTGGAAAAAGCAATTCGCTGTCGATGGCTGGCACGCCTGACGGTGACATGTCCCTCGCTGAAAACTGGCTGTGGCGGTTCACCCGCTGACTCAAGGAGCGAGCCAAGATGTCGGATACGCCGAAACCCACATCCCGAATGGGCTACCCCTTCAACGCGAAGGACGGCAAACCCTTCGCCGATGCCCAGCCAGCTTATGAAGGTCTGGCTTTCGCAGACGGCGGACACTTTCCACTGGGCGACAACGGCCACTTCCATGGCGGGATTCACTTCGACCGAGCAACCGCCAATGCCTTTTCCATCGACGAAGGCGTGCATTGCCTGGCCGACGGGGAAATCGTCGCCTACCGGCTCGACAGGTCATACCCGGATGCGACGCCCGCCGCCGATACGGGCGAAGACCAGCCGGGCACGGAAAAGGCGGCTTTGCGACCGTACTCCACCGGCTTCGTGCTGATCCGTCACCACCTGCAGGCGCCCGCATTGCCGGCGCCAGCCAGCGACGACGAGGTGGCGCAGACCATTACCGAACTGGACTATGGAGCGCGGCTGGCGACGCGGGAGAATGGCCCCACCATCGGCTGGCTCCCGGTATACGCGCGCGTGGCGCTGCTGGACATGCGGGACGGTTGGGTCAAGGTGCGCATCCTGCCGCCATCGACCGCCACCTGGACAAATGAGCCGGAGGCCGAGCCCTGGCTCCAGGCCCGCAGCCTGGACAAGGTGCCACCCCGCTTGCCCAATCGCTGGTTTGGCGGGGAGCCGCCGACCGCCATGGTTGTGCTGGGCAGCCAACCGCGCCCCATGGCGCAACCCGACGCGACACAACCTCAAACCCCATCGATGCCAACGCCGTCCCTGGTCCTGTACAGCCTGTACATGCACCTGGCCGATGGCGCCACCTACGATGCAAAGCCGAACCTGCCACGGCCTGGATGGTGGTCGAAAAAACAGTACCGGGCCGGGCCCAGGACCCGCAACAGATGGACATTGCAGGGCACGCTCATCGAAGGACTGATGGTCAGGTCCACCCCGGTCAGCAGACCAGACAACGAGCTCGGCATCCTCGTGCGTGGGTCGCGGGTGGAAGTCGAGCCGATCGCCGGAAACGACAAGTGGGTCATGCTCAGGAACATCGTCGAGGGCGGAGTCGCCACCAAGCCTGACGGCGCACGGGTCACCAGCCTGATGGAGAACGGATACGTCTTCCTGAAAGAACTGGACGAGCTTCTGGTTCCTGAAGCGTTCGACAGCATCCAACTGCCATCGCCTCCCATTCCCATCGACATGGGCACGGTCATCGGCCATATGGGCGAGCAGGTCTCCAGTTGCGAAACCCTGTTCCTTGGCCAGGCCGCCTCGCGCCCGACGCTGCACCTGGAAGCCTTCAGCGCCGATGACGTGCCGCAGTTTCTTCGCGACAGCCGGCGCCATGCGGACAAGCTACCGGAACGGCATTGGACACTACTCGGGTTGCGCAAAGGCGATGCGCTGAAGAGCGAGCCCAGGGATGACGCAGCCACCATCATTGAGCTAGAGACGGACTGGACCGAAACCATCACCCGCGATACCACGCAGCAACAGGATGACCAGGGACAGACCTGGATAAGCGTGACGGTCCACCGCGCGGCGGGCTCCACCGTTCAGGGATGGGCTAAGGACCAGAACCGACGCCTCACGCCCTGGCACTGGCCCGGTTTCGAGGTGGTCGATGCTGCCAGCAACGACGCGGGAACCTGGTGGGAAGGGACTGCGCAAATCTTCGTCGACTTCCTCAGAGGCGGCCCCAGACCGCCCGAAACGCCATTCTTCCAGCAGATCCGGCAACTGGTGGACTCGAACAGGGACGGCAGGCTGACCGAGGAGGAACTGGATGCCGCCTTGAAGGACAGGGCCGTCGCGAAGCGCATCGGTGGTTTGATCGCCTTTCATACCAGCGAATGGCATGTCCCGTCCTGGGCCAGCAAGTACGGCGTGATTTCCGACATCGCGCTGAAGTTTGGCCAGCGGGCGATGGACAACGTCGAGGCGGAAAAGAATTGCGTGTTGCGGTTGCGCTGGTGGAGTGAAGTGGCTTCGAGCGTTGGATTGCCGGGAGATGCAAAGGTCTACCACTTTCATCCGATTGGGTTGGCGGGAAATTTCAACTTGATCCCTCCACAGTTAATTACTCTAGAAATGCTAAACTTAGCAAACCCCAGCGGCCTGCAAAGCTACCATGAAAGCATATTGCCAATACTTAATGCGTATGCGCCAATTTATGGAATAGATACTCCTATTCGTATAGCGCATTTTCTGGCTCAGACTGGTCATGAAAGCGGGTTTAAAATAAGACAGGAAAACGGAAGTTATAGCGCAGTAAGGATGCGAATGATATTCGGCTGTAGAGGCGGGCAGAAAAATTACATAACCGCAACAGACAGTTGCGAACTTGGGAAACTAAGGATCAAGCTTTGGAGCCAGGAAAACACTTATGCAAACAATCCAGTTAATTTATTGAGCTACGTTTATTCAGATCGGATGGGAAATGGTAACGAAGCATCTCAGGAAGGATATAAATACAGAGGACGCGGGCTAATTCAATTAACCGGAAAAGATACATACAGGAGATACATGAATCACCACAATAGCGCTATCCCAGAAGACATACAGGATTTCTTGTCAAATCCAGACCTTATCTCAACAGAGATAAGGTACGGTATTGAGTCGGCTTTTTGGTATTGCATGGCTAATAATTTTTCTGCTGCCGCAGACAAAGATGACCTCACAAAGACAACCTTCATAATAAATGGCGGAACGAACGGATTAGAAGATAGAAGAACTAGACTAAACTCCCTCAAGAAAGCCATGGGCATCTAGGAAATGTTAAAATCTTATCATTTCACAATCTTACTTCTATTATCATTTTTCTGCAGCGCAGCTGAATATAGAGCCAACCTATGCAACAAAAATGAAAAGATACTTCTAAATTGCCTATCCGGAATAAAAATAGCCTCAATATGTGCATCTAACGATGCAACACGCTCATCGGGGTATGCTAAATATAGATTTGGCACACCCCAAAAAATTGAGCTGGAATTCCCCCCCCAATATGCCCCACCTTCTGCCAGCTTTAGCTTTAATAGTATTCCAAGACCCGGCGGATCAATGGCAACTATAAGCTTTACGAATGGAAACCATACTTACCTAATAAAAGATGAATCAGGCCACCCACCAGGTGAAGAAACTGGCTTTGAATCGAACACAAAAATACTGATTTACAAAGGAGATAGCCGAGTCAAAGAAATTTTGTGTGAAAATTACAACTCCGGATTCAATTCAGGACTATATGAAATTTTTGAAAATGAAAATTAGCACTGACGCGGAAACCTAGTGGGAAGGGACTGCGCAGGTCTTCGTCGATTTCCTCAGAGGCAGGTTCTACCCCGTTAACACGGACACTTTCGAGTAAGCTCACACCGTGCTGAAGGAGTGTTCATGAAGCGCAAGAAATACA
>NZ_KV811298.1:0-83216 GCF_001813025.1 Pseudomonas sp. HMSC066A08
CGCACCGAGACCGTGGACAACAACGAGACCATCAGCATCGGCGTCGACCGCACCGAGAAGGTCGGCAACAACGAGAAGATCAGTATCGGCGCGAACCGCACCGAGGACGTCGGCAGCAACGAGACCATCAGCATCGGCGTCGACCGCACCGAGAAGGTCGGCAGCAACGAGAAGATCAGCATCGGTGCCAATCGCACCGAGGACGTCGGCAACGACGAGACCATCAGCATCGGCGCGAACCGTAGCGAGTCGGTGGGCAACAACGAGACGATCAGCATCGGCGCCGACCGCAGCGAGTCGGTGGGCGCCAACGAGACCATCGACATAGGCGGCAACCAGAGCACCAGCATCGGCAAGAACGAGTCGCGCAGCGTCGGCCAGGGCCGCGATACCTCGGTGGGCAAGGACGATAGCCTGGACGTGGGCAAGAGCTTCACGCTCAACGCCGGCGACTCGATCACCCTGGTCACCGGCGCCGCCAGCATCCGCATGAAGAAGGACGGCAGCATCGTCATCAGCGGCAAGAACATCACCATCGACGGTTCCGGGGCGATCAACGTCAAGGCCGACAAGAACGTGGTGGTGAAGGGACGCAAGATCCTCCAGAACTGAAGCGGCGCAGAGCCAGGGAGTCAGCGCATGAGTGTCGAGATCCATCTACCCGGGGCCGCGACGGCCCTTCCCGCGCGCCTGGACGGCGTGGTCATCGGCGTCCTCCTCGACGTGCCGGACGCCGCCGCTCCGGTGGTCGCCTATCCCGGTTGCCCGAGCGAGCACGGCCTGGCGGCGGCCACTACCACCCAGCTCGGTCGCGCCGACATCGGCGCCCAGGTAGCGCTGATGTTCGTCGCCGGCGATCCGCGCCAGCCGCTGCTGATCGGCCGCATCCAGCGCCTGCCGCAGGAAGCGCTGGCGGCGCCGCTGGCGCAACTGGACGGCGAGCGCCTGGAGTTCAGTGCCGAACGCGAGATCGTCCTGCGTTGCGGCAAGGCCAGCATCACCCTGACCCGCGCCGGCAAGGTGATCATCCGTGGCGCCTATCTTTCCAGCCGCTCCACCGGGGTCAACCGGATCAAGGGCGGTTCGGTGCAGATCAACTGAGCGCGGCGGGCCCGACATGGAACTGTTGAACGCCACCCCGCTGGCCGCCGCCTACAACCAGGGGCTCGACGCCGAAGGCCGGGAATCGCTGGTGGTGATCGCCAAGGGCAGTTTCGACCTGCCGCTGGACGGTCGCGAGGCGCGCCTGCTGGACGAGCAGCAGGCGCTGCTGATGGTCGATGAGTTCTATGGCGAGCCGGGGCTTTCCGCGCCGCGCCGGGAGTGCGAGTTCGTTCCCTTCAAGCCGTTCTGCGATGTGCTGGTGCTCGGCAGCGCCCAGGCGCCCGGCGGGCGGCCGGTACAGCAGTTGACCGCGGGCATCCGCGTCGGCCGGGTCAGCAAGGCGCTGACGGTGCATGGGCCGCGCCAGTGGGAACCGGGATTGCTCGGTGCCGGCGCGGGCGTCGCCCAGCCGTTCCAGCGCCAGGACATTTCCTACGCCAGTGCCTTCGGCGGCAGCCATGCCTCGCCGGACAACCCTGGTTTCATGGAGTGCTACATGGCCAATCCGGCTGGATGTGGCTGGTTTCCGCGCAGCGCCGACACCGCCGCGATCGTCGGCACGCCGATGCCGGCCACGGAAAAGCCCGGCGAGCCGGTGGACAGCCCCCATGGACGCTTCACGCCGATGGCGCTCGGCCCGCTCGGTCGCCATTGGCAGGCCCGGGTCGGCTTCGCCGGTCGCTACGACGACGCCTGGTTGGCCGACCGGTTCCCGTTCCTGCCCGCCGACTTCGACGAGCGCTACTTCCAGTCCGCACCGGCCGACCAGTGGACCGACCATCTGCGCGGTGGCGAGGAGGTCCTGCTGCTCAACCTCACCGGCGAGGAACGCGCGGCCTTCCGCGTGCCGTGCAGGGATGTCCCGGTGACCTTCTTCCTGAAAAAGGGTGGCCGCGAAACCGCGCAGGCACGGATCGATACCCTGCTGGTGGACTGCGACGCCCGTCGGGTGGAAGTCACCTGGCGCATCCACCGGCCGTTGAAGCGCAACCTGTTCGAGATCGCCCAGGTGCTGGTCGGCAGCAAGTCGGCCGCCTGGTGGCGCGCCCGTGAGCTGGGCAAGGACTACTACCCCTCGCTTGCCGCACTGGTACGCGGCCGCCAGGCCGAGGAGGACGAGGCATGAGCCAGGTCCTGAGCATCGTCGCCTCCGGCATGGTCAGCGCGGTCGGCCTCAGCGCGCCGGCCAGCTGCGCGGCGATCCGCTGCGCCCTGGACAACTTCCAGGAGACGCGTTTCATCGACCAGGGCGGCGAATGGTTGCTTGCCGCCAGCGTGGCGCTGGAACAGCCCTGGCGCGGCCGCGCCAAGCTGCTGAAGATGGCTGCGCGAGCCATCGACGAGGCCTTGCGCGGCCAGCCCGATCTCGATTGCGCGGAGCTGCCGCTGCTGCTCTGCGTCGCCGAGGGCGACCGTCCCGGACGCTGCGCGGGGCTCGACGAGTCTTTCCTGCGCGACCTGGAAGGCGAGCTGGGACGACGCTTCCATCCCTCCTCGGCACTCATCGCCCGTGGCCGGGTCGGTGGCGCGGTGGCGCTGCTCAACGCGCGCAAGCTGATCCAGGGCGGCTGCCGGCAGGTCCTGGTGGCCGGCGTCGACTCCTTCGTCAGCGGCCCGACCCTGGCCGCCTACGAGGCCCGCGAGCGGCTGCTGAGCAGCCAGAACTCCAACGGCTTCATTCCCGGCGAGGGCGCCGCCGCCGTGCTGGTCGCCGCGCCGCTCCACGAGGAGGCGCCGCAGTTGCTCTGCATCGGCCTCGGCTTCGGCGTCGAAAAGGCCACGGTGGAGAGCGAGGACCTGCCGCTGCGCGCCGACGGCCTGACCCAGGCCGTGCGCGCCGCCCTCGCCGAGGCTGGCTGCGGCCTGGAGCAGATGGACTACCGGCTCACCGACATTTCCGGCGAGCAGTACTACTTCAAGGAGGCCTCGCTGACCCTGAGTCGCAACCTGCGCGTGCTCAAGCCGAAGTTCGACCTCTGGCACCCCGCCGACTGCATCGGCGAATGCGGCGCCGCCATCGGCCCGGCGTTGCTCGCCGTGGCCCTGGCCGCTTCGCGCAAGGGCTACGGCGACGGGCCGAACGTGTTCTGCCACCTGGGCAACGACGCCGGCGAACGCGCCGCCGCGCTGCTCAGCTATCGACGGGTGAGGGCTGCCTGATGGCCAACGAGGTGTACGCCAACAACATGGAGATCTCCTGCAAGGCGGCGAGCGGCAAGTCCATCGCGGCCTTCCCGGATGTCTGCTTCACCCCGCCGCAGGCGCCGCCGACGCCGTTGGGGGTACCGATCCCCTACCCCAATACCGGCCTGTCCAAGGACACCACCAAAGGCACCCGGACCATTCGCATCAGCCGCAAGGAGGTGATGCTGAAGAACAAGAGCTACTTCAAGACCAGCTATGGCGATGAAGCCGGGCGGGCGCCGAAGAAGGGGGTCATTACCAGCAAGATCAAGGGCAAGGTGTACTTCACCTCCTGGTCGATGAACGTGAAGTTCGAGAGCAAGAACGTTGTCCGACACATGGATCTGATGACTCACAATCACGGTTCCCAACCGGGAAATACGATGACCTGGACCTATGCCGACCGCATGGCCTACGCCAAGGGCCTGAGTCAGTGCGACGATGAGAGGACGCGCGCCAAGGATGCTTGTGGAGACACCAGCAAGAAGGTGGTCTGCCCGGATATCTCCGCCTTGAAAAAGGCATCCGCTGCTCGTGCCGCCGCCAAGAAAAAAGCCGGTGACAAGTTCAAGGACAATGCCGATTACCAGAGTCGGCATCAGGAGGTGCAACGCGAATTTTCCGCCTTGGCCGAAAAGATCAATAACGACCCCTGCCAGAAGGCCTTGCGCTGTTTCCTGGCCCCTTATAGGCCGAACCGATGCTGCCCTGGGCAGACCGGCGACCACTTGGTTGACGCTGCCTCGTTCGGCCCGCGCAAAGGGAAGAAAATAACCGGCTGGAGCAAGTACCAGACCAACAAGGCGCCCTGTATCTGCGCCGAGGGGCCGAACCAGACGACGGCGACGCATGGACAATTGCATACACGGAGAGGTGTGGTTGCACTGCATGAGCAAGATGACAAGGGAGAATGGCCGAGAGGGCGAGCTACCCAGGTAGGGGCAAAAGCGGCGCGAAAGACTTTTCCGGACTCCAACTGCTCGCAGGAGTGCTTGGAGGCGCAACTGAACAAGTATCACGACACCGCAAAGGATGACGGGGCGGAAAAGCCCATCAAGGCGAACGCCTCAATGACGAGTGATGTCGGTGAGAGGGCCGCTGCCCGTGCCGAGATGTTCGAACAAGTAACTCTCAGATAATGAGGAGCAATTCATGGATGCGAACGACCGCCGCTTCAGTGGGTTCAGTCTGAGTACCGGCGTACTTCGGTACTCAGATTTGGCCTATCTGCTGGCTACCAGCGATGAGGATATCCAAGAGGGCTTGGTTGGCACCCTCCTGTTCACCATTGACCGTGGTACGCCGGGAGCTGCGAGCCTGGACTGGCTGGCCTGTTCGGGTACGGTCTGCCATCTTCCGAGTGAGCGTTATGTTGCGCTGGGCGTCCAGGGCCAGGTGCGGGTGATGGGAGGTGGCTCCCAGAGCGATGAGTCGATTTCGAACAGCGGTATGGACCCTCGTTCGAGAGGACCGTTGAGGGAAGTGAGAGGCGTCGCCAGGGGGCGCGCTTATGCCGTGGGCACTTGTCGTCAGGCTTATGTTCGTGAAGATGAAGGGGTATGGCGTTGCATCGATCAGACTGCCCAGGGTGGAGATGTGGCGCTAACCGACACCAGCTTCGAATCCATCGATGGCTTCAGCGAACAGGAAATCTATACGGTTGGCTGGGAGGGAGAAATCTGGAGTTACGATGGTTCTGTTTTCACTCAGGTAAGCAGCCCTACCAACCTCGCCTTGTACAAGGTGCGTTGCGCCGGTGACGGTTACGCTTATGCCTGTGGACAACTGGGCACCTTGTTGCGTGGTCGCGGCGACAAGTGGGAAATCATCGAGCATGAGTCCACTCGGGAGGACCTCTGGGGCATGGAATACTTCGACGGCCACCTTTACGTTTCCTCGACGCACTTCGTTTATCGCCTGGTGAAAGGACGCTTGGAGCGAGTGGACTTTGGCGATGATGTCCCAGCCTCCTGCTATCACCTGAGCGCGGCAGACGGAATCATGTGGTCGGTCGGACCGAAAGATGTCATGGAGTTCGACGGACAATCCTGGAAGCGGATTCTCGAGATTCAGTGATCAACGAAGCGATGCCGAGAATGAGCCTGCCAATCGTCTCTATGCTCGATCAGCACGCCGAGGAAGCCACCTTCCTCGTCCTGCTCCGCGACTACGCCGTGCGCGCGCCGCACTACGACCTGGAAGAACTCGCCGAACTCGACCAGCGCATCGAGGCACACCTGGATGGCCTGTCCATCGCCGGCCAGGCCGGATACGAAGCGCTGTTCGAGCAACTCGATGCGCATGCCCAGGGCGAGGCGTTCGCCCTCGCGGCGCTGGCCATGCAGGCTGGCGACGAGGCGGTGATCGGACGGATGCGCGCCTGTCTTGCGGCGTCTCCGGAAGCCCGGCGCGGTTTCGCCGCAGCCCTCGGCTGGCTCGACTGGGACCAGGCGCGGCCCTGGGTGGAGCGCCTGCTGGCCTCGCCCGAGCCGCTGTTCCGCGCCATTGGCCTGGCCGCCTGCGGCATGCACCGGCATGACCCGGGGCCGGCGCTGCTGTCCGCCCTTGGCCACGCCGACCCGGCGGTGCTGGCGCGCGCCGCGCGCACCGCCGGCGAACTGCGTCGACGCGACCTGATGGCGAATATCCGCGCCTACCGCGCCCACGACGACCCGAGCCTGCGCTTCTGGGCCAACTGGGCCACCGCGCAGATGGGTGACGAGGAGGCGTTGGGGCCATTGCGTGCGTTCGCCGGGCAGCCCGGCCCGTTCCAGCTGCCGGCGACCATGGTGCTGCTCGCCTGGCAGCCGCGCGATATCAGCATGGCCTGGATCCGCCAGTTGATGCAGACGGCGGAGACGCGGCGGATCGGCATCCAGGCCACCGGTCTGTTCGGCGATCCGGTGGCGGTGCCCTGGCTGATCCAGCAGATGCGCGACGAGAGCCTGGCGCGGGTCGCCGGCGAGGCCTTCAGCCTGATCACCGGCGCCGACCTGGCGTTGCTCGACCTGGAGCTGGAGGCCTTGCCCGACTACGACCCTGGCCCCAACGACGATCCCGACGACGAGAACGTCGCCCTCGACGACGACGAGAACCTTACCTGGCCGCAGGCGGAGCGAGTCTCCGCCTGGTGGCGGGACCACGGCGCGCGTTTCGTCGGCGGGCGCGCCTACCTGCTCGGCGAACCGCTCGGTGAGGCGCGCTGCCGCCAGGTCCTGCGCGACGGCCAGCAACGCCAGCGGATGGCCGCAGCGTGTCTGCTCGCGCGTTTCGTGCCTAACCTGCCGCTGTTCCCCACCAGCGCTCCGGTACGCCGGCAACGGGCCCTGCTCCGCTAGCGGGCTGCCGGCGCGCGGGTTTCCGTTCGCGTCGCTTTTCCCATTCGACGAATTTCCCCGCACGTAGCCAGCCGGTTGACTGAAACCTTTCACCACTTATGCGGGGCGAATGGAAATGCCACTCGTTCGCCATGATAGCCTGTCGACATCCTCTGGAAATATCGTGAAAAAAGCTGACAACGTGCGAGATAGAGGGATTTTTTAATTTATGGTTAAGCTTCGGGCATTAGCGTTGAGCACTAGAAGTGACCGGCCGGTCATGCAGGTCGCTCTGCGTTTGTTGTGTCTTTTTCCTATGGGGAAAGCGTCGGCAGACGTGGGAAAATTCAATCGATCCATTCATCGAGGTTCCGAACCATGCCAGACCGTATGCGGGGCGTTAAGTCCGATTCTCCAGAGCAGGAAAGCGCTGACGACGCATTGAAAAGGATTGTCGATGGATTCCAGCATTTCCGCCGGGAGGTCTTTCCCGAGCAGCAGGCGCTGTTCAAGAAGCTCGCCAATAGCCAGCGGCCGCGGGCGATGTTCATCACCTGCGCGGATTCGCGCATCGTTCCCGAACTGATCACCCAGAGTTCCCCCGGCGACCTGTTCGTTACCCGCAACGTCGGCAACGTGGTGCCGCCCTACGGGCAGATGAACGGCGGCGTCTCCACCGCCATCGAATACGCCGTGCTGGCGCTGGGCGTGCACCACATCATCGTCTGCGGCCACTCCGACTGCGGGGCGATGCGCGCCGTGCTCGACCCGCAGACCCTGGAACGCATGCCGACGGTCAAGGCCTGGCTGCGGCACGCCGAGGTGGCACGCACGGTGGTGGCGGACAACTGCGACTGCGGCGCCAGCCACGACACCCTCGGGGTGCTCACCGAGGAGAATGTGGTGGCCCAGCTCGATCACCTGCGCACCCACCCCTCGGTGGCCTCGCGCCTGGCCAGCGGGCAACTGTTCATCCACGGCTGGGTGTACGACATCGAGAGTGCGCAGATCCGCGCCTACGACGCCAAGCAGGGTCGCTTCCTGCCCCTCGACGGCGAGCATCCGGTGCCGATGGCTACGCCCGCGCCGCGCTACCTGAACTCGTGATAGCGGCGGCCGTGCGGGCCGCCGGATAACAACAGCGTTTTCGCGTCACCTTTCGCCGTTCCTGCCATGGACGACCTCTGGGAAGCCCCGTTCCGGGGCTGAACGGGTCGCTATTACAAGAAAAAACACACTGCGCACACACAACCGGCACCGGGCCTGGCCCTGGCGTCGCTCCCTCGTCGTGGAAAAAATTCGCAGGAGAACTGTGCCATGCATGTTTCAAAGGTGTTTCCGTCCCTCCGGGACACGTTGCCGCGGGACCTGATGGCCTCCGTGGTGGTGTTCCTCGTCGCCCTGCCGCTGTGCATGGGCATCGCCATCGCCTCCGGGATGCCGCCGGCCAAGGGCCTGCTCACCGGCATCGTCGGTGGCCTGGTGGTCGGCTTCCTGGCCGGCTCGCCGCTACAGGTCAGCGGCCCGGCGGCCGGCCTCGCGGTGCTGGTCTTCGAACTGGTGCGTACCTACGGGGTGGCCATGCTCGGGCCGATCCTGCTGCTCGCCGGCGCCATCCAGCTGCTCGCCGGGCGGCTGCGCCTGGGCTGCTGGTTCCGGGTCACTTCGCCGGCGGTGGTATACGGGATGCTCGCCGGCATCGGCATCCTCATCGTCCTTTCGCAATTGCACGTGATGCTCGACCTGGCGCCCAAGGCGTCCGGCCTCGACAACCTGCTGGCATTCCCCCGGGCGGCGTTCGCCGCGCTCGGTTCGCTGGGCATGGACAGCGGCCTCGACGCGGCGCTGCTCGGGCTGGGCACCATCGCGGTGATGTGGGGCTGGGATAAGCTGCGTCCGCAACGCCTGCGCTTCCTACCCGGCGCGCTGCTCGGCGTGAGCCTGGCGACCCTGGCCAGCCTCTGGCTGGCGCTGGACGTGCGGCGGGTCGAGGTACCGGCCAACCTCGGCGAGGCCATCGACTGGCTACGCCCGGCCGACCTGCTGGCCCTGGCCGATCCCTCCCTGCTGCTGGCGGCGGTGGTGGTGGCCTTCATCGCCAGTGCGGAGACCCTGCTCTCGGCGGCGGCGGTGGATCGCCTGCACGACGGCCCGCGCTCGGACATGGATCGCGAGTTGTCCGCCCAGGGGGTCGGCAACATGCTCTGCGGCCTGCTCGGCGCGCTGCCGATGACCGGGGTGATCGTACGCAGCTCGGCCAACGTCAACGCCGGTGCGCGCACCCGCGCCTCGGCGATCTTCCACGGCCTCTGGCTGCTTGCCTTCGTCCTCCTGCTCGGCAGCCTGTTGCGGCAGATTCCGGTGGCGAGCCTGGCCGGGGTGCTGGTCTATACCGGGGTCAAGCTGGTCGATTTCAAGGCTCTCGGCAACCTCTCTCGCTACGGCCGGATGCCGATGCTGGTGTACGCGGCCACCGCCCTGGCGATCGTCTTCACCGACTTGCTGACCGGCGTGCTGGTGGGCTTCGCCCTGACCCTGCTGAAGCTGGTGCTGAAGGCGGCGCGGCTGAAGATCGCCCTGCGCTACACCGGCGAGCACGAAGCGGAGCTGCGCCTGAGCGGCGCCGCGACTTTCCTCAAGGTGCCGGCGCTGTCGCGGGTGCTCGACGAGGTCAAGCCGGGCACCACCCTGCACGTACCGATGGATAACCTCAGCTATGTCGACCATGCCTGCATGGAGCTGCTCGAGGATTGGGGGCGGATGGCACCGGTGCAGGGCTCGCGCCTGGTGATCGAGCCGCGCGCCTTGAAGCGTCGCCTGGAAGGGCGCCTGCGCGGCAGCGTCGGGTTGGGCGGCGCGCGCAATGGCGGGGCGGTCAGCCCAGGCTGAGTTCCACCCCGAGCTGCTTCGACAGGCACGGCCACTGCTGCCAGGCGGCGACCACCCGCGGGTTCTTCAGGTTCTCGCGGTAGGCGCGGGCCGAGTCGGCGTCGAAGGTAGTGGCGTCGAGCATGTTCTCCACCGCGTGGTGGACGGCTTCGTCCAGCCGGTTGGCGAAGGGCTCGCCGATCAACTGGTGGGCCACCAGGTTGGCCACGGTGGTGTCCAGCGGAATCAGCGCCTGGCCGAAGTGGGCGATATAGCGGTCGTTCACTTCTTCCACCAGGCGGTGCGCCAGATAGGCTTCGTCGAGCAGGGCGTCGAGGCCGTCGTGGCCGGCGAGCAACGCCGGCGGGGTGAGGAAGAATTGCTCGGCGACCTTCAGCACCGGCTTGATCCGTTCCTCGATGCCGGCTTCGCGGGCCACGCTGTTGGCGGCGTCGAGCAGGTCCGGTACCTGTTCGACGTAGGCGTGGACGAAGCGGGTGAGTATGTCTTCCGTGTTCTCGCCTTGCGGCTGGATGGTGCGATGCAGGCGGGGCAGGCGGCTGGCTATCAGATCAGCCAGGTGACCGTGGCGGGCTTCGCTGAGGTGCGCCTGCTGGATGAGTTCACGGAGGGCAGCGGTGTTCATGGGGTCTCCCATACAACGGGGATGGTGAAGAAGAGGTGAAACATAGCCGGCGGCGCGCGCCGGCTAAGACGCGATTGTCATAATCGCTTCGTGGTTATGCGAGGATGATATATCAGGCGGCCACCATTCGCCTGCAAAGCCACGCCGCTCGCGGCTTTTAGAGAAGAATCGGCACTTTCCAGCGACGTTTTTACGCTGCGTTGTTATGTCGCAGTCGCTGTCTATACTCCCACTCGAATGCTGAACCTGATGAACCCGGCCTGCCTTGCTGTGTGCCGAGGTGCGACGGTCAAAGTTCGTTGTCTTGGCGGTCCACCCCTTGGCCGTTGGCGTCTGCCGGCGGGATAAAAACAACGATAAGGGGAACCCGAATGCTGCGACATCCACGAGTCTGGATGGGCTTCCTTTTGCTCTCGGCGATCAGCCAGGCGAATGCCGCCTGGACGGTTAACATGGCCCCGGGCGCTACCGAGGTGAGCCGGTCCGTCTTCGACCTGCACATGACCATCTTCTGGATCTGCGTGGTGATCGGCGTGCTGGTCTTCGGCGCGATGTTCTGGTCGATGATCGTCCACCGCCGCTCCACCGGCCAGCAGCCGGCGCATTTCCACGAGAGCACCACGGTGGAAATCCTCTGGACGGTGGTGCCGTTCGTGATCCTGGTGGTGATGGCGGTGCCCGCCACCCGCACCCTGATCCACATCTACGACACTTCCGAGCCGGAGCTGGACGTGCAGGTCACCGGCTACCAGTGGAAGTGGCAGTACAAGTACCTGGGCCAGGACGTCGAGTACTTCAGCAACCTGGCCACCCCGCAGGACCAGATCCACAACCGGCAGGCGAAGGACGAGCATTACCTGCTGGAGGTGGACGAGCCGCTGGTGCTGCCGGTGGGCACCAAGGTGCGCTTCCTGATCACCTCCAGCGACGTGATCCATTCCTGGTGGGTGCCGGCCTTCGCGGTCAAGCGCGACGCCATCCCCGGCTTCGTCAACGAGGCCTGGACCAAGGTCGACGAGCCCGGCATCTACCGCGGCCAGTGCGCCGAGCTGTGCGGCAAGGACCACGGCTTCATGCCGATCGTGGTCGACGTCAAGCCCAAGGCCGAGTTCGACCAGTGGCTGGCCAAGCGCAAGGAAGAGGCGGCGAAGGTCAAGGAACTGACCAGCAAGGAGTGGACCAAGGAAGAACTGGTCGCGCGCGGCGACAAGGTCTACCACACCATCTGCGCCGCCTGCCACCAGGCCGAAGGCCAGGGCATGCCGCCGATGTTCCCGGCGCTGAAGGGTTCGAAGATCGTCACCGGGCCCAAGGAGCACCACCTGGAAGTGGTCTTCAACGGCGTGCCCGGCACCGCCATGGCGGCCTTCGGCAAGCAGCTCAACGAGGTCGACCTGGCCGCGGTGATCACCTACGAGCGCAACGCCTGGGGCAACGACGATGGCGACATGGTCACCCCGAAAGACGTCGTCGCCTACAAGCAGAAACAACAATAGGAGACCGCCATGAGTGCTGTGATCGATACGCCCGACCACCATGCCGGCGACCACCACCACGGACCAGCCAAGGGCCTGATGCGCTGGGTGCTGACGACCAACCACAAGGACATCGGCACCCTCTACCTGTGGTTCAGCTTCATGATGTTCCTGCTCGGCGGCTCGATGGCCATGGTGATCCGCGCCGAGCTGTTCCAGCCCGGCCTGCAGATCGTCGAGCCGGCGTTCTTCAACCAGATGACCACCATGCACGGCCTGATCATGGTCTTCGGCGCGGTGATGCCGGCCTTCGTCGGCCTGGCCAACTGGATGATCCCGCTGATGATCGGCGCGCCGGACATGGCCCTGCCGCGGATGAACAACTTCAGCTTCTGGCTGCTGCCGGCGGCCTTCGGCCTGCTGGTCAGCACCCTGTTCATGCCCGGCGGCGGTCCCAACTTCGGCTGGACCTTCTACGCGCCGCTGTCGACCACCTTCGCCCCGCACAGCGTGACCTTCTTCATCTTCGCCATCCACCTGGCCGGGATCAGCTCGATCATGGGCGCGATCAACGTGATCGCCACCATCCTCAACCTGCGCGCCCCGGGCATGACCCTGATGAAGATGCCACTGTTCGTCTGGACCTGGCTGATCACCGCGTTCCTGTTGATCGCGGTGATGCCGGTGCTGGCCGGCGTGGTGACCATGATGCTGATGGACATCCACTTCGGCACCAGCTTCTTCAGCGCCGCCGGCGGCGGCGACCCGGTGCTGTTCCAGCACGTGTTCTGGTTCTTCGGCCACCCCGAGGTGTACATCATGATCCTGCCCGCCTTCGGTGCGGTCAGTGCGATCATCCCGACCTTCGCGCGCAAGCCGCTGTTCGGCTACACCTCGATGGTCTACGCCACCGCCAGCATCGCCTTCCTCTCCTTCGTGGTCTGGGCGCACCACATGTTCGTGGTCGGCATCCCGGTCACCGGCGAGCTGTTCTTCATGTACGCCACCATGCTGATCGCGGTGCCCACCGGGGTGAAGGTGTTCAACTGGGTGACCACCATGTGGGAGGGTTCGCTGACCTTCGAGACGCCGATGCTGTTCGCCGTGGCCTTCGTCATCCTGTTCACCATCGGCGGCTTCTCCGGACTGATGCTGGCGATCGCCCCGGCGGACTTCCAGTACCACGACACCTACTTCGTGGTCGCCCACTTCCACTACGTGCTGGTGCCCGGCGCGATCTTCGGCATCTTCGCCTCGGCCTACTACTGGCTGCCGAAGTGGACCGGCCACATGTACGACGAGACCCTCGGCAAGCTGCACTTCTGGATGAGCTTCATCGGCATGAACCTGGCGTTCTTCCCGATGCACTTCGTCGGTCTCGCCGGCATGCCGCGACGGATCCCCGACTACAACCTGCAGTTCGCCGACTTCAACATGGTCTCGTCGATCGGCGCCTTCATGTTCGGCACCACCCAGCTGCTGTTCCTGTTCATCGTCATCAAGTGCATCCGCGGCGGCAAGCCGGCCCCTGCCAAGCCCTGGGACGGCGCCGAGGGCCTGGAGTGGAGCATCCCCTCGCCGGCGCCCTACCACACCTTCAGCACCCCGCCCGAGGTCAAGTGAGGAGCGCGCCATGAGCGATGCCAAGGTCGATACCCGCCGCCTGGTCGGCCGCCTGCTGCTGGTGACCGTGCTGATGTTCGCCTTCGGCTTCGCCCTGGTGCCGCTCTACGACGTGATGTGCCGCGCCCTGGGGATCAACGGCAAGACCGCCGGCAGCGCCTACAGCGGCGAGCAGCAGGTGGATGTCGGGCGCGAGGTGAAGGTGCAGTTCATGACCTCGAACAATATCGACATGGTCTGGGAGTTCCGCTCCGCCGGCGACCAGTTGGTGGTGCATCCCGGCGCGGTGAACCAGATGGTGTTCTACGCGCGCAACCCGAGCGACAAGCCAATGACCGCGCAGGCCATCCCGAGCATCGCCCCGGCCGAGGCCGCCGCCTACTTCCACAAGACCGAATGCTTCTGTTTCACCCAGCAGGTGCTGCAACCCGGCGAGAGCATCGAGATGCCGGTACGCTTCATCGTCGACCGCGATCTGCCCAAGGATGTGCGGCACGTGACGCTGGCCTACACCCTCTTCGATATCACTGCGCGGAAGCCGCCCGTACCGGTTGCGGGACGATAAGGAGAACAACATGGCAAGCCACGAACACTATTACGTCCCCGCCCAGAGCAAGTGGCCGATCATCGCCAGCATCGGCCTGCTGGTGACGGTGTTCGGCCTGGGTACCTGGTTCAACGACCTCACCGCCGGCCACAAGGAGTCCCATGGCCCGTGGATCTTCTTCGTCGGCGGGCTGATCATCGCCTACATGCTGTTCGGCTGGTTCGGCAACGTCATCCGCGAGAGCCGCGCCGGACTCTACAGCGCGCAGATGGACCGCTCGTTCCGCTGGGGCATGAGCTGGTTCATCTTCTCCGAGGTGATGTTCTTCGCCGCCTTCTTCGGCGCGCTGTTCTACGTCCGCCACTTCGCCGGCCCCTGGCTCGGCGGCGAGGGTGCCAAGGGCGTGGCGCACATGCTCTGGCCGAACTTCCAGTACAGCTGGCCGCTGCTGCAGACCCCGGACCCGAAGCTGTTCCCGCCGCCGAGCGCGGTGATCGAGCCGTGGAAACTGCCGCTGATCAACACCATCCTGCTGGTCACCTCCAGCTTCACCGTGACCTTCGCCCACCATGCCCTGAAGAAGAACAAGCGCGGCCCGCTCAAGGCCTGGCTGGCGTTGACCGTGCTGCTGGGGATCGCCTTCCTGATCCTGCAGGCCGAGGAGTACGTGCACGCCTACAACGAGCTGGGCCTGACCCTCGGCGCCGGCATCTACGGCTCGACCTTCTTCATGCTCACCGGCTTCCACGGCGCCCACGTGACCCTCGGCGCGCTGATCCTCAGCATCATGCTGATCCGCATCCTGCGCGGTCACTTCGATGCCGAGCACCACTTCGGCTTCGAAGCCGCCAGCTGGTACTGGCACTTCGTCGACGTGGTCTGGATCGGCCTGTTCATCTTCGTCTACGTGATCTGACCGCCACCGGGGGAATCAGAAATGCCAGGGCGCGTGGCTGTTCAGCTCGCCGCTGTAGAAGCCCCAGGCGACCAGCGCCAGGGTCGCCGCGGCGAGCACCACGCGGACGGTCAGCGAATTGACCACGCGGGAACCATGGCCCTGGTCCTTGACCAGGAAGAACAGGCCGCTGAACAGGCTCACCAGGGTAGCCAGCAGTAGCAGGACGATCGCCACTTTCAACATGGTGGGACTCCGGCGATGGGGGGGATTCATGCAGTATAGCCAGCGCCTCGGGGAGGCCGGACGCAATGACAGGCGCAGCATGCGTGGCGCGTTCCGCCCCGGCCTGCTGCCGACCCTGGTGGTCCTCGGCCTGCTGCCGGTGCTGCTCTGGCTGGGCACCTGGCAGTTGCAGCGGGCCGACGAGAAGCGCGCCTTGCTGGCCAGCTACGAGGCCCGGCGCGGCGCCGAGCCGGTGTCGCCCGGGCAGCTAGAGGGACTGCGCGACCCGGCGTACGTCCGCGTGCGCCTGCACGGCCGCTTCGACCAGCGGCATACGCTGCTGCTGGATAACCGGCTGCGCAACGGACAAGCCGGGGTCGAGGTGCTGCAACCCTTCTACGACCAGGCCAGCGGCCTCTGGCTGCTGGTCAACCGCGGCTGGGTCGCATGGACTGACCGACGCTCGCCGCCGACGCTGGAAACCCCCGACCGCGTCCTCCTGCTCGACGCCTGGACCTACCTGCCGCCACCCGGCGGCCTGCACCTGGCCGACGCGCCGGCCGGCGGCTGGCCGCGCCTGGTGACCCAGCTCGACATCCCGGCGCTGTGGCAGGCCTTCGGTCGCGCCGGGCTGCCCTGGGAAATCCGCCTGGAACCGGGCGACGCCAGCTTCGACACCGACTGGCCCCTGGTCTCGATGCCGCCGGAGCGGCACACCGGCTACGCCGTGCAGTGGTTCGCCCTGGCGACGGCCCTGCTCGCCCTCTACCTCTACCTCGGTGTGCGCCGCGCACGGGAGAAAAACCATGAGTCTCGCGATTCCGATGCCTGAACGTCCGCGCCGCGCCCGTGGCCGCCTGCAACTGCTGGCGATCATCGGCCTGGTGGTGGGGCCGATGCTGCTCGCCAGCGCCATGTACAAATGGAATTTCTGGGTACCGCAGGGGCGCAGCTACAGCGGCGCGCTGATCGGCAACGGCCAGACCCCCGCCGACCTCGGCGTGCAGGGACGCCGCCAGGGCGAGCAGTGGCAACTGCTGGTGACCGCGCCGGGCAGTTGCGGCGAGGACTGCCAGCAACTGGTCTACCTGGCCCGCCAGGTCAACATCGCCCTCGGCCGCGAAGCCTCACGCGCCGGCCACGCCCTGGCCGCCAGCGGCGAGCTGCCGGCGGACTTCGCCAACCTGGTGAGGCAGGACTACCCGCGCCTGCAGCGCTACGGCCTGGACCCGGCCCTGTACGACAAGGCCGGCGGCGAGCGGCCGCTGCTGTGGGTGGTCGACCCGCACGGCAACCTGGTGCTGCGCTACGACGCCAAGGCCAACGGCAAGAAGCTGCTGAAGGACGTGCAACTGCTGCTCAGGCTCTCGCATATCGGTTGATCGGCGTGGCCGGCGCGGTTCCCGGCCCGATGAGGACAGAACGACAAGAAAAAGGGGCCCGCGAATGACAGGCGCAACCCGCAAACCCGGTTTCACCGTCGCCGTGCTGGCGACCCTGCTGGCCGCCGTGGTGGTCCTGCTCGGCGCCTATACCCGGCTGACCCACGCCGGCCTCGGCTGTCCGGACTGGCCAGGCTGCTACGGCTTCGTCCACGTGCCGCTGAGCGAGGCGCAACTGGCCCACGCCGAACTGCACTTCCCCGACGCTCCGGTGGAGGCGCAGAAGGGCTGGAACGAGATGATCCACCGCTATTTCGCCGGCGCCCTCGGCCTGCTCATCCTTGGCCTGGCGTTGCATGCGCTGGTCCGCCGCGGGCGCGACGGCCAACCGCTGAAGCTGCCGCTGCTGCTGCTCGCGGTGGTGATCGCCCAGGCCGCCTTCGGCATGTGGACGGTGACCCTCAAGCTCTGGCCGCAGGTGGTCACGGCCCATCTGCTCGGCGGCTTCACCACCCTGGCGCTGCTCTTTCTCCTCGCCCTGCGCCTCTCCGGACGCTTCGCGGCGCGGCGCTACCCGGCGGCGACCCGCGGCCTGGCGGGGCTGGCCCTGCTCCTGGTGATCGGCCAGATCGCCCTCGGCGGCTGGGTCAGCAGCAACTACGCGGCGGTGGCCTGCATCGACCTGCCCACCTGCCATGGCGAGTGGTGGCCCCGGATGGACTTCGCCAACGGCTTCCACCTGACCCAGCACATCGGCCCCAACTACCTCGGCGGCCAGCTCGACAGCGACGCGCGCACGGCGATCCACATGACCCACCGGATCGGCGCGCTGTGCGTGACCCTGGTCCTCCTGCTGCTCGCCTGGCGCCTGCAGCGCAGCGGCCTGGTCTGGCCGACCGCGCTGATGCTGCTCGGCCTGTCGCTGCAGATCGGCCTGGGCATCAGCAACGTGCTGCTGCACCTGCCGCTGCCGGTGGCGGTGGCGCACAACGGCGGCGGCGCCCTGCTGCTGCTCAGCCTGGTGCTGGTCAACTATCGCCTGCGCGCGCCGGCCAGCGTCCGCGCGCCGGCCCCGTCGCCGCTGCGCGTGCGCCGCACGCTGCCGCCGGCGCAAGGTTCGCGGCTGAAGGCCGCCTGACAGACAGAAGGATGGAGGTAAGGATATGGCCACCGTCATCGATCGCCACAGCCAGCCGACCTGGCGCGACTTCCTCGAACTGACCAAGCCCAAGGTCGTGGTGCTGATGCTGATCACCTCGCTGATCGGCATGCTGCTCGCCACCAAGGCGCCGCTGGACGGCTTCGTGCCCTGGCAGGTGCTGATCTTCGGCAACCTCGGCATCGGTCTTTGTGCCGGCGCGGCGGCGGCGGTCAACCATGTGGTGGACCGGCGCATCGACTCGATCATGGCGCGCACCCACAAGCGCCCGCTGGCCGAGGGCCGGGTGTCGCCGAGCATGGCGCTGGGCTTCGCGCTGCTCCTGGCGCTGGCCGGAATGGCCGTGCTGCTGGCCTTCACCAATCCGCTGACGGCCTGGCTGACCCTCGCCTCGCTGCTCGGCTACGCGGCGCTCTACACCGGCTTCCTGAAGCGCGCCACGCCGCAGAACATCGTCATCGGCGGGCTCGCCGGGGCGGCGCCGCCGCTGCTCGGCTGGGTCGCCATCACCGGCCACCTGAGCGCCGAGCCGCTGTTGCTGGTACTGATCATTTTCGCCTGGACCCCGCCGCACTTCTGGGCGCTATGCATCCACCGCAAGGACGAATACGCCAAGGCCGACATCCCGATGCTGCCGGTGACCCACGGCGAGCGCTACACCAAGCTGCACATCCTGCTCTATACCCTGGTGCTGTTCGCGGTGAGCCTGATGCCGTTCGTCATCCACATGAGCGGGCTGGTCTACCTGCTCTGCGCCCTGGCCCTGGGCGCGCGCTTCCTCGACTGGGCCTGGGCGCTCTACTGTGACAGCCGGCCACATGCGGCGATAAAGACCTTCAAGTACTCTATCGTCTACCTGTTCCTGCTGTTCATGGCGCTGCTGGTGGACCACTATCTGCCGCTGAAGCTGCTTCTCTGATCCCACTCTAGAGCCTTGCCCACCCATGACTCGAGTCAACAAGACCGTCCTCGTCCTCGTCGCCCTGGTCGCCCTGGTCCTCGGCCTCACCGTGCACAAGGTGCTCACCGCCCAGCGCCAGGCCGATCCCACCGTGCTGCTCGACGCCGGCATCGTGATCCTGCCGCAGACGCGCAAGGTGCCGGCGCTGGAGTTCACCAACCAGGACGGCCAGGCGGTCAGCACCGCCAGCCTCAAGGGTCGCTGGCACCTGCTGTTCTTCGGCTACACCTTCTGCCCCGATGTCTGCCCGACCACCCTCGCCCAGCTCCGCGAATTGCAGGGCAAGCTGCCGCAGGAGGTGCGCGACGACCTGCAGGTGGTATTCGTCAGCGTCGATCCGAACCGCGACACGCCGCAGCAGATCAAGCAATACCTGGGCTACTTCAACGCCGGCTTCCAGGGGCTCACCGGCACTCCGGAGAACATCCAGAAGCTGGCCAACGCCATGAGCATCCCCTACATCCCCGCCGACACCAGCAAGCCCAACTACACCGTCGACCACAGCGGCAACCTGGTGATCATCGGTCCGGACGGCGAGCAGCACGGCTTCATCCGCGCACCGTTGAACAACGCCAAGCTGGAAGCCCAACTGCCTGGTGTACTCAAGCCGCAGGCCTGACTCCCTTTCCTTCCCCCACCGTCCGCGGCGTTCCGGGCCTCAGGTCCGGCGCATGCCGATGTGCGGGATGTCGTCTTCCAGGTAGACCTCGGTGACCGCGACGAAGCCATAGCGGCCGTAGTAGGCCTGCAGGTGGGCCTGGGCCGAGAGGTACACCGGGGTATCCAGCCAGAGTCGCTCCGCCGCCTGCAGCGCGCGTTCCATCAACTGGTGACCGAGCCCCTGGCCGCGCGCGGCTGAGGAACTGACCACCCGGCCGATCACCACCTGGCCCTCGTGGCGAACCGGGTCCAGCAGGCGCAGGTAGGCGAGCAACTGGCCGTCGCGCCAGGCCATCAGGTGATGGGTATCGCCGACCAGATCGAGGCCGTCGACTTCCTGATAGGGGCATTTCTGTTCCACCACGAAGACCTCGGTGCGCAATTGCAGCAGCGCGTAGAGTTCCTTCAGGGTGAGGTCGGCGTGGTGCTTGCAGGTCCAGTCGAGCGACATGGTCGGGATTCCGGGACAGGGGGACAGGAACGCGGTTATGCCATGGGCGGCGGGCAGCTGGAAAGGCGTGGCCGGTCGGTTTCGTTTCAGAACCCACGCGGCTATCCTTTGCCGAACGGCTGGAGGTGTCTCATGCGTTGGGAAGAACTGAGCGAACAACCCTGTTCGCTGGCGCGGGTGCTGGCGATCGTCGGCGATCGCTGGACCCTGCTGGTATTGCGCGACTGCTTTCTCGGCGTGCGCCGTTTCGACGACTTCGAGCGCAGCCTCGGCGTGACCCGCCACGTCCTCGCCGACCGCCTCAAGCGCCTTGTCGAAGCGGAGATACTGGCCAAGATCCCCTACCAGGAAAGGCCGCTGCGCGAGGAATACCGGCTTACCGAGAAAGGGATGGAACTGTACCCGGCCATCCTTTCCCTGGTGAACTGGGGCGACCGCCACCTCGCCGGCGTCGAGGGGCCGCCACTCGAGCATGTGCACAAGCATTGCGGCCAGCACATGCATGGCGTGCTGGTCTGTTCCGAATGCGGCGAGCCGCTGCACGCGCGGGACGTGACGGTACGCGAGGGGCTGTTCTGGAAGGGGCGCCTGCTGCGGCGCGGCTGAGCGTTCCAGGCCCGGCCGCCGCCGCGAATCGGCGGATAACGCCGATGGCGTTACGGCAGGAAGGACGCTGTCGTACCAGGCTCCGCCGACCGGTCCCCTCTCTTCAGGGAGAGGGCGTGCCGGGCAGGCCGCGACAGGCAGAGTAATTGGTGCGCGGATATCACTCGAGCCCTTCCCTGTTGACAAGTTCCTTTTAAGAACTAACTATCGCCTCTAATGGGTTCTAAAAAAGAACTAACAAGAGAGGCCTCTGCAATGACCCAGCGCAAAGCGGTTCTGGTAATGGGCGCCGGCGACGCCACCGGTGGCGCCATCGCCCGGCGGTTCGCCCGCGAGGGCTACGTGGCGTGCGTCGCCCGGCGCAACGCGGAGAAGCTGGAGGCGCTGGTGCAGGCCATCCGCGACCAAGGCGGCGAGGCCCTGGCCTGCGGCTGCGACGCACGCCAGGAGCAGCAGGTGATCGACCTCTTCGCCCGCATCGAAGGTGAGGTCGGTGCGCTGGAGGCGGTGATCTTCAACGTCGGCGCCAACGTCTGGTTCCCGATCACCGAAACCACCGAACGGGTCTATCGCAAGGTCTGGGAGATGGCCGCCTTCGGCGGCTTCCTCACCGGCCGCGAAGCGGCGCGGGTGATGCTGCCGCGGCAGCGCGGAACGATTATCTTCACTGGCGCCACCGCCTCGTTGCGCGGCCGCGCGCATTTCGCCGCGTTCTCCGGCGCCAAGTTCGCCCTGCGTGCCCTGGCCCAGAGCATGGCGCGCGAGCTGGGGCCAAAGGGCATCCACGTCGCCCACCCGATCATAGACGGCGCCATCGACACCGACTTCATCCGCGAAACCCTGCCCGAGCTGTACAAGCGCAAGGAGCAGGACGGCATCCTCGATCCCGAGCACATCGCCGAGACCTACTGGCAGATCCACTGCCAGCCGCGCGACTGCTGGGTGCACGAACTGGACCTGCGCCCCTGGATGGAAACCTTCTGATCCCCGCCACGGAAAGAGCCACGCATGAGCAAGCAAATCGAGTTCTTCTTCGACTTCGGCAGTCCCACCACCTACCTGGCCTGGACCCAACTGCCGCGCATCGCCGCCGCCCATGGCGCGAGCATCGCCTGGCGGCCGATGCTGCTGGGCGGCGTGTTCAAGGCCACCGGTAACCATTCGCCGATCGAGGTGCCGGCCAAGGGGCGCTACACCCTCCACGACCTGGCGCGCCATGCGAAACGCTACGGTGTGCCACTGGCCTTCAACCCGGCTTTCCCGATCAACACCCTGACGCTGATGCGCGGCGCCCAGGGCTACCTCGGCGGCGAAGGGTTCCATCCCTACCTGAAAGCGGTGTTCGAAGCGTTGTGGGTACGCCAGCAGAACCTCGGCAAGCCCGAGGTGGTCGCCCAGGTGCTGGCGGAGGCCGGGTTCGATCCGGATGAGTTCCTCCGCCTGGTTGGCGACGAGCAGGTCAAGGAGGGGCTCAAGGCGACCACCGAAGAGGCGGTGCGGCGCGGCGTCTTCGGCGCGCCAAGCTTCTTCGTCGGCGACCAGTTGTTCTTCGGCCAGGATCGCCTCGATTTCGTCGCCGAAGCCCTCGCCGGCTGACCTCCCCTTCCCCGCGGCGAGCCGCTCTGGCCCGCCGCCTTGCGCCGTCCGAGCGCCCTTCTCCCGGCTGCGGCCCGCGCGTGCCGTGGTTCCTGGCCATTCGTCGCGCCCACCGATAGCGGCTTGTCAGGCTGACTTATTTGCGTATAGGCTGAACTGGTCAGACCGGTAATACCACAATAAAAATGCGTTCATCGCCCGCCTCCGCGAGGCCCGATGGAAGCGCCGAATGGAGACTCCTGCGATGTTCATCAAGCGCTGTTCCCGCTCGATATTCCTGCAAGTCGTGATTGGCCTGGTGATAGGCGTCATCTGCGGGGTCGGCATTCCCGACCTGGCCGTGCAGATGAAGCCGCTGGGCGATGGCTTCATCAAGCTGATCAAGATGCTCATCGCACTGATCGTCTTCTGCGTGGTGGTCAACGGCATCTCCGGCGCCGGCGACCTGAAGAAGGTCGGCCGCATCGGCCTGAAGTCGGTGATCTACTTCGAGATCCTCACCACCATCGCCCTGGTCCTCGGCCTGGTGGTCGCCTACAGCCTGAGCCTGGGCAGCGGCGCCAACATCCATCTCAACGAACTGCCCGCCGGCGACGTCGCCCTGTATACCGGGCGCACCCAGGAAATCCATGGCCCCGTGGCATTCCTCATGGGCCTGATCCCGACCTCTGTGTTCAGCGCCTTCGCCGAGAACGACATCCTCCAGGTCCTGCTGTTCTCCGTGCTGTTCGGCAGCGCCCTGAACCTGGTCGGCGAGCAGGCCAGTGGCGTGGCCCGCCTGATCAACGAATTCAGCCACATCGTGTTCCGCATCATGGGCATGATCGTGCGCCTGGCACCGCTCGGCGTGTTCGGCGCGGTGGCCTTCACCACCGCCCGCTACGGCGTCGACTCGCTCAGCCACCTGGGCGCGCTGGTGCTGGTGTTCTACGCCACCTGCCTGGTCTTCGTCATGGCCGTGCTCGGCAGCGTCCTGCGTCTCTCCGGGGTGCGCATGCTGCCGTTCCTGCGCTATTTCCGCGAAGAGCTGCTGATCGTGATGGGCACCGCCTCCTCCGACGCGGTGCTGCCGCAGGTGATGCGCAAGCTCGAGCACATGGGCATCCGCAGCTCCACGGTAGGCCTGGTGATTCCCACCGGCTACTCGTTCAACCTCGACGGATTCTCGATCTACCTGACCCTGGCAGTGGTGTTCATCGCCCACGTCACCGGCACGCCGCTGGCGATGACCGACCTGGTCACCATCCTGCTGGTTTCGCTGGTGACCTCCAAGGGCGCCCACGGCATTCCCGGCTCGGCCCTGGTGATCCTCGCCGCCACCCTCACCGCGGTGCCGGCGATCCCGGTGGCTGGCCTGGTGCTGGTGCTTTCGGTGGACTGGTTCATGGGCATCGGCCGCGCGCTGACCAACCTGATCGGCAACTGCGTGGCCACCGTAACCATCGCCCGCTGGGAAAACGACATCGATATGCCGCGTGCGCAGGCCATACTCGACGGGCGCCTGGAGGCGCCGGCCAAGGCCGACGGCGAGCCGCTCAAGCGCAGCGCGGTGGCCGGGGAAGGCAAGCTGCATGGCTGACGCGCCGAGGCGCGTTGCACGTCCGATTGGCAAGTAAAGGGAGGCGACATGTTTTCTTCGTCCAAGCTGGTCAACACGGTTGCCCAGCGCCTGCTCGACACCATCGAGCAGGGTCGCTGGGTCGCCGGCCAGATGTTGCCCGGCCAGCGCGAGCTGGCTGAGCAGATGGAAATCAGCCGGCCGAGCCTGCGCGAGGCGATCATGGTCCTGGAGACCCTGGGCGTGGTCCGTTCGCTGCCGGGCAAGGGCGTGATGGTCCTCGAACGCAGCGAGCCGCTGCGCGAGGTCGCGGCGCCCGGCGAGGCGACCATGGAAGACGTCCTGCAACTGCGCTATGCGCTTGAGCCGTTCATCGTCGGCATCGTCGCGCAGAGCGCCGGGGCGGCGGAGATCAGCGAACTGCGGCTGTTGCTGCTGGACCTGCGCGAAGCGGTCGAGGATGGCGACCCGCAGGCTCTGGTGGAGGCCTACACGGCCTTCCACCGGCGCCTGGTGAAGCTCACCTCGAACCCGATCTTCCTCAGCGTTTCCGAACAGATCGGCAGCGCCCTGGAACGCAGCGACAACCTGGTGCGCCGCCAGCCGGAATACGCCGAGGAGATCCTCCAGGAACACGACGCCATCCTTCGCGCGATCCGCCAGCACGACAGCGAGCGGGCGAGCCAGGCGATGCGCCAGCACATTCTCAACGAAGGCGCGCGCCTGAACATCGACCTGCGCTTGCCGCAGGTCTGATCGCCCGCGCCAGGGTTCCAACCCGGGTCCGTCGCGGAGCCCGGACGGCTTTCGTCCGCGGCCTGCGAAGGCCCACAAGCACGACTCGACAGGTGTGAACATGGTCGGATTCGAAGCACGTACCCAGCAGGGCGCCGCGCTGCGCCCCACCAGCCATTTCGTCTACGAAAGCATCTACACGGCAATCCTGGAAAAGCGCCTGGCGCCGGCCGCCAAGCTGAGCAAGGAAACCCTCGGGCAGATCTTCCGGGTCAGCAACGGCACCATCCAGCGTGCCCTCACCCGTCTCGCCGAGGACGGCGCGGTGGTGATGCCGCCGAAGGAGGTCGCCAGCGTCGCCCGCCCGGACGAGCGCCAGGCGCGGCAGGTGCTGGACGCGCGCCTGCTGGTGGAAAGCGAAGTGGTGCGGCAACTGCCCGCGGGGCTGGATCCCGCCGCCCTTGCCGAGCTGCGGGCGCTGGTCGACGAGGAGCAGGCTTGCCTCGCGGCCCGCGACAGCGCCGGGCTGATCCGTCTCGCCGGGCGCTTCCACCTGCGTCTGGCCGAACTGACCGAGAATCCCTTGCTGCAGGGCTTCGTCCGCGGCCTGGTGGCACGTGCCTCGCTGGACATCGCGCTGAACAAGGGGGCGGTCTATACCGCCGAGGCCTGCGCCGCGCAGCGCGCCCTGCTCGATGCCCTGGAGGACGGCGACAGCGCGGCGGCGGCCGCGCTCATGGACGCTTACCTGCGAGGCCTGTTCGCCCGCATGCGCTTCCTGCCGCCACCCACCACCGACCTGCGCGAGGCATTCGGCATGAAGGCCCCTCGCGGGGAAAAACGCCGGAGGGCCTGACTTCCCCGGCCACCGCCTACCAGATCTGGCAGGCGGTGGTGGCTGGTGGCCATCCTATAGTGAAGCGGGTCAGGGATGGCGCCGTGCTGGTCGAAGTAGCCAAGGGTCCGTTGTGAGCGCCCGGTCCTGTCCGTGACGTCCTACAGGAAGCTGTGAACGCATGGTTAACGGAGATCGACATGGCATACGCAGAATGGATCGCAGTGAAGGTCGTGGTATCCAAATCCATCGGCACGGTGGGCATCCGCAACGCCACCTTGCAATGGGGCAAGTTCTACCGCTACACCAACAAGGACGATGAGATTTCCACCGAGGAAGTCAGCAGCATGAACGTGCAGGCCGGCAGCCCGCAATGGATCGCCTCCTGCGGACGGGAGAACGCTTCGTCCGGCACCCAGGGCAGCTTCGACTGCTACGACGGCAACACCAAGATGGGCACCTTCAGTTGGGATGACCCGTGGAAATCCGGCGCCACCAACACCTGGGGCTTCACGCCGGCGTCGGCGGACTATGCCGGCATCACTAGTGGCGGCAACGCCACGGGCACGGACATCGGCGAGGTCACCCTGACCCTTGGCCGCTTCTCCTGACGGTGCCTGGAGCTGGCCGGCAATCCGTCGGTCAGCTCCAGCGCTCATCCCCGTCCGTGGCGAATGCTCGCCGCAGCGCCTCGATGGCGACCTTCACCTTGGCCGGCTGGGCCTCTCGCCGTGGCGTCACCGCATAGATGCCGAGCCCGGGTATCCTCCACTCCGGCAATAGCTGTTGCAGGCGCCCGTCGTTCAGCGCGTCGCGCACCTCCGGCAGCGGCTGGTAGGACACGCCGAGTCCGTCGAGGGTGAACTGACGCACCGCGAGCATCCCGTTGGCGGCCACCCGTGGCTCCAGGCGCAGTTTGCAGACTTCCCCGCCCGGCCCGCTGAGCGTCAGGTGGTTGAGGTGGTTCGAAGTGTTCAGGGAAATCCAGTCGACCTCGGTCAACTGCTCCGGACGGTTGATGGGCGCCCGTTGGCGCAAATAGGCCGGCGCCGCGCAGAGCACGCTGCTCCAGTCGCCCAGGTGGCGCGCCACCAGGCTGGAGTCGGCGAGATTGCCGATGCGGATCGCCAGGTCGATGCGCTCGGCGACCAGATCGATGCGCTCGTCCTGGAAGAACAGTTGCAGGCGCAACTGGCGGTGGTTCTCCAGCAATGGTTTCAGCGCCTGGGTGATCAGCGTGCCGGAGAACCCCACCGGCGCCGCCAGGCGCAACTCGCCCACCGGCGCATCGCGCCATTCGCCAAGCCGCCGCTCGGCTTCCTCGGCGATCGCCAGCATCTGCGCGCAACTGCGATAGAACGCCTCGCCGGCCTCGGTCAGGGTCAGCCGGCGGGTGGTGCGATGCAGCAAAGTGACCTGGGCTCGGCTCTCCAGCTTGCGGATCTGCTGGCTGACTGCCGAAGGGGTCAGGCCCAGGCTCTCCGCGGCGGCCGCCATCGAGCCCTTGTCCACCACAGTGGCGAAGATCGCCATGCCTTTTAGCGAATCCATGCCGGTTCCTCCTTGCGGGAGACCACGCCTGGGGAAAAATCACCGGGGAAAGTGCGAGAAAGCCTACCCAGCAGGCGAGGTCGTCGACTTTCGGAAAAATGCGGACGCGTATAGGAACGAAGCATAAGTCGATTAAAGAACTAACTAGGTAGCCATGGTCGCAAGTCGGTCGTTTGCATTGGTTCGGTCGAAAAATGTCCACTCTTTATAATTTATGGATGTTTTGGACGAAATAAATATCTTTGTACAAGTCAAGATAAATATTCGTTTTGAAATATCTTGTAACCGTGTGGCCACTTTCAGGGGGTAATTTCCACCCTGTCGATGCGCAAAATCTGGATTTCCTTGCCTTTTACCCGAAACGGGGCGCTGAACGGCCAGCGCTCCAGGGGCAGGGTGCGTACGCCTGGTACCTCGCTGGGTCGCCCTGCCCCCTGGTTGGCTACCTCCTGCAGCGGCTTCACCTGCTCGACGATGTCCTGCACGGCTTTCAGCGCTTTCTCCGGGCCGATCAGCACGACGTAATGGTCATAGATGGCGTCCAGGTCGGCGGCCGCCTTGCGGGTCCATTTCAGGCTCATTGCAGCCCCCAGCGCTTCTCGATCTCGGTGTGTTCCAGCAGGCGGCCGGCATTGGCATCGGCCAAGCCTTCATCGATGGCAGCGACCTGCCACTGCTGCCTTTCCAGGTACTGCGCGAGCGCCTGCCGCAGGTGGTAGGGGCGGTCGCGGTGGGTGGCGCGGGCCAGTTCGTCGAGGGCCGCGACCAGGGCGTCATCGGCGCGGAACGAGACTACGGTGCTCATTTTCTGATCAGGTTCGTTTTCGATGTATACGGTGTTTACAGTGAAAACGAATGTATACGAAAGCTTTCGGGCGAGCAATCGTCCGGCTGTTTCGTCAGACGAAAAAACCTTTATCGATCAGTGGGTTGAATGAGGAGCCCGCCCCGAGCGGGGCGGGCGGAAGGGCGGCGCGGGATTACCAGGCCTGGTTGAAGTGGAAGCCCTGCCTGGGCGAGAAGCGGGTGTTGACGAGCTTGTAGCCTTCCTCGCCGCGTGGCTTGACCAGCGAGACCTGGCCGACCTGCGGTTGGGTGATCTGTTGCAGGGTGGTCAGGCTGGCCTGCTTGAGCACCTCGGGGTTCTTCGCCCAGTCCTTCACTTCGCGTGGCTTGACCTCGACGGTGACCAACCAGCCCTTTTCCACGGCCGGGCCATAGTCGTCGGGCTTGCCGGGGTCTACCGAACGGACGCTGACGTCGAAGCCGCTGCTGTAGCAGAAGGCCTTCGACTCGGGCTTGTAGTCTTCGCGGCCGGCTGGCGTGAGGTCGTAGGAATCGCCGTCGCGGCGCAGCAGGCCGACGCCGACCAGCGCGTCGTAGACCCCGGCGTTGCCTTTCGCCGGGCCGGGGCCGGAGATGCTGTCGGAGAGCGTCACCGGGAACGTCTTGAACAGGGTGGAGCTGGCGCAGGCGGGTTTGTCGAAGCCGCGCTCGGCGAGCAGGCGGGCGATCTCCTCGCTGGACGGAGCGGAATCCGAGCAGGCGGCGAGGAACAGTGGGAGGGCGGCGACGAGGCCGCGCAGAATGCGTGTAGGCATGGGCATGTCCTTTGTCCATTGGCGCAGCCGGGCCGGCTGCGCGGCGAATTCTAGCGGCTGTGGCACCATGGGCGCACATTCGACCCAAGGAGGAGAATCCATGCGCCTGCCTGCGAACCTCGGCCGCCTGCTGCCGGCCCTGTGCCTGGGCGTCCTGTTGAGCGCCTGTAGCACCTTCGGCCAGCGCGATCCGTTGCGTATCGACCTGGTCGGCCTGGAACCCCTGCCGGGGCAAGGCATGGAGATGCGCTTCATGGTCAAGCTGCGGGTGCAGAACCCCAACGACGAGCCGATCGAATACAACGGCATCGCTCTCGACCTCGACGTCAACGGCCAGCCCCTGGCCAGCGGCGTCAGCGACCAGACCGGCGAGGTGCCGCGCTTCGGCGAGCGGGTGGTGAGCGTGCCGCTGACCGTCTCCGCCTTTTCCGCCTTCCGCCAGGCCTGGGGCCTGAGCAACAACGCGCCGACCCGGGGCATGCCCTACGTGGTGAAGGGCAAGCTCGCCGGAGGCCTGTTCGGCACCGTGCGCTTCAGCGAAAAGGGCACCCTCGACTTCTCCGGGCCGGCCGTCGGCGCGCCGAAGACCAAGGGACTCTGAGGCGGTTCGGCAGGGGAGCGAGAAACCCTATATAATCTGAGGCTTTCGTCCCCCTGCTGAAGAGAGAATGCCGTGAGCACGCTGCCGCCCTGTCCCCAATGCAACTCCGAATACACCTACGAGGATGGTGCGCTGCTGGTCTGTCCGGAGTGCGCCCATGAATGGTCGCCGAACGAGGCCGCTACGGCGTCCGACGATGGCAAGGTGATCAAGGACTCGGTGGGCAACGTTCTCCAGGACGGTGACACCATCACCGTGATCAAGGACCTGAAGGTGAAAGGCTCCTCGCTGGTGGTGAAGGTCGGCACCAAGGTGAAGAACATCCGCCTGGTGGACGGCGACCACGACATCGATTGCAAGATCGACGGCATTGGCGCGATGAAGCTGAAATCGGAGTTCGTCAGGAAGGTCTGAGACGACCTCTTGCCTGAAGAAGCCCGGCCATTGGCCGGGCTTTTCTTTGGAGGGCTGTCTGGGTTCTTCCGCCGGTGGTGGGCTCAGACCCGCGCCGTCTTCCCGGCGTAGTCCTCGCCGAGGCGTGGCTTGCGTCGCGCGTTGAGCAGCCCGAGGCAGACGGTGAAGATCGTCAGCAGAGCGGTGGCGAACACCTCGTGACGGTGCTCCGGCATGATCAGCATGATGCTCAGCGCGGCGACGATGAACAGGATCACCGCCCAGGTCAGCCAGGGATACAGCCACATGCGGAACTCGATGGGCTGGCCGCTGGCCTGCAATTGCTTGCGCATGCGCAGCTGGGCCACGGCGATCACCAGGTACACCAGTAGCGCCACGGCGCCGGAGCTGGCGAGGAGGAAGGTGAAGACCTTCTCCGGCGCGAAGTAGTTGACGATGGTGGTGAGGAAGCCCACCGCGGTGCTGGCCAGCACCGCCGGGCGCGGCACGTGGGCGGTGTTGGTCAGCTTGAGCACGCTCGGGGCGTCGCCGCGCTTGGCCAGGGAGAAGACCATCCGCGACGAGGTGTAGATCGCCGAGTTCAGGCAACTGGCCACGGCGACCAGTACCACCAGGTCGACGATCAGCTTGGCGTGCGGGATGTCCAGCAGCTCCAGGGCGCGCTGGTAGGAGCCGACCTGGATCAGCAGCGGGTCGTTCCACGGCACGATGGAGATCACGATGAAGATCGACACCAGGTAGAACAGGCCGATCCGCCAGATCACCGAGTTGGTGGCGCGGGTGATCTGCTTCGCCGGGTCCTTGGACTCGGCGGCGGCGATGGTGACGATCTCGGTGCCCATGAAGCTGAACATGGTCGTCAGCAGGGCGCCTAGCACCGCGCCGTAGCCGTTCGGCACGAAGCCGCCGTGGCTCGCCATCAGGCTGGACAGGCCGCTGACCTCGCGCTCCGGCAGGCCGCCGACGATGGCCACCGCGCCGAGCACGATGAAGGCGATGATGGCGATCACCTTGAGCAGCGCGAACCAGAACTCGAACTCGCCGTAGCGGGCCACGCTGAAGAGGTTGGTGACGGTGAGCAGGAAGGTCACCGCGAGGGCGAAGATCCAGGTGTCGATGGCCGGGAACCAGGCGTTGAGGATGGCCGCGGCGGCGATCGCTTCGAGGGGGATCACCAGCACCCAGAACCACCAGTAGAGCCAGCCGATGGTGAAACCGGCCCAGCGGCCGATGGAGCGGTCGGCGTAGGTGGAGAAGGAGCCGGTATCGGGGGAGGCGACCGCCATTTCCCCGAGCATGCGCATGACCAGCACCACCAGGGTGCCGGCGATCAGGTAGGCGAGCAGGGCGGCCGGGCCGGCGGCGGCGATGGCATGGCCGGAGCCGACGAACAGGCCGGCGCCGATCACCCCGGCGATCGACAGCATGGTGACGTGGCGTTGTTTCAGGCCGGGCGCGAGCGAGGCGTTGCGCTTGTTCGGCAGTTGTGAAGCCAGTACGACTTTGGACATCGTTGAGACCCTTTAATTGTTCTTGGGCAAGGTCTGGGCCACCTTGTGGGCGACGCCATGGGTGCGGCCGTGGGTGAGGTTTCACGGCGGTGTAACGTTGCGGACTCCTGATTGCGGAAAAAGAAAAAAGGCATGGTCGTTACCGACCATGCCTGTCGTCGTCAGCCTTCAGAGGCTGGGGAAGGCGAATTGCGAGGCCTCGTGGCTGGCCCGCTGCGGCCAGCGCTGGGTGATGGCCTTGCGCCGGGTGTAGAAGCGCACGCCGTCCGGGCCGTAGGCGTGGAGGTCGCCGAACAGCGAGCGCTTCCAGCCGCCGAAGCTGTGGTAGGCCACCGGCACCGGCAGCGGGACGTTGACGCCGACCATGCCGACCTCGATCTCGTCGCAGAACAGGCGGGCGGCCTCGCCGTCGCGGGTGAAGATGCAGGTGCCGTTGCCGTATTCGTGGTCGTTGATCAACTGCATGGCCTCTTCCAGGCTGTTGACGCGAACCACGCACAGCACCGGGCCGAAGATCTCTTCCTTGTAGATGGTCATTTCCGGGGTCACCCGGTCGAACAGGCTGCCGCCGAGGAAGAAGCCGTTCTCGTGGCCGGCGACCTGGTAGCCGCGGCCGTCCACCACCAGCTCCGCGCCCTGGGCCACGCCGCTGTCGATGTAGCCGGTGACCTTGGCCTGCGCGGCGGCAGTGACCAGCGGGCCCATGTCGAGGCCGCAGGAAGTACCGGCGCCGATCTTCAGCGCCTTGATCTGCGGAACCAGCTTGGCGATCAGCGCGTCGGCCACCTGGTCGCCGACGCATACCGCCACCGAGATCGCCATGCAGCGCTCGCCGCAGGAGCCGTAGGCGGCACCCATCAGCGCGCTGACGGCGTTGTCGAGGTCGGCGTCGGGCATCAGTACCGCATGGTTCTTCGCGCCGCCCAGGGCCTGCACGCGCTTGCCGCGCTTGGTGCCCTCGGCATAGATGTATTCGGCGATGGGGGTCGAGCCGACGAAGCTGATGGCCTTCACTTCCGGCGCCTGGAGCAGGCCGTCCACGGCTTCCTTGTCGCCGTGCACCACGTTCAGCACGCCCTTCGGCAGGCCGGCTTCGTGGAACAGCTCGGCGATCAGCAGGGTGGAGCTGGGGTCGCGCTCGGAGGGCTTGAGGATGAAGGTGTTGCCGCAGGCGATGGCCAGCGGGTACATCCACAGCGGCACCATCGCCGGGAAGTTGAACGGGGTGATCCCGGCGACCACGCCGATCGGCTGGAAGTCGCTCCAGGCGTCGATGTTCGGGCCGACGTTGCGGCTGTACTCGCCCTTGAGGATTTCCGGGGCGGCGCAGGCGTACTCGACGTTCTCGATGCCGCGCTTGAGTTCGCCGGCGGCGTCTTCCAGGGTCTTGCCGTGCTCTTCGCTGATCAGCTTGGAAATCCGCGCCTCGTTCTGCTCCAGCAGTTGCTTGAAGCGGTACAGCACCTGTGCGCGCTTGGCCGGCGGGGTGTTGCGCCAGGCCGGGAAGGCTGCCTTGGCGGCATCGATGGCTTTCTGCAAGGTCTTGCCGTCGGCCAGCGGGACCTTGTGGATGGCTTCGCCGGTGGAGGGGTTGAAGACGTCGGCGCTGCGGCCGTTGTCGGCGACCATTTCGCCGTCGATCAGGTGGTGGAGGGTGCCCATCTTGTCTTGTTCTCTCTTCGCTAGGGGTGACGAAAGGGCCGTGGCCCTTTCCCTTTACCCGCTCCCTGGGGAGCGGGTGCGGATTACTTGATCTCGGTCTCGACGAAGACCACTTCGTGTGCGCTGGCGTTGATCACGTTGTGCTCGACGCCGGCCTTGCGGAAGTAGGCCTGTCCGGCGACCAGCGGCGCGTGACGGTCGCCCTCGGGGGTTTCCAGCAGCAGCGTGCCGTCGGTCAGCGGTACCACCACATAGTCGTGTCCGTGGCGGTGGCGCCCGGTTTCCGCGCCGGGGGCGAAGCGCCATTCGGTCACGATCACCTCGGCGTTGTCCACCTGCACGGTGGGTACGGCTTGCGGGCGGCCGCTCATCAGGCGATGCCGTTGAGCGCTTCGCCGACCGCGTCGAACAGGCGGTCCAGCTCTTCCGGCCTGGCGTTGAAGGTCGGGCCGAATTGCAGGGTATCGCCGCCGAAGCGCACGTAGAAACCCTGTTGCCAGAGCTTCATGCCGGCCTCGAACGGCCGCACGGTCGGATCGCCGTCGCGCGGGGCGATCTGGATCGCGCCGGCCAGGCCGCAGTTGCGGATGTCGATGACGTTCTTCGCGCCTTGCAGGCCGTGCAGGCCCTTCTCGAAGTGTGGTGCCAGTTCGGCGGACTGCTGCACCAGGTTGTCCCTGGCCAGGATGTCCAGTGCGGCGAGGCCGGCGGCGCAGGCAACCGGGTGCGCGGAGTAGGTGTAGCCGTGGCTGAACTCCACCGCGTGCTCGGGCAGCGCCTGGTTCATGAAGGTGTCGTAGATCTCGCTGCTGGCGATCACCGCGCCCATCGGCACGGCGCCGTTGGTGACCTGCTTGGCGACGTTCATCAGGTCCGGGGTGACGCCGAAGTACTCGGCGCCGCTGTAGGTGCCCAGGCGGCCGAAGGCGGTGATCACCTCGTCGAAGATCAGCAGGATGTTGTGCTGGTCGCAGATCTCGCGCAGGCGCTGCAGGTAGCCGACCGGCGGCACCAGTACGCCGGCGGAGCCGGACATCGGCTCGACGATCACCGCGGCGATGTTCGAGGCGTCGTGCAGTTCGATCAGCTTGAGCAGCTCGTTGGCCAGCTCGACGCCGCCGGTCTGGGCCATCCCGCGGGTGAACGCCATGCCCGGTTGCAGGGTGTGCGGCAGGTGGTCGACGTCCATCAACTGGCCGAACATCTTGCGGTTGCCGCCGATCCCGCCGAGGCTGGTGCCGGCGACGTTGACCCCGTGGTAGCCACGGGCGCGGCCGATCAGCTTGGTCTTCTGCGGCTGGCCTTTCAGGCGCCAGTAGGCGCGGGCCATCTTGATCGAGGTGTCGGCGCACTCGGAGCCGGAACCGGTGAAGAACACGTGGTTCAGTTCGCCAGGCAGCAACCCGGCGATCTTCTCGGCCAACTGGAAGGACAGCGGATGGCCGTACTGGAAGCCCGGCGAGTAGTCGAGGGTACCGAGCTGGCGAGCCACCGCCTCCTGGATTTCCTTGCGCGAGTGGCCGGCGCCGCAGGTCCACAGGCCGGACAGGCTGTCGTAGACCTTGCGGCCCTTGTCGTCGGTCAGCCAACTGCCTTCGGCGGCGACGATGATCCGCGGGTCCTTCTGGAAGTTGCGGTTGGCGGAGAAGGGCATCCAGTGGGCGCGCAGGTTGAGTTCGCTGGAAACCGGCGGGGCCACGTTGAGCGGCTGGTTCATCGTTCGATCCTCGGCTTTCTTGTTGGAAGGTTCCGCGCACGCGGCGGCGGAGCGTTGGGATCAAGCTTGGCCCTGACGAAAGGTTAGATAAAGCTTATTCTTCTCACGTTTAGTTTCGTCTGGGTAAAACAATAATGGCCAAATCCCGCAACCCGTCGCTCGGCCAGGTCAGCGATTTCGATATCCGCCTGCTGCGCATCTTCAAGACCATCGTCGAGTGCGGCAGTTTTTCCGCCGCCGAAAGCACCCTGGGTCTCAGCCGCTCGGCGATCAGCCTGCACATGGGCGACCTGGAGAAGCGCCTCGGCATGCGCCTGTGCCAGCGCGGCCGCGCCGGCTTCGCCCTGACCGACGAGGGCCGCGAAGTCTACCGCGCGACCCAGACCCTGCTGGCGGCACTGGAGGGGTTCCGCGCCGAGGTCAACGACCTGCACCAGCACCTGCGCGGCGAACTCAACATCGGCATCATCAACAACCTGGTGACCCTGCCGCAGATGCGCATCACCCACGCCCTCAGCGCGCTCAAGGGGCAGGGACCGCAGGTGCGGATCAACATCGGCATGACCACCCCCAACGAGATCGAACTGGGCGTGCTCGACGGTCACCTGCATGTCGGCGTGGTGCCGTTGATCAGTCCGCTGTCGGGGCTCGAGTACCTGCCGCTGTATGACGAGCACGCGCAGCTCTATTGCAGCCGCGGCCACGCACTGTTCGAGCGCGCCGACGGCGATATCGCGGTGGACGAGGTGCTCGCCGCGGACGCCGTGGCGCCCAGCTACCGCCTGCCCGCCGAAGCCCAGGCGCGCCACCAGGAGCTGAACAACAGCGCCAGCGCCTCGGACCGTGAGGGCATGGCATTCCTGATCCTGACCGGCAACTTCATCGGCTACCTGCCGTCGCACTACGCTGCCGACTGGGTCGCCGCCGGGATGCTGCGGCCCCTGCTGCCGGAGCGTTTCCACTATGCCATCGCGCTGACCATCGTGACCCGCAAGGGACGTCGGCCGAACCTGGTGCTGGAGCGCTTCCTGGAGGCGGTGGCGGTGTCGTGAGGGTGCGGATGGAGTGACGTGAGCTTCGGCCATCCGCCGAACGGCGCCTTTTCTCTAACAGCGCGAGGAGGTGGCATGCAGCGACGGGCCGAGCCAACGCGGGAAAGAGACTCTCACCCCTTAGCATGGCGCCGTTCTCCCATCACCCAGGTCTCCGCCACCGCGCGGTCGTCGCCCAGGGTGTTCAGTACGAACAGGGTATCGGCCAGGCCGCGCGCATGCTCCATGCGCTGGGCGATCATCGGCGTGGCGGCCAGGTCGAGGGCGACGAAGTCGGCTTCGCGGCCGGGCAGGAAGTTACCGACCAGGCCGTCCAGGTCGAGCGCCCTGGCGCCGCCGAGGGTGGCCAGGTAGAGAGCCTGGAACGGATCGAGGCTGGTGCCGCGCAATTGCTGGATCTTGTAGGCGTCGGCGAGGTTGGCCAGCAGCGACAGGCTGGTGCCGCCGCCGACGTCGCTGCCGATGCCGACGCGGATGCCGTATTGCTGGGCGCGGCCAAGATCGAACAGGCCGGAGCCGATGAACAGGTTGGAACTGGGACAGTGCGCCAGCGCCGCGTTCTTGTGCGCCAGGCAGCGGCATTCGCGTTCGGAGAGATGGATGCCATGGGCGAACACGCTGCGTTCGCCGACCAGGCCGGCGCGATGATAGACGTCCAGGTAGTCCTGCGCCTGGGGAAACAGCTCGCCGACCCAGGCGACTTCCTTGAGGTTCTCCGAAAGATGGGTGTGCAGGTAGACGCCGGGATACTCGTCCAGCAGGCGCGCCGCCGCGGCCAGTTGCTCGGGCGAGGAGGTCGGCGCGAAGCGCGGGGTGACCGCGTATTGCAGGCGCCCGTTGCCGTGCCAGCGCTCGATCAGCGCGCGGCTCTCGGCGTAGCCGCTGGCCGCGGTATCGCACAGCGCCGGCGGCGCGTTGCGGTCCATCAGCACCTTGCCGGCGATCATCCGCAGGCGGCGCTTCTGCGCGGCCTGGAAGAATGCCTCGGCGGATACCGCATGGACCGTGCCGAACACCAGTGCGGTAGTGGTGCCGTGGCGCAGCAGTTCGTCGAGGAACAGCTCGGCCTGGGCGGCGGCGTAGCCGGCATCGGCAAAGCGCTGCTCGGCGGGAAAGGTGTGGGTTTCCAGCCAGTCCAGCAGTTGGGTGCCGTAGGAGGCGATCACTCCGAGTTGCGGGTAATGCACATGGCAATCGACGAAGCCGGGCAGCAGCAGGCGCTGCGGATGCTCCTCCAGCGGTAGGTCGGCGGGCAGTTGCGGCAGCAGGTAGGCTGCGTGATCGAGCGCGCGCACGTGGCCGTGTTCGATCCACAGCAGGCCGTCCTCGAAATACTCCCAGGCCTTGTCGCCGAGCTTCGCCGGGTCGCCGATGAAATGCAGGATCCGCCCGCGATGGGCCGAACTGCTCATCGCGCTCCCGCCGTGGTCGGAGTGCAGGATAAGTGGGGGGACGAAGTTGCCAGCAGGTACTGCATCGTTCATCTCCTCTGCTGCCGGAACGGCGCTTTCGCCTCTTTAGTCCGGGAAATCGACGGAAATATCCCGTCTTCGCCGCGTGATCCCGCTTCCGCCATTATGCACTGTGTGCATGCTGTGGATAAGTCTGTGTGTAGCGCGTCTGCGGAGAGATTGCACGAGCCAGTGCGGGATGCGCCCATCTGGCTTCCGGCAGGCGATCCGCGGAAAGCGTTCCGGCGCCTTGAATCCGCCTTGCGAAATGCCCGGTCGGCAACTGGCGCTTCTGTGGGTTTGTCTGTGGAAAAGCTGTTCGCATTCCCCGTTGAAAAAAAGCCTTCGGCGATCGGGGGAAAGGCATTGGACGGGGTCGCAGGATTTCTCCCGATTGGCGAAAGAGCCAGGGAAAAGGCGCTGTGGAATGCGCCACGACGGTGCGTCGCGAAACTGTGGACAGTGGATCCACCCATGGCGCCGCCGAGCATGCTTCCGCCGATCGCCGCGGACTTTCCTGGAAAGCCGGAAAACCCAGTATTCATGGGCATCATGGCGTCGAAAGGGGAAGTCCTGGAGACATTTTCACGGGCAATCCCGTTCCGCGGATTTCCTGTGGAAAAGCTGTTGGCAAACCGTGCCGGAAGCGCGCCGCCGGGGCTGCCCCAGGGATTCGGCCGAACCGTGGCTCGGCCGGGAGAGATCGTCCTGCCGTGCTCCTCCGAACGGCTGTCGATATCTTGTGGATAAAGCTGTTGGCAAAGTGTTGGAGAAAATGCCTTGCCAGGTCGCGCCCATGGCCTGCCGGGTTGGCTGTTTTCTATCCATCGCCGATGTTGCGAAAATCGCCGGGACGGTCGGCGCGGGAGGCTTCCCAAGGTCCCGCATGGGCTCTCCGCATGCTGTGGATAACTCTGTGGGCAAGGTGGTGATGACTGTTTTGCGACAAATGCTCACGCGGGTGCGCCGCAGGGTTGCCCGCAAATGTGCCGCGGCGTCCCAGGCGTGCCCCGGCATGGTGCCGCTCGGCGCGGCGGCCTGGCTCGTGGCTCCCGGCGCAAGCCGCGTGCCAGGGCTTTCCTGACCTCCTGGCCAGGTATTTGCACCGGCCGCGGCATCGTCGAGCAACCGACCGGGTCCGTCATGTCCGCACCTTCCTCCTTCGCGCCGCCGCGCCTCGAACTGCGCGGGATCAGCAAGCGCTATCCGGGTTGCCTGGCCAACGACCGCATCGACCTGTGCATCGACGCCGGCGAGATCCACGCCCTGCTCGGCGAGAACGGCGCCGGCAAGAGCACGCTGATGAAGATCATCTACGGCGTGACCCGTCCCGATGCCGGCGAGATCCGCTGGCAGGGCGAGCCGGTGCAGGTGCGCGACCCGGCTCGCGCCCGGGCGCTGGGGATCGGCATGGTGTTCCAGCATTTCTCCCTGTTCGAGACGCTCAGCGTGGCGGAGAACATCGCGCTCGCCCTCGGCGCCGAGGCGGGCAGCCCGCGCCGGTTGGAGGCGCGCATCCGCGAGGTGTCGCAGCGCTACGGCATGCCGCTGGAGCCTCGCCGGCTGGTCCATGGGCTGTCCATCGGCGAGCGCCAGCGGGTGGAGATCGTGCGCTGCCTGATGCAGGACATCCGCCTGCTGATCCTCGACGAGCCGACCTCGGTGCTGACCCCGCGCGAGGCCGAGGATCTCTTCGTCACCCTGCGCCGTCTTGCGGAGGAGGGTTGCAGTGTCCTCTTCATCAGCCACAAGCTGGCCGAGGTCCGTGCGCTCTGCCAGCGCGCCACGGTGCTGCGCGGCGGACGGGTGGCCGGACAGTGCGTGCCGGCGCAATGTTCCGATCTCGAACTGGCGCGGCTGATGGTGGGCGAGGCCGAGGGCCTGGCGGCGGAGTATCCGAAGGTTACCGGCGGCGCGCCTTTCCTCCAGGTGCGCGACCTGCACTGGCGCAACCCGGACCCCTTCGGCGTGTCCTTCGCCGGCCTCGACCTGGAGGTGCGCAGCGGCGAGATCCTCGGTATCGCCGGGGTCGCCGGCAACGGCCAGGACGAGTTGCTTGCCCTGCTCAGCGGCGAAGTGCGCCTGCCGCGCGCCCAGGCCGAGCGCATCCGCCTGGGCGGCTGCGCCGGCGCGCACCTGGCGCCGGATGCGCGGCGGCGCGCCGGCCAGGCCTTCGTGCCCGCCGAGCGGCTGGGGCACGGCGCGGTGCCGGAGATGAGCCTGGCGGACAATGCGCTGCTCACCGCCTTCCAGCAGGGCCTGGTGAAGCGCGGGTTGATCCGGCGGCGCAAGGTGCTGGCGCTGGCCGAGGAGATCATCCGCCGTTTCGCCGTGAAGGCCCCGGGTGCCGGGGCGCCGGCACGCAGCCTTTCCGGCGGCAACCTGCAGAAGTTCATCCTCGGCCGCGAGATCCTCCAGGCCCCGCGCCTGCTGGTGGCGGCGCATCCCACCTGGGGCGTGGACGTCGGCGCGGCGGCGCTGATCCACCGCGCGCTGATCGCCTTGCGCGATGCCGGTACGGCGATCCTGGTGGTCTCCGAGGACCTCGACGAGCTGTTCCTGCTCAGCGACCGCATCGCCGCGCTGTGTTCGGGTCGGCTGTGCCCGGCGGTCGCCACCGCGAGCGCTTCGCCGCAGCAGGTCGGCGGCTGGATGGCCGGTCAATTCGAGGCGCCGGCGGCAGTCGCCGGCGCCGTTGCCCAAGGGAGCCTGTGATGCTGTTGTCCCTGGAACCGCGCGGCCGACAGTCACGCTGGATGCTGCTGGCCTCTCCGCTGCTGGCGGGGCTGCTGACCCTGGTCTGCGGTGCGCTACTGTTCGCCTGTCTCGGCCACGATCCCTGGCAGACCCTGCATACCGTGCTGGTACAGCCGCTCAGCGACCTCTATGGGCTCGGCGAGCTGCTGGTCAAGGCCATGCCGATCCTGCTCTGTGCCCTCGGCCTGGCACTGGCCTACCAGGCGCGCGTGTGGAACATCGGCGCGGAGGGCCAGTTGCTGGTCGGCGCCCTGGCCGGCAGCGCGGTGGCGATCCAGTTGCTCGACTGGCAGAGCCGCTGGGCGCTGGCCTGGGTGCTGCTCGCCGGCACCGCTGCCGGGGCGCTCTGGGCCGGGTTCGCCGCCTGGCTGCGAACGCGCTTCAACGCCAACGAGATCCTGACCACCATCATGCTCAACTACATCGCGCTGAACCTGCTGCTGTACGGCGTGCACGGGCCGTTGAAGGACCCGGATGGCTTCAACTTCCCGCAGTCGGCGCTGTTCGGCGAGGCCAGCCGCCTGCCAGCGCTGTTCGAGGACAGCCGGGTGCACCTTGGCGCATTGTTCGGCCTGCTGGCGCTGGCGGCGGTCTGGGTGCTGGCGCAGCGCAGCTTCCTCGGTTTCCAGGTCCGCGTGCTCGGCCTCGACCGCCGCGCCGCCGGTTTCGTCGGTTTCCGCGAGAAGCGCCTGGTCTGGTTCGTGCTGCTGTTCTCCGGCGCGCTGGCAGGCCTGGCCGGCGTCTGCGAGGTCGCCGGGCCGATCGGCCAACTGGTGCCGCAGGTCTCGCCGGGCTACGGCTATGCGGCGATCACCGTGGCCTTCCTTGGCCGTCTCAATCCGTTCGGCATCCTCTGCGCCAGCCTGCTGATGGCGTTGCTCTACCTCGGCGGCGAGGCCGCGCAGATGAGCCTCAACCTGCCATTGGCGCTGTCCGGGCTGTTCCAGGGGATGATGCTGTTCTTCCTCCTCGCCTGCGACGTGCTGATCCTCTACCGCCCACGTTTGCACGGACGCTGGCGCAAGCGCCCGGCGCTGCGCGACGCCCTGGCCTGACCGAACCGCCGAGGAACCACGATGGATATCGATCTGCTCGACAACCTGCTGTTCGCCATGGTCCGCACCGGTACTCCGCTGCTGCTGGTGGCCCTCGGCGAACTGGTCTGCGAGAGAAGCGGGGTGCTCAACCTGGGCCAGGAGGGGATGATGCTGTTCGGCGCGGTGATCGGCTTCATGGTCGCCTTCTCCAGCGGCAGCCTGTGGCTCGGCGTGCTCCTCGCGGTGCTCGCCGGCATGCTGCTGGCGGCGCTGTTCGCCGGGGTCGCCCTGTACCTGAACGCCAACCAGGTGGCCTGCGGCCTGGCGCTGACCATCTTCGGCGTCGGCCTGTCGTCGTTCGTCGGCGCCGCCTGGGTCGGCAAGCCGCTGCAAGGGTTCGCCCCGCTGGCGCTGCCGGTGCTGGGCGAGTTGCCGCTGCTCGGGCGCATGCTGTTCGCCCAGGACGCGCTGGTCTACCTGAGCCTGGCGCTGTTCGCCGCGGTCGCCTGGATGCTCCTGCGCACCCGCGCCGGGCTGGTTCTCCAGGCGGTCGGCGAGAACCCCGACGCGGCCAGCGCGATGGGCCTGCCGGTGCTGCGCGTGCGCACCCTGGCGGTGCTCTTCGGCGGCGCCATGGCCGGCCTGGCCGGTGCCTACCTGTCGCTGGCCTACACGCCGATGTGGGCGGAGAACATGACCGCCGGACGCGGCTGGATCGCCCTGGCGCTGGTGGTCTTCGCCAGTTGGCGGGTGTTCCGCGTGCTGCTCGGTGCCTGGTTGTTCGGCCTGGCCAGCATCCTGCACCTGGTGGCCCAGGGGATCGGGCTGTCGATTCCGGCCAACCTGCTGGCGATGCTGCCCTATGCGGCGACCATCCTGGTGCTGGTCCTGCTCTCCCGCGATGCCCTGCGCACCCGGCTGTATGCCCCGGTTTCCCTGGGCCAGCCGTGGAAGGCCGGGCACTGACGAGGGCAGGTTCTTCGATTAGTTGTTTTAACTATTTATATATTCTTCGATAGATTTAGATAATTTCACTGATGGCCTAAATCAATGGGGCATTTTTGCCGAACCCCGTTAAGATTCTCCCAGTCGATTTGAAACACCCCATTCAACTGAGAGAGGAACGACTGATGTCCCTGATCAACACTCAAGTCCAACCGTTCAAGGTCAACGCTTTCCACAACGGCAAGTTCATCGAGGTGACCGAGGAATCCCTGAAGGGCAAGTGGTCGGTCCTGATCTTCATGCCGGCTGCCTTCACCTTCAACTGCCCGACCGAGATCGAAGACGCCGCCAACAACTACGGCGAGTTCCAGAAAGCCGGTGCCGAGGTCTACATCGTGACCACCGACACCCACTTCTCGCACAAGGTCTGGCACGAAACCTCCCCGGCAGTCGGCAAGGCCCAGTTCCCGCTGATCGGCGACCCGACCCACCAACTGACCAACGCCTTCGGCGTGCACATCCCGGAAGAAGGCCTGGCCCTGCGCGGTACCTTCGTGATCAACCCGGAAGGCGTGATCAAGACCGTCGAGATCCATTCCAACGAGATCGCCCGTGACGTCGGCGAGACCGTTCGCAAGCTGAAGGCCGCCCAGTACACCGCCGCCCACCCGGGCGAAGTCTGCCCGGCCAAGTGGAAGGAAGGCGAGAAGACCCTCGCTCCGTCCCTGGACCTGGTCGGCAAGATCTAAGACCGCGCCGGCGGCATTCGCCGCCAGCCTCTCCGGCGGACGATCCCTCGTGGATCGTCCACCCTTCACCCAGCCAACGCGCCGTGCAGGGCGGATGTCCCATCCGCCGGGGATACGTTTGCCCGAATTTCGAGGAGCTGAACCATGTTGGACGCCAATCTTAAAACCCAGTTGAAGGCCTACCTGGAAAAGGTCAGCCAGCCGTTCGAGATCGTCGCGTCCCTCGATGACAGCGACAAATCCCGCGAGCTGCTGGGCCTGCTGCAAGACATCGTCGGCCTGACCGACAAGATCACCCTGAAGACCGACGGCAGCGATGCGCGCAAACCGTCGTTCTCGCTGAACCGCCCGGGTGCGGACATCGGCCTGCGCTTCGCCGGTATCCCCATGGGCCACGAATTCACCTCGCTGGTGCTGGCCCTGCTGCAGGTAGGCGGCCACCCCTCCAAGCTCGACGCGGACGTGATCGAGCAAGTCAAGGGAATCGAGGGTACCTTCGAGTTCGAAACCTACTTCTCGCTGTCCTGCCAGAACTGCCCGGACGTGGTCCAGGCGCTGAACCTGATGGCCGTGCTCAACCCGAACATCCGTCACGTCGCCATCGACGGCGCGCTGTTCCAGGATGAGGTCGAGGCGCGCCAGATCATGTCGGTGCCGAGCATCTACCTCAACGGCGAAGTCTTCGGCCAGGGCCGCATGGGCGTGGAAGAGATCCTCGCCAAGATCGACACCGGCGCCGCCGCCCGCGACGCCGAGAAGCTGACCGCTCGCGAAGCCTTCGACGTGCTGGTGGTCGGCGGTGGCCCGGCCGGCGCCGCGGCGGCGATCTACGCCGCGCGCAAGGGCATTCGCACCGGCGTCGCCGCCGAGCGCTTCGGCGGCCAGGTGCTGGACACCATGGCCATCGAGAACTTCATCTCGGTGCAGGAGACCGAAGGGCCGAAGCTGGCACGGGCGCTGGAAGAGCACGTGCGTCACTACGAGGTCGACATCATGAACCTGCAGCGCGCCAGCAAGCTGGTTCCGGCGAAGAACGCCGGCGAGTTGCACGAGGTGCGGTTCGAGAGCGGCGGCAGCCTCAAGGCCAAGACCCTGATCCTCGCCACCGGCGCTCGCTGGCGCGAAATGGGCGTGCCCGGCGAGCAGGAATACAAGGCCAAGGGCGTGTGCTTCTGCCCGCACTGCGATGGCCCGCTGTTCAAGGGCAAGCGCGTGGCGGTGATCGGCGGCGGCAACTCCGGCGTCGAGGCGGCCATCGACCTGGCCGGCATCGTCGCCCACGTGACCCTGCTGGAATTCGATAGCAAGTTGCGCGCCGATGCCGTGCTGCAACGCAAGCTCTACAGCCTGCCGAACGTCGAGGTGATCACCAGTGCCCTGACCAGCGAAGTGAAGGGCGACGGCCAGAAGGTCACCGGCCTGGTGTACAAGGACCGCAACTCCGAGGAGTTCAAGTCGATCGAGCTGGAAGGCATCTTCGTGCAGATCGGCCTGCTGCCCAACACCGAGTGGCTCAAGGGCAGCGTCGAGCTGTCGCCGCGCGGCGAGATCATCGTCGACGCCCGAGGCGAGACCTCGCTGCCCGGCATCTTCGCCGCCGGTGACGTGACCACGGTGCCGTACAAGCAGATCGTGATCGCCGTGGGCGAGGGCGCCAAGGCTTCGCTGAGCGCCTTCGACCACCTGATCCGGACCTCCGCGCCGGAGTGACCGGCCAGCGACCGTCGAACCAGAGACGCCCGGAGCGCGACAGCGCCCCGGGCGTTTTCGTTGGCGCGACCGCCGGCCTCAGGCCGGGATATCCAGGTTCGCGTGGCCCGGCGCGGCGGCCGCCTCGGCGTAGACCTTCTCGTCTTCCTCGATCACCCGCGAGGCCGGCCCCACCAGCAACGGGTCGGGCTCATGGGCGATGCGCCGGTCCTTGCCCGGATAGTCCAGCGCGTGCAGGAAGTGGCGGATGCAGTTGAGTCGCGCGCGCTTCTTGTCGTCGGACTTGATGACCGTCCATGGCGCGTCGGCGGTGTCGGTATGGAAGAACATCGCCTGCTTGGCGGCGGTGTAGTCGTCCCACTTGTCCAGAGACTTGATGTCGATGGGCGACAGCTTCCAGTGCTTGAGCGGATCGTCGCGGCGCGAGATGAAGCGCCGCAGTTGCTCCTCGCGGCTCACCGAGAACCAGTACTTGAACAGCAGGATGCCGCTGTTGGTGAGCATGCGCTCCAGCTCCGGCGCCTGGCGCATGAACTCCAGGTATTGCAGCGGCGAACAGAAGCCCATGACCCGCTCGACGCCGGCGCGGTTGTACCAGGAGCGGTCGAAGAAGACCATCTCGCCGGCGGTGGGCAGGTGTTGGATGTAGCGCTGGAAATACCACTGGCCCTGCTCCTGGGAGGACGGTTTCTCCAGGGCTACGATCCGCGCGCCGCGCGGGTTCAGGTGTTCCATGAAGCGTTTGATGGTGCCGCCCTTGCCGGCGGCGTCGCGGCCTTCGAACAGGACCACCACGCGCTGGCCGGTCTCCTTCACCCAGCTCTGCACCTTGAGCAGTTCGATCTGCAGGTCGTGCTTGGCCTTCTCGTACTCGTTGCGGCGCATCCGCGTGTGATAGGGATAGTTCGCCGGCAGGCTCGCCGAGGTGCTGTCCTCGCTGCTGCCGTGGGGCGCACTGGCGACCTGCAGGGCGACCGGCTTCTGGCTGATCGCCTGGATCTCCTCGCGGGCCTTCTGCGCCGGGCTGGCCACTCGCGGGCGGCGGGTCGCCGGCTTGCGCGGGGCGCGGCGGGCGGCTGGCCGGGCCGGCTTGGCCGGCTGCGCGGCGGGTTGCTCGGGGGAGGGGGGACTGACAGTGGGTTCTTCGCTCATGCGGGACTCCTTCCGTTCTACGTTTTCAGCTATGCAGTCCCCCACTCTATGCCCCTGCCGGGAGGCGTCCGTTGACCCCCATCAAACCGCGCCCGGCCGCCACCGGGAGGAAAGCCTTACACCTCTCCAGAAATCCCTTGTAGGATATCGCCACGCGCGTGGCGTCCCGTCGTCGCCCCGCGGACCTGGATCAGCAGACAGGGTGAACACTGAGCTGGCTCTCATCAACCGAGGGCCGGCAGCGTTCGCGCCGGCCCGCCGATCCGACGAAGGTCCGCACATGTCCCGCACCTGGATTCGCAACCCCCTCGCCATCTTCACCGCCAACGGCCTCGACGCCGCCGGCGGCCTGGTCGTCGAAGACGGCCGCATCGTCGAGCTGCTCGGCGCCGGCCAGCAGCCCGCAGAACCTTGCGCCAGCCAGTTCGACGCCAGCCGGCACGTGGTGTTGCCGGGGCTGATCAACACTCATCACCACTTCTACCAGACCCTCACCCGCGCCTGGGCGCCGGTGGTCAACCAGCCGCTGTTCCCCTGGCTGAAGACCCTCTACCCGGTCTGGGCGCGGCTGACCCCGGAGAAGCTCGAACTGGCCACCAAGGTGGCGCTGGCCGAGCTGCTGTTGTCCGGCTGTACCACTGCCGCCGACCACCACTACCTGTTTCCCGGCGGCCTCGAACAGGCGATCGACGTGCAGGCCGGGGTGGTCGAGGAACTGGGCATGCGCGCCATGCTCACCCGCGGCTCGATGAGCCTCGGCGAGAAGGACGGCGGCTTGCCGCCGCAGCAGACGGTGCAGGAGGCCGAGACCATCCTCGCCGACAGCGAGCGACTGATCGCCCGCTACCACCAGCGCGGCGACGGTGCCCGGGTGCAGATCGCCCTGGCGCCCTGCTCGCCGTTCTCGGTGACTCCGGAGATCATGCGCGCCAGCGCCGAACTGGCGGCGCGCCACGATGTCCGCCTGCACACCCACCTGGCGGAGACCCTCGACGAGGAAGACTTCTGCCTGCAGCGCTTCGGCCTGCGCACCGTGGACTACCTGGACAGCGTCGGCTGGCTCGGCCCGCGCACCTGGCTGGCCCACGGCATCCACTTCAACGCCGAGGAGATCCGCCGGCTCGGCGAGGCGGGCACCGGTATCTGCCATTGCCCGAGCTCGAACATGCGCCTGGCCTCGGGCATCTGCCCGACCGTGGAGCTGGAGGCGGCCGGCGCGCCGATCGGCCTGGGGGTCGATGGCTCGGCCTCCAACGACGCCTCGAACATGATCCTCGAGGCGCGCCAGGCCCTGTACCTGCAACGCCTGCGCTACGGCGCCGAGCGGATCACCCCGGAACTCGCCCTGGGCTGGGCCACCCGTGGCTCGGCACGCCTGCTCGGGCGCAGCGACATCGGCGAGCTGGCCCCCGGCAAGCAGGCCGACCTGGCCATGTTCAAGCTCGACGAGCTGCGCTTCTCGGGCAGCCACGACCCGCTCTCGGCGCTGCTGCTGTGCGCTGCCGACCGCGCCGACCGGGTAATGGTCGGCGGCGTCTGGCGGGTGGTCGACGGTGCCGTGGAGGGCCTCGACCTGGCCGCCCTGATCGCCCGCCACCGCGCTGCGGCGAGTGCCCTGATCGCCGGTTGATGCGGGTTCCGATAGGGGAAGCGCCGTGCTTCCTCTGTCGGTTCGCATAGGTCGGCGCGTGGCCCGCAACTGGCTAGACTGTGGCATTCCCCACCAGGAGCCGCCCCATGTCACGCGCCGCCCGCCCATGCAATCGCTTTTGCAGCCTTCTGCTAGGACTCGCCCTGCTGATGCCCGCCAGCCTTCCTCTGTCCGCTGCCGAAACGGTGGCGCCGCCATCGCCGCGGACGCTGATCATCGACACCGATCCGGGCGCCGACGATGTGATCGCCCTGCTGTTCGCCATGGCCTCGCCGAAGGAGCTGAAGATCCAGGCGCTGACCACCGTCGCCGGCAACGTGCCGCTGGAAAAGACCGCGCGTAACGCCCGGCTGGCCCGCGAGTGGGGCAAGCGCCCGGATATCCCGGTCTACGCCGGCGCCCCGCGGCCGCTGCTGCGCACGCCGATCTACGCCGCCGACGTGCACGGCAGCGAAGGCATCAGCGGCGTCGAGGTGCATGAGCCGAAGCAGCCGCTGGCCGAAGGTAACGCCGTGGACTACCTGATCCGCACCTTGCGCGCGGCGCCGGAGAAGAGCGTGACCCTGGCCATGCTCGGCCCGGAGACCAACCTCGCGCTGGCCCTGACCCAGGCCCCGGACATCGTCAAGGGCATCCGCGAGATCGTGATCATGGGCGGCGCCCACTTCAACGGCGGCAACATCACCCCGGCCGCCGAATTCAATATCTTCGCCGACCCCCACGCGGCGGAAATCGTGCTCAAGAGCGGGGCGCCGATCACCATGCTGCCGCTCGACGTGACCCACAAGATCCTCACCAGCCCCGAGCGTATCGCCAAGCTGCGCAACCTCGGCAACCGGGCCGGCAAGACCGTCGCCGACATCCTCGACGCCTACGTCCAGTACGACATCAAGTACTACGGCCTGGAGGGCGGCCCGGTGCACGACGCCACGGTGGTCGCCTACCTGCTCAAGCCCTCGCTGTTCAAGGGCAAGCGGATCAACGTGCAGGTCGACAGCCGCGAGGGCATCACCTTCGGCCAGACCGTGGCCGACTGGTACGGCGGCCTCAAGCAGCCGGCCAACGTCGAGTGGATCAACGAGGGCGACGCCCAGGGGTTCTTCGACCTGCTCACCGAGCGTATCGCCCGCCTGCCCTGAGTCTCTCGCCGTACGGCCGGCGCCGGGTCAGCCGTGGCGCCGCCCGGCGAGTTGGCGCAGGGCCTGCTCGGCGTCGCCGACGACGATCCTGCCGGGCACCGCCAGCATCAGGTTGAGCGGCAGGCCGAACTCTTCCAGGGCCATGCCGTCGCGGTCGCGGGTCGGATCCTCGCCGACCAGCTCCGGGGCGTGCCGGCGGATCCGCTCGGCGTAGCTGCCGGCGTCGTCGACGTAGCCATAGACCGGCTTGCCGAGGGCGGTGGCATAGCCGACCTCGAAGGCGGTGCCGCTGTCCGGCTCGGCGCCGCGGAAGAAGTTCAGGTTGGCCAGCACCGCGTCGGCGCGTTCGATCAGGCCGATGTTGGCGCGGTAGATCCAGGCCGCCTGTTCGCGCGGCTCGGCGAGCTGTTTCGGCAGCGCGTTGTCCAGCGGGTAGAGGCCCTCGAAACCGTAGCGTGCGCACAGTGCCTTGAGCGCTTCGCCGTGGGCGACGGCGTCGGCGCGGAACACATCGGGACCGGCCAGATAGAGTTTCCGCGGCCTGGCCGCGGCGCGTACGCCCGGCAGGCTGCCGAGCAGGGCGCCGGCGGGCAGCAGCAGGGCTGCCAGGCGCAGGAAGGTACGACGGCTGCTGGAACCCTTGGATCGGTTCATCGGATGCCTCTTGCAGGCCGGCCTCCCGGATGGGGCCGTGGTTGTCCAGGATTATGGCCGGCAAGCGACGGGCCGGGCGGCGGCTATCTGCCAGCAGCTAGGCGACGGCCTTCCCGCGATGTCAGGCGCGCTCGAGTTCCTCGGCGAGGCGTCGCAGGGCCTCGCGCGGGCCGCCGGCGACCAGCCGCGAAGGCACCGCCAGCATCAGGTTCAATGGCAGGCCGAAACCCTCCAGTTGCCAACCGTCGCGGTCCTCGCCGGGGCGCTCGCCGAGCCATTCCGGGGCCAGCCGGGCGAGGCGCTCGGCGTAGGCGCCGGCATCGCTGAGGTAGGCATATACCGGCTTGCCCAGGGCCAGGGCGTAGCCCACTTCGAAGGCGGTTCCGCTGTCCGGCTCGCTGCCGCGGAACGGTTCGAGGTTGGCCAGCACGCAGTCGGCGCGCTCGATCAGGCCGACATTGGCGCGGTAGATCCAGGCGGCCTGTGCGGCCGGCTCGCGGATGTCGGCGGGCAGGGCGTGGTCGAGCGGGTAGAGGCCGACGAAGCCGAACTCGGCGCAGAGCGCCTTGAGGGTTTCGCCATGGGCCTCGGCGTCGGGGCGGAAGACGTCCGGCCCGGCCAGGTAGATCGCGGTCATCGCGTGCGTGCCTTGTTACGGAAAGCCAGCGCCCATGGTAGCGCCATCGTGGCGGCGCCGGCATGCACCAAGCGATGGCGCGCTGCACCGTCCTGCAGCCGCGCCGGCATGGCGCGGCACGCAGAAGCGCGAGCTTGAGCGGAGTTGTCCGGGTGGTCAGGTAATTGCATCGGCGGGCGGGCTGAACGCGAAGCCACGCCCGATGGCCAACCCTGCACTCACCGGAGCACGCCCATCCATGAAACACCGTCGCACGCAATCCCGCATCTCCGTCCTGCGCCGCCTTGCCGCCGTCCTCGGCCTCGGCGCCTGCGCTCTCGCCGCCGAGGCCGCCGAACCACTGAAGATCGGCTTCGTCTATGTCGGCCCGGTCGGCGACCACGGCTGGACCTACCAGCACGAACTGGGCCGCCGCGAACTGGTGGAGCACTTCGGCGACAAGGTGAAGACCAGCTTCGTCGAGAACGTCGCCGAGGGCGCCGACGCCGAGCGGGTCATCCGCAACCTGGCGAAAGACGGCTACGGCCTGGTCTTCACCACATCCTTCGGCTACATGAACCCCACCGCCAAGGTGGCCCGGCAGTTTCCCAAGGTGACCTTCGAGCACGCCACCGGCTACAAGCGCGACAGGAACCTCGGCACCTACCTGTCGCGCTCCTACGAGGGACGCTACGTCGGCGGCTTCCTCGCGGCGAAGATGACCCGCAGCCACAAGATCGGCTACATCGCCTCGTTTCCGATTCCCGAGGTGATCCGCGACATCAACGCGATCCAGCTGGCGCTGGACAAATACGACCCGCAGGCCGAACTCAAGGTGATGTGGGTGAGCACCTGGTTCGATCCGGGCAAGGAGGCCGACGCGGCCAACGCGCTGATCGACCAGGGCGTCGACGTGGTGTTCCAGCACACCGATAGCCCGGCGCCGATCCAGGCCGCCGAGCGTCGCGGGGTGTACGCCGTGGGCTACGCCTCGGACATGCAGCACTTCGGTCCGAAGACCGTGCTCACCTCGATCGTCAACGACTGGGGCCCGCACTATATCCGCTCGGCCCAGGCGGTGATGGACGGCACCTGGAAATCCGAGGACTTCTGGGGTGGCCTGGCCGAGAGTACGGTGGTCCTGCCGCTGAACCGGGAGGTGCTGCCGGCGCCGGTGCGGGAAGAGGCGGGCAGGCTGATCGAGTCGATCCGCAGCGGAGCCTTCCACCCCTTCACCGGGCCGATCCGCGACCAGTCCGGCAAGGAGCGTTTCGCCGCCGGCGTCAGCGCGACCAATGCCGACCTGGCGTCGATGAACTATTACGTGGAAGGCATCAAGGCCGACCTGCCGAAGTGAGCCCTGGCCTTGTATGGAAAAAGTCGCCGAGCGCAGGCACTTTCCGTACAGGGCCCATCGAGGAGAGCGCGATTGGACCGTCTACCCATCATCGACATCGCCCCGCTCTACGGCGCCGACCGTGGCGCCTGGAACGACGTGGCGCGGCGGATCGACCAGGCCTGCCGCGAGTGGGGCTTCTTCTACATCGCCGGACACCCGTTGCCGGCCGCGCGCTTCGAAGCCCTGCTGGCGGCGGCGCGGGAGTTCTTCGCGCTGCCCGTCGAAGAGAAGCTGAAGATCGATATCACCCGTAGCCGCAACCATCGCGGCTATGGCGCGATCGCCACCGAGCAGCTCGACCCGGCGTTGCCCAGCGACTTCAAGGAGACCTTCGACATGGCCCTGCACCTGCCGGCGGAGCATCCCGACGTGCGCGCCGGCAAGTCCTTCTACGGGCCCAACCGACACCCCGACCTGCCCGGCTGGGAGGCCCTGCTGGAAGGGCACTATGCCGACATGCTGGCGCTGGCCCGTACCGTGCTGCGCGCCCTGGCCATCGCCCTGGGGATCGAGGAGGACTTCTTCGATCGCCGCTTCGAGCAGCCGGTCAGCGTGTTCCGCCTGATCCACTATCCGCCGGCCGCGGCCCGGCAGAGCGCCGACCAGCCGGGCGCCGGCGCGCACACCGACTATGGCTGCGTGACCCTGCTCTACCAGGACGCCGCCGGTGGCCTGCAAGTGCAGAACCGCCAGGGCGAATGGATCGACGCGCCGCCCATCGACGGCACCTTCGTGGTCAACATCGGCGACATGATGGCGCGCTGGAGCAACGACCGTTACCGCTCGACCCCGCACCGGGTGATCAGCCCGCGCGGGGTGCACCGCTACTCCATGCCGTTCTTCGCCGAACCGCACATGGACACCGAGATCCGCTGCCTGCCGGGCTGCTTCGACGCGGACAACCCGCCGAAGTATCCGCCGACCACCTGTGGCGATTGGCTGACCTCGCGCTTCGCGCAGACCTATGCCTATCGGCGCGGCGAAACGGCCTGAGCCGCCCGTCGCGCGCGGGAGCGGCTCGCGGGTTTGCCGCGGGCCTGACTCCCGGGACAGGTTAAACTTGCCGGCCAAGACCAGCCTGATCGAGAACCCACCCCATGTACGAATGGCTCAACGCCTTGCCCAAGGCCGAACTGCACCTGCACCTGGAAGGTACCCTGGAGCCGGAGCTGCTGTTCGCCCTCGCCGAGCGCAACCGCATCGCCCTGCCCTGGAACGACGTCGAGACCCTGCGCAAGGCCTACGCCTTCAACAACCTGCAGGAATTCCTCGACCTCTACTACGCCGGCGCCGACGTGCTGCGCACCGAGCAGGACTTCTACGACCTGACCTGGGCCTACCTGCAGAAGTGCAAGGCGCAGAACGTCGTCCACGTCGAGCCGTTCTTCGACCCGCAGACCCACACCGATCGCGGCATTCCCTTCGAGGTGGTGCTCGCCGGCATCCGCGCCGCGCTACGGGACGGCGAGAAGCTGCTGGGCATCCGCCATGGGCTGATCCTCAGCTTCCTACGTCACCTCAGCGAGGAGCAGGCGCAGAAAACCCTCGACCAGGCGCTGCCGTTCCGCGACGCCTTCATCGCCGTCGGCCTCGACAGTTCGGAAGTCGGGCATCCGCCGAGCAAGTTCCAGCGGGTCTTCGACCGGGCCCGCAGCGAAGGCTTCCTCACCGTCGCCCATGCCGGCGAAGAGGGGCCGCCCGAGTACATCTGGGAAGCCCTCGACCTGCTCAAGGTCGAGCGCATCGACCACGGCGTGCGTGCCTTCGAGGACGAGCGGCTGATGCGGCGACTGATCGACGAACAGATCCCGCTGACCGTCTGCCCGCTGTCCAACACCAAGCTCTGCGTGTTCGACGACATGAGCCAGCACACCATCCTCGACATGCTCGAACGCGGCGTGAAGGTGACGGTGAACTCCGATGACCCGGCCTACTTCGGCGGCTATGTCACCGAGAACTTCCATGCCTTGCAGCAGAGCCTGGGAATGACCGAGGAGCAGGCCAGGCGCCTGGCGCAGAACAGCCTGGATGCGCGCCTGGTGAAGTGAGGGGCGGCGTGCCGGGCAGCCCGGCGCGCGACCCGCAAGGCGTTTCGTCGTCGCCGGCTTCTCGGTATTGATGATAAGCATTATCATTTGCGGGCCTGCTCAGCATTCCCATGGCGCCGCCCCGGCGCCGGCTTTCGTGCAGCCGTCCTTCACCGATGCCCGACCGCGACCTACCTCCCGGCCCGCGCCCGGATGCCTTGCCGGCAGACGGCGAGGCGGCGCGCCGCGCGGATCTGCTCAAGGCCTTCCTGGCCCAGCGCCAGCGCATGGAAAGCCTGGTCAGCCGCTGGGTCGGCTGTCGGGCGACCGCCGCCGACCTGGTCCAGGAACTGTTCCTGCGCTTCTGGCGGCGCCCGGCCGCCCCGGTGGAGGAGCTTGGCAGCTACCTCCTGCGCAGCGCGCGCAACCTGGCCATCGACCACTTGCGTGGCGAAGGATCGCGGCAGCGGCAACTGGACGATTGGCTGCCGGAGCAGCGCCAGGGCGAGCCGGTCGGTCCCGAGCAGGCGCTCGAGGCCGGCGACCAGTGGCGCCGGGTCGAGGCCGCCTTGCGCGGCCTGCCCGAGCGGACCCGGCGGATTTTCCTGCTCAATCGCATCCACGGCCGCACCTACGCGGAGATCGCCCAGGCCATGCAGCTTTCCCAAAGCGCCGTGGAAAAACATATGATGCGCGCCCTCGACGCCTGCAAGGCGAGCCTGGCCGGCCCGGCCGGCGAGCAGGCAAGGAGCGCCCAGCCATGACCCGAACCGATAGCGACGCCGCGCCCTACGATCCCGTCCTCGAGCAGACCGCCCAGGCCTGGCTGGTGCGCCTGCGCGGTACGCCGGATGCGGCTATCCGGCGGGCCTTCGAGGACTGGCTGGCGCAGCGGCCGGCACATGCCGAGGCCTTTGCCCGCGCCGAGGCGCTCTGGCGCCTGACGGAAATACCGGCGAGCCGCCTGGCCATCGAAGAGGCCGATGCCCTGGAGGCCTACCTACGGCCGCGCCGAGCGTCGCGCAACCCGCAGCGCTGGGCCTACCCGCTGGCCAGCGTCGCCTGCCTGCTGGCGATGCTCTGGCTGGGCGGCTGGTGGCAGCCCGGCGACTGGCTGCAGGACTGGCGTGCCGACTATGTCGCCGCGCCGGGACAGGTCGCCGAATGGAAGCTGGCCGATGGCTCCTACCTGAGCCTGGACGCCGGCAGCGCGGTGCGCGTGCGTATCGACGGCGGCCAGCGGCGGGTCGAACTGCTGCGCGGCGCCGCGGCGTTGCGGGTGAAGCGCGACGCGCTGCCATTCGTGGTCGAGGCCGGCGAAGGCCGGGCGCGGGTGCTGGGCACCGAGTTCGAGGTCCGTCGCGGCGCCGGGGAGACCCGCGTCACCGTGCTGCAAGGGCGGGTCGCGGTCAGCGCCGGCACGGGTGCGGGCGCCGCCGAGGAAGTGCTGGGCGCCGGCCAGCAGGTCGGCTTCGCCGACGGCAAGCTGGGCCGGCCCGTGGCCATCGACGCCGCCGCCGCGCTGGCCTGGCGCCAGGGTTGGCTGAGCTTCTACCGGCGGCCGCTGGCGGAAGTGCTCGACGAACTCGCTCGCTACTACCCCGGACGCATTCTCCTGCTCGACGACGCGCTCGGTCGCCAGCCGGTCAGCGGCAGCTTCCGCAGCGACGATCCCGAAGCCGCGCTGAAGTCGCTGCAGGCGGTGCTCGGCTATCGCCAGCAGATCCTGTTCGGACGCCTGGTGGTGATCCGCTGATGGTGGCCCCGGTCCGTTTGGGCGCAGGAATTTTTCCCGGCGAAGAATTTTTTTGCGCTGGGGGGTGAGGTAAATCCGGCGCCGCTTCGTGTAGTGCTCATGACCGCGATTGATTCGCATTAGAAAAGCGACCGACACGAGCAACCCATGACCCCGTTCCCGCGCTTCGCCCTGCGTACTCTCCCCGCCCTGTTCCTCAGCCTCGGCTGTCTCGCCGCCACCGCGCAGGCCGCCGAGGCGGTTCGCTACCGCTTCAGCCAGGCTGCCGCGCCGCTGGCCCAGGCGCTCAACGCGTTCAGCCGGGCCAGCGGGCAGACGCTGCTCTACACCGCCGAACTGCCGCCGCAGGCGACCGCCCCGGCATTGCACGGTTCGCTGGACGCGGAGGAGGCGCTGCAACGCCTGCTGCAGGGCAGCGGCCTGCGCGCGCGGCGGATCGACGAGCGCACCCTGACCCTGGAACCGATCCCCGCCAGCGGCGCGCTCGACCTCGATGCCACGACGGTGTCCGCCGCCGCCCCGGCGCAGGGCTACCGGCCGCCGGCCAACGCCTCGATCAGCCGCGGCGATGCGCCGGTACTGGAAATCCCCCAGGCGATCAGCGTGGTCCCGGCACAGGCGCTGCAGGACCAGCGCCCGCGCAACCTTGACGACGCGCTGGGCAACATCAGCGGCATCACCCAGGCCAACACCCTTGGCGGTACCCAGGACGCGGTGATGAAGCGCGGCTTCGGCGACAACCGCGACGGCTCGATCATGCGCGACGGTATGCCTTCGGTGCAGGGCCGCAATCTCACCGCCAGCGCCGACCACGTCGAGGTGCTGAAGGGGCCAGCATCGCTGCTCTATGGCATCCAGGACCCGGGCGGAGTGGTCAACGTGGTGAGCAAGAAGCCGCAACTGCAACAAGCCAACGCGCTGACCCTGCGTGGCTCGGCCTACGCCCGCGGGCGCAACGGCAGCGGCGGCCAGCTCGACTCCACCGGCCCGCTGGGCGACAGCGGACTGGCCTACCGGATAATCCTCGATCATGAGGACGAGGATTACTGGCGCGACTTCGGCAAGAGCCGCGAGACGCTGGTGGCGCCCTCGCTGGCCTGGTACGGCGAGGACACGACGGTCAACCTGAGCTACGAGCACCGCGAGTTCACCACGCCGTTCGACCGTGGCACGGCCATCGACCCGCGTACCAACCGCCCGCTGGACATCCCGCGCAGCCGGCGCCTGGACGAGCCCTTCAACATCACCGAGGGCCGTTCCGAGCTGACCCGCCTGGATCTCGAACGGCAGCTCGACGACACCTGGAAGGCCCACTTCGGCTACGGCTACAGTCGCGAGACCTACGACGACAACCAGGCCCGGGTGATGGCCGTGAATGCCGACGGCACCCTGACCCGGCGCATGGACGGCACCCACGGCGCAGTCAGCAGCGACAGCTTCGCCACCCTCGGCCTGAGCGGAACGCTGCAACTGGCCGGGATGCAACATGACCTGCAATTCGGCATGGACCACGAGAAGCGCAAGATCTTCCGCGCCGACCTGCTGCGCGACAGCAAGACCAGCCGCTTCGACTACCTCGACCCGGTCTATGGCCAGGTGGTGCCGTCGACCCGGGTGGTCGCCGGCGACAGCGACCAGACCGACAAGCTGCGCAGCGACTCGTTGTACTTCCAGGACTCCATCCACCTGGACGAACGCTGGATCCTGGTCGGCGGCGCGCGCTACCAGATCTACGACCAGCTCGCCGGGCGCGGCCGGCCGTTCAACGCCAACACCGATATCAACGGGCAGAAATGGGTGCCGCGCGGCGGCCTGGTCTACCGTCTGAGCGACGAGGTTTCGCTGTACGGCAGCTACACGCGCTCGTTCAAGCCGAACTCGACCATCGCCCCGCTGAGCACCGGCGAGACCATCGATTCGGCGATCCTGCCGGAGCAGGCGACCTCCTGGGAGCTGGGCGCCAAGCTGGATGTGCCGGGGCGTCTCAGCGGCACCCTGGCGCTGTTCGACATCCGCAAGAAGAACGTGCTGGTCAACGAACTCGACGGTGCCGGCAACAGCAGCGTGCGCGCTGCCGGCCGGGTCCGATCGCGCGGCCTGGAGCTGGACCTCACCGGCCAGCTCAGCGAACGCTGGAGCCTGATCGGCAGCTACGCCTGGCTCGACGCGGAAGTCACCGAGGACCCGACCCTGGAGGGCAAGCGCCTGCAGAACGTGGCGCGCAACACCGCGTCGCTGTCGGCGGTCTACGAACTCGGCCGGCTCTTCGGCGGCGACCGCCTGCGCCTGGGCGGCGGCGCGCGCTACGTCGGCAAGCGCCCGGGCGACCCGGCCAATTCCTTCGACCTGCCGTCCTACACCGTGGCCGATGCCTTTGCCAGCTACGACACCCGGCTCGGCGGGCACGGCGTGAAGCTCCAGCTCAACGTGAAGAACCTGTTCGACCGCACCTACTACCCGTCCAGTGCCAATCGCCTGTACGTGGCGATGGGCGAGCCTCGGCAGTTCCAGGTGTCGACGACGGTGGAGTTCTGAGTCGGCGCTCGCTCCAGGTGGGGTTCCCCGGCGTCCTCCTGGACGTGGAGGCCCCCCTGAAGGGCGAAGGGCCGGCGCGATGCTGCCCGACCATGCTCCATCCGGTTCCTTCTTCCCCCTGGGAGGGGATTGCCCGGCGCATGAGTCGTTCCGCCATCCAGTGCCTTCTCCCTTTCGGGAAAGGAAGGCGGAGTACCGCCTGGCACGACCTCGCCGCACGCCACACCTCGTTCCCAACCCGCCCGTTGGGTACCATGCCCGCACCACTCGCCGCCACGGCCGCCCCATGAACCTCGACAACCGCATCAAGTTCCGCCACCTCGCCTGCTTCCTCGAAGTCGCCCGCCAGCGCAGCTTTGCCAAGGCGGCGGACGCCGTGGCGGTGTCGCAGCCGGCGATCTCCAAGACCCTCAAGGAACTGGAGGAAATCCTCGGCGCGCGTCTGTTCGAACGGAGCAAGGCCGGCGCCGAGCTGACCGAGGCGGGGGTGACCTTCCTGCGCTATGCCGGCCCCTGCGTGCAGGCCCTGCGCGACGGGGTGAACACCTTGCGCGGCCACGAGGCGCAGGTCGAGACGGTGCGGGTCGGCGTGCTGTCGACGGTGGAGAGCCTGGTGGTGCCCGAGGTGATCCGACGCCTGCACCGGCGCCACGGCGCGCTGGTGGTCAGCGTCGCCACCGGACCCAGCGCCTACCTGCTGGCGCAACTGAAGGTCGGCGAGCTGGACCTGGTGGTCGGGCGGATGACCGATAGCCCGGACATCCAGGGCCTGACCTTCGAGCACCTGTACAGCGAGTCGATGATGCTGGTGGTGCGCCCCGGCCACCCCTTGCTCGCCGCGCCCCTCGGCGATCCGCAGCGGCTGGCCGAATTCCCGCTGGTGCTGCCGCTGGCCGGCACCACCATCCGCCGCCACGCCGACAGCCTATTCGTGCAATGGGGCATCCCGCTCGCCGGACAGCGCCTGGAAACCCTCTCGCCGACCCTCAGCCGCAGCTATGTATTGCGCAGCGAGGCGATCTGGGTGGCGCCGCGCGATGCCGTGCGCCTGGACGTCGGCAACGGCGAGCTGGCCGAGCTGGACCTGGGCATCCGCGAACCGGGCGGTTCGGTCGGGCTGTGCCACAACGCGGCCTTGCCGTTGCCGCTGGGGGCGCAATGGTTCAGCGCGGTGTTGCGCGAGGTGGCCGCTGAGTTTCACTGATTTCTCATAACCAAATGGTTATGTATAGGTCCGGATAATTCACTGTCCCCGTCCCGCTTCCTGCGCAAGACTTCGCTTTCCATGCCTGAATCCACAAGCCTGGCGACCGATAACGCGAATAACAGGAGCCCGACATGCACGACGCCGAAAGCCGTCGTTTCGTCATCCGTGACCGAAACTGGCACCCCAAAGCCCTGACCCCCGACTACAAGACTTCCGTGCCGCGCTCGCCGAGCCAGGCACTGGTGAGCATCCCGCAATCGCTCTCGGAAACCAGCGGGCCGGACTTCTCCCACCTCAGGCTCGGCCGCCACGACAACGACCTGCTGCTCAACTTCGACCACGGCGGCCTGCCCCAGGGCGAGCGCATCATCATGTTCGGCCGGGTCTTCGACCAGTACGGCAAGCCGGTCCCGCACACCCTGGTGGAGATGTGGCAGGCCAACGCCGGCGGGCGCTACCGGCACAAGAACGACCGCTACCTGGCGCCGCTCGACCCGAACTTCGGCGGCGTCGGCCGGACCCTCACCGACAGCGAGGGCAACTATTACTTCCGTACCATCAAGCCCGGGCCCTATCCCTGGCGCAACGGACCCAACGACTGGCGTCCGGCGCACATCCACGTGTCCGTCAGCGGCCCGGCGATCGCCGCGCGGCTGGTCACCCAGATGTACTTCGAGGGCGACCCGCTGATCCCCAAGTGCCCGATCATCCGCACCCTTGCCGACCCGGAGGCGGCGCAGAGCCTGATCGGCCGGCTCGACATGAGCATGGCCAACCCGATGGATTGCCTGGCCTACCGCTTCGACATCGTCCTGCGCGGGCAGCGCAAGACCTTCTTCGAGAACGCCTGAGGAGCCGACCATGAGCCACGAACTGCTGCGGGAAACCCCTTCCCAGACCGCCGGTCCCTACGTCCACATCGGCCTGGCGCTGGCCGCCGCCGGCAACCCGACCCGCGACCTGGAGATCTGGAACCGCATGGCCCGCGAAGACGCGCCGGGCCAGCACATCCTCCTGCTCGGCCACGTCTACGACGGCAACGGCCACCTGGTGCGCGACTCGTTCCTGGAGTTCTGGCAGGCCGACAGCGAAGGCCGCTACCAGGAGCGCTACGATCCGGAGCGACCGTTCAACAGCTTCGGCCGCACCGCCACCACCTTCGATGCCGGCGAGTGGACCCTGCACACGGTCAAGCCGGGGGTGGTGCGTAACGCCCAGGGCGTGCCGATGGCGCCGCACATCAACGTCTCGCTGTTCGCCCGCGGCATCAACATCCACTTGCAGACCCGGCTGTACTTCGATGACGAGGCCGAGGCCAACGCCGCCTGTCCGGTGCTCAACCTGATCGAGCAGGCGCCGCGTCGCGACACCCTGCTCGCGCGGCGCTGCGAAGTGGACGGACAGCTCGCCTACCGTTTCGACATCCGCATCCAGGGTGACAACGAGACGGTGTTCTTCGACTTCTAGGCGCATCGATCGCGCGGGACGCGCGGGAAGGAAGGGCGCCCTTGCCGGAGCGGCAAGGGCGTACCCAGAACCCGCCGATGGGTACCTGACATTACTCCCGGAGGGCGATGGGTAGCCCCGACAGTACTACAGTCGGAGGCGCTCCGGTCAATTGCGATGATCGAACGAGTGTCCGATAATCGGCGAGCCTTTCCGTGACCCGAGCCCGAACGTCCATGAGCGAACTCCCGGAACACCCCGCCACCCTGGCGCCGCCGACCGTCCTTTCGCCGGCCAAGCGCATCGAGGCCTTCACCGGCGATCCCAACTTCATGACCTCGCTGGCCCGTGGCCTGGCGGTGATCCATGCGTTCCAGGAGCGCAAGCGGCACCTGACCATCGCCCAGATCAGCCACCGCACCGAGATACCCCGCGCCGCCGTGCGTCGCTGCCTGCACACGCTGATGCAGCTTGGCTACGCCACCACCGACGGGCGCACCTACTCGCTGTTGCCGAAGGTGCTCACCCTCGGCCACGCCTACCTGTCGTCGACGCCGCTGGCGATCACCGCGCAGCCGATCCTCGACCGTCTCAGCGAACAGCTTCACGAAGCCTGCTCGATGGCCACCCTGGAGGGCGACGACGTGCTCTACATCGCCCGTTCGGCCACTCCCTAGCGGCTGATTTCGGTGGACCTCAACGTCGGCAGCCGGCTGCCCGCCTATTGCACCTCGATGGGCCGCATCCTCCTCGCCGCGTTGGACGACGACGCGCTGCACGCCTACTTCGGCGGAGTGGAGATGCAGGCCAAGACCAGCCGAACCCTGTATACCCCCGAGACCCTGCTGCCGTGCCTGGTGGAGATTCGTCGCCAGGGCTGGTGCATCGTCGACCAGGAGCTGGAAGTCGGCCTGCGCTCGCTGGCGGTGCCGGTACGCGACTCCGCCGGCCACGTGCTCGCCGCGCTGAACGTCGGCACCCATGCCGGGCGGGTCTCCCGCGCCGAACTGGAAAGCCGCTTCCTGCCTTTGCTGCTGGAGGCCAGCCGCGAGCTGAGCGCGCGCCTGTTCACCTGACGCCGGAGGCGATCCCCTCCACAAGTTTGGAAAAGGAACCCCCGCTTCCATCTGATAGTCGCAATCCTTGGGGACGCGGCTAGAATCCCTGCCAATTCTGGGAGTTTCCGGCCGGATCGGCCGGTATCTGTATGGATCGCGAAGGGGAAGGCATGTCAGACGCCAGAGGCGCTTTTCATTCCAAGGGTCGCTGGTCGCGGATGGCGCTGCCCGCCATCCTGTGCGCCGGCCTGCTTGTCGGTTGCGGCGCCGAGCCGCCCGCCGAGGAACACGTCCGTGTGCTGGCGCAGACGGTGAAGATGGCCGAGTTCGCCTCGGCCACCTCGATCACCGGCGATATCCAGGCGCGGGTACAGGCCGACCAGTCGTTCCGTGTCGGCGGCAAGATCGTCGAGCGCCTGGTCGATGTCGGCGACCACGTCGCGGCTGGCCAGGTGCTGGCGCGGCTCGACCCGCAGGACCAGCGCAGCAACGTGGAGAACGCCCAGGCGGCGGTCGCCGCGCAGCAGGCGCAGTCGAAGCTCGCCGACCTCAACTACCAGCGGCAGAAGGCACTGCTGCCCAAGGGCTACACCAGCCAGAGCGAGTACGACCAGGCGCTGGCCTCGGTGCGCAGCGCGCAGAGTTCGCTGAAGGCCGCCCAGGCGCAGTTGGCCAACGCCCGCGACCTGCTTTCCTATACCGAGCTGCGTGCCTCCGACGCCGGGGTCATCACCGCCCGCCAGGCCGAGGTCGGCCAGGTGGTGCAGGCCACCGTGCCGATCTTCACCCTGGCCCGCGACGGCGAGCGCGACGCGGTGTTCAACGTCTACGAGTCGTTGTTCAGCCACGATGTCGACGGCCAGCGGATCACCGTCAGTCTGCTCGGCAAACCGGAGGTCACCGCCAGCGGCAAGGTCCGCGAGATCACTCCGACGGTGGACGAGCGCAGCGGTACGCTGAAGGTCAAGGTCGGCCTCGACTCGGTGCCGGCGGAAATGAGCCTCGGCAGCGTGGTCAACGCCAGCGTCGCCGCGCCGGCAGAGCACAGCGTGGTGCTGCCCTGGTCGGCGCTGTCCAAGGTCGGCGAGCAGCCGGCGGTCTGGTTGCTCGACCAGCAAAGCAAGGCGCGCCTGCAACCGGTGCGGGTGGCACGCTACGCCAGCGAGAAGGTGGTCATCGACGGCGGCCTGGAGGCGGGCCAGACGGTGGTCACGGTGGGCGGCCAACTGCTCCATCCGGGCCAGGTGGTCGAGGTGGCCCAGCCGCCGCAGCCGACCCAGAGCACCGCCAGCCGCGACGCCGTGGGCGGAGGCCAGCCATGAAGCCGTTTTCCCTCGCCGGCCTGTTCGGCTTCGCCCTGCTCCTCTCCGGCTGCGGCGACGAGCCGCCGCCGGCACCGCCGCGCCCGGTGCTGACGGTGACCGTGAAGACCCTGAAGAACGACGACCTCGGTCGCTTCGCCGGGAGCATCCAGGCGCGCTACGAGAGCGTGCTCGGCTTCCGCACCAACGGACGGATCGCCTCGCGCCTGTTCGACGTCGGTGACTTCGTCGGCAAGGGCGCGCTGCTGGCGACCCTCGACCCCACCGACCAGCAGAACCAGTTGCGCGCCAGCCAGGGCGACCTGGCCAGCGCCGAGGCGCAGTTGATCGACGCCCAGGCCAATGCCCGGCGCCAGGAAGAACTGTTCGCCCGCAGCGTCACCGCCCAGGCGCGCCTGGACGATGCGCGGACCCGCCTGAAGACCAGCCAGGCCAGCTTCGACCAGGCCAGAGCGGCGGTGCAGCAGGCCAGGGACCAGCTTTCCTACACGCGCCTGGTGACCGATTTCGACGGCGTCATCACCACCTGGCACGCCGAGGCCGGGCAAGTGGTCAGCGCCGGCCAGGCGGTGGTCACCCTGGCCCGGCCCGAGGTGCGCGAGGCGGTCTTCGACCTGCCCACCGAGGTCGCCGAGAGCCTGCCGGCCGACGCGCGCTTCCTGGTCAGCGCCCAGCTCGACCCGCAGGCCAGGACCACCGGCAGCATCCGCGAGCTGGGGCCGCAGGCCGACGCCTCGACCCGCACCCGTCGCGTGCGCCTGAGCCTGGCGCAGACGCCGGAGGCGTTTCGCCTCGGTTCGACCATCCAGGTCCAGCTGAGCAGCGCCGGTAGCGTGCGCAGCGTGCTGCCGGCCAGCGTGCTGCTGGAGCGCGACGGCAAGACCCAGGTCTGGGTCGTCGATGGGAAACAGTCCAGCGTGGCCCTGCGCGAGGTACAGGTGCTCAGCCGCGACGAACGCCAGGTGGTGATCGGACAGGGCCTGGCCGACGGCGACCGGGTGGTCCGCGCCGGAGTCAACAGCCTCAAGCCCGGCCAGAAGATCAAACTCGACGAGGATGCGCGATGAAGGGCGGTTTCAACCTGTCGGACTGGGCCCTGCGCCACCAGTCCCTGGTCTGGTACCTGATGGCGGTATCGCTGGTGATGGGCGTGTTCTCCTACCTCAACCTGGGGCGCGAGGAGGATCCCTCGTTCGCCATCAAGACCATGGTCATCCAGACCCGCTGGCCGGGCGCCACGGTGGACGACACCCTGGAGCAGGTCACCGACCGCATCGAGAAGAAGCTCGAGGAGCTGGACTCGCTGGACTACGTGAAGAGCTACACGCGACCCGGCGAATCGACGGTCTTCGTCTACCTCAAGGACACCACCAAGGCCGGCGACATCCCGGATATCTGGTACCAGGTGCGCAAGAAGATCTCCGACATCCAGGGTGAATTCCCCCAGGGCATCCAGGGACCGGGTTTCAACGACGAGTTCGGCGACGTGTTCGGCAGCGTCTACGCCTTCACCGCCGACGGCCTGGACTTCCGCCAGCTGCGCGACTACGTGGAGAAGGTGCGCCTGGACATCCGCTCGGTCAAAGACCTGGGCAAGGTGCAGATGATCGGTGCGCAGAACGAGGTCATCTACCTCAACTTCTCTACCCGCAAGCTGGCTGCCCTCGGCCTCGACCAGCGCCAGGTCGTGCAGAGCCTGCAGGCGCAGAACGCGGTGACCCCGTCGGGCGTGGTCGAGGCCGGCCCCGAGCGCATCTCGGTGCGCACCTCCGGCAACTTCCGTTCGGAAAAGGACCTGCAGGCGGTCAACCTGCGGGTCAACGATCGTTTCTACCGGCTGTCCGACCTGGCCAGCATCAGCCGCGACTTCGTCGACCCGCCGACCTCGCTGTTCCGCTACAAGGGCGAGCCGGCCATCGGCCTGGCGGTGGCAATGAAGGAAGGTGGCAATATCCTCGAGTTCGGCGAGGCGCTCAATGCGCGCATGCAGGAGATCACCGGCGAACTGCCGGTCGGGGTCGGCGTGCACCAGGTGTCGAACCAGGCCCAGGTGGTGAAGAAGGCGGTCGGCGGTTTCACCCAGGCGCTGTTCGAGGCGGTGGTGATCGTCCTCATCGTCAGCTTCGTCAGCCTCGGCCTGCGCGCAGGGCTGGTGGTGGCCTGCTCGATCCCGCTGGTGCTGGCCATGGTCTTCGTGTTCATGGAATACACCGACATCACCATGCAGCGGGTTTCCCTCGGCGCGCTGATCATCGCCCTCGGCCTGCTGGTGGACGATGCCATGATCACCGTGGAGATGATGATCACGCGTCTCGAACTGGGCGACTCGCTGCACGACTCGGCGACCTACGCCTACACCTCGACGGCCTTCCCGATGCTCACCGGGACCCTGGTGACGGTGGCCGGCTTCGTGCCCATCGGGCTCAACGCCAGCTCCGCCGGCGAGTACACCTTCACCCTGTTCGCGGTGATCGCCGTGGCGCTGCTGCTGTCGTGGATCGTCGCGGTGCTGTTCGCCCCGGTGATCGCCGTGCACATCCTGCCGAAGACCCTCAAGCACAAGTCGGAGCAGAAGAAGGGCCGCATCGCCGAGCGTTTCGACAGCCTGCTGCACCTGGCGATGCGCCGGCGCTGGACGACCATCTTCCTCACCGCGCTGCTGTTCGGCGTGTCGCTGTTCCTGATGAAGTTCGTCCAGCACCAGTTCTTCCCGTCTTCCGACCGTCCGGAACTGCTGGTCGACCTCAACCTGCCGCAGAACAGCAGCATCCACGAGACCAGGGCGGTGATGGACCGCCTGGAAGCGACGCTGAAGGACGACGAGGACATCGACCACTGGAGCGCCTATGTCGGCGAAGGCGCGATCCGCTTCTACCTGCCGCTGGACCAGCAGTTGCAGAACAACTTCTATGGCCAACTGGTGATCGTCACCAAGGACCTGGAGGCCCGCGAGCGCGTCGCCGCGCGCCTGCGCGATCGCTTGCGCAAGGACTACGTCGGCATCAGCACCTACGTGCAGCCGCTGGAGATGGGGCCGCCGGTGGGGCGGCCGATCCAGTACCGGGTCAGCGGACCGCAGATCGACAAGGTCCGCGAGTACGCCATGGGCCTGGCCGGCGTGCTCGACGGCAACCCGAACATCGGCGATATCGTCTACGACTGGAGCGAGCCCGGGAAGATGCTCAAGATCGACATCGCCCAGGACAAGGCGCGCCAGCTCGGGCTGTCCTCCGAGGACGTGGCGCAGATCATGAACAGCGTGGTGACCGGCAGCGCGGTGACCCAGGTGCGCGACGACATCTACCTGGTGAACGTCATCGGCCGCGCCGAGGATAGCGAGCGCGGCTCGCTGGAGACCCTGGAGAGCCTGCAGATCGTCACGCCCAGCGGCACCTCGATCCCGCTCAAGGCGTTCGCCAAGGTCAGCTACGAGCTGGAGCAGCCGCTGGTGTGGCGCCGCGACCGCAAGCCGACGATCACGGTGAAGGCGTCGTTGCGCGGCGAGATCCAGCCCACCGACCTGGTCGCCCGGCTGGCGCCGGAGGTCAAGCGCTTCGCCGACGGCCTGCCGGCGAACTACCGGATCGAAGTGGGCGGCACGGTGGAGGAGAGCGGCAAGGCCGAGGGCCCGATCGCCAAGGTGGTGCCGCTGATGCTGTTCCTCATGGCGACCTTCCTGATGATCCAGTTGCAGAGCGTGCAGAAGCTGTTCCTGGTGGCCAGCGTCGCGCCGCTGGGGCTGATCGGGGTGGTCGCGGCGTTGCTGCCGACCGGCACGCCGATGGGCTTCGTGGCGATCCTCGGGATTCTCGCGCTGATCGGCATCATCATCCGCAACTCGGTGATCCTGGTGACCCAGATCGATGCCTTCGAGAAGGACGGCAAGACGCCCTGGGAAGCGGTGCTGGAAGCCACCCACCACCGCACCCGGCCGATCCTGTTGACGGCGGCGGCGGCCAGCCTGGGGATGATCCCCATCGCCCGCGAAGTGTTCTGGGGGCCGATGGCCTATGCGATGATCGGCGGTATCGTCGCCGCCACGCTGCTCACGCTGATCTTCCTGCCGGCGCTGTACGTCGCCTGGTACCGGATTCCGGAACCGGGACGCTGAGCGCGACGGAAGGGGAAGGGGGCGCCGCCGTAGCAGAGTCTGTGCGGGGGGAAGGAGAGCGGACGGCGGGTGGGCCATCCGCCCCGACGCCGGGCAGGGTATGCCCGGCGTTGCTACGGCGACGGCGGCCAGTATAGGCAGCCCGGCGCCAGGGAAAATCCGACCAATTTACGAATCTGTTTTGCAACCGAGGTAATAGTGGACACATTGCAAGGCATGCGCGTGTTCGCCAGGGTGGTGGACAGCGGCAGCTTCACTTCCGCCGCCCAGGCCCTGGACCTGTCCACCGCGCAGGTATCGCGGCTGATCTCCGACCTGGAAGCGCACCTGCAGACGCGCCTGCTGCACCGCACGACCCGGCGCCTGGCCCTGACCGAGGCCGGCGAGCGCTACCTGGAGCGGTGCCGCGGGATCCTCGAGGACATCGAGGTCGCCGAGGCCGAAGCCGCCGGTGCGCACATCCGCCCCTGCGGCCGCTTGCGCGTGCAGTCGCTGATGGGCATGGGCCAGCATCACCTGGTGCCGATGATCGCCCGCTACGGCGCACTGTTCCCCGACGTGGTGATCGAGCTGACCCTGTCCCAGCGCAACCCGGACATGCTCGAGGAAGGCCAGGACGTGCTGATCACCGGCGAGCGCCAGTTGCCCGACTCGGAGTTCGTCGCCCAGCGCCTGGGCAGCATCCACAGCGTGCTCTGCGCCAGTCCCGGCTACCTGCAACAGCACGGCGTGCCACGCTCGGTGGACGACCTGGAGCGCCACGTCTGCCTGCGCCTGCAGGACCCGGCCTACCCGGAGGGCTGGATCTTCGCCGACGAGCAGGGCGAGCGCACCGTCAGCCCGCAGAACACCTTCATGGTCAATGTCGCCGAGGTCATGGCCCAGGCGGCCAAGGCCGACCTCGGCATCGCCCTGCTGCCCAGCTACGTGGCGGCCGCGGCGCTGCGCAACGGCGAGCTGCTACGGGTGTTGCCCGGCCATGCCATGCACCAGCGGACCATCTATGCGCTGTATCCCTCGCGGCGTTACCTGGACGCGAAGATCCGCACCTGGGTCGATCTGTTGCAACAGGAACTTCCCCAGGCATTCGCCCGCGACGAAACCACCATGCAAAGTTCAAGTTACTGGGCACAGTGAAGGATTGTTGTTATTGAGGTAATACTCTCTCGTCTGTTTGGCTATTTTTCCGACCATGGCGGTTAACTAATATGGCGCCTGTCCCAAGTAAACAGGGTGTCATCGGAGACCCGCCATGAATCGCCAGATCCTTGCTGCCACCATACTCAGTCTGTTTTCCCTCGCATTTTCCCAGGCCGGTTTCGCCGAAGAGTCCTCGCTGATGACCAACCGCATGGTCGACGCCAACCAGCAGGCCATCGAGCACCAGCAGGAACTTTCCGCCTCGGCCGCGCAGGCCGGGGCCCGCAGCGACTCCTGATCTAGTGCATGGCGCCAGCCGCGCCATGGCTTCCCCCGGGTACTCGGGAAGCGTGAGCCTGGGTACCCTGTCCTTGCGCCGCATATGATATGCGGCGTTTTTTTTGCCTTCCCGGCCGTTCGGATAATTCTTGCAGAATATGTAAAAGACTTTCGTTGGATATCGGGTTTTTCCGATAGTGGCAAAAAAATATACTCGCGCCAGCTCAATGGATAATTGTCGCGGGCTTGTCGACGATATCCGTTCTGTCTTCATCGATCTCGCCATGCAAAGAGCGGGACGTGGAAAGCCTAATGCCCGATGAGTCGAAGAGACTTTCAATAGAAGAGTCCGACTGCGTTCCAACCGGTTTCCAGTGTCCGAAAATACACTGGCAAGACTTCCCGACGCCGAACTTTGATTGCTCCTATTCGACGTCTTCTCAAGGCCGCTGATACCAGCGGCCTTTTTTTTCGGGTTGCGCCCGGCTGGGCGCCCCGTGGGAGCGATCGCCCGCGCGAGGCCAGCAGAAGCGTCGCCGGGAACGACACCACAACACGCTTTCCGGCCTTGCCGGATTTCACCACGCTGTAAGAAGGAGCAACCGCAATGAGGAATCTGTTCGCCTTGACGCCGATGGCGCTGGCGCTGTGCACCGCGTCCGCCGCCTGGGCCGATGAGGGGGAAGCCAAAGAAGGCTTCATCGAAGGCTCCAGCCTCCAATTGCTGACCCGCAACTACTACTTCAACCATGACCGCCGGCACGCTTCCGGGCACGACAGCAAGGAATGGGCGCAAGGCTTCATCGCCACCTTCCAGTCCGGCTACACGCCCGGCGTGGTCGGCTTCGGTGTCGACGCCTACGGCATGCTCGGGCTGAAGCTCGACGGCGGCGGCGGTACCGGCGGCACCAGCATCCTGCCGATCACCGCGCCGAGCAAGGAAGGCTACGAATCCGGCAAGGCACCCGATGAGTTCTCCAGTGGCGGGGCGGCGCTGAAGATCCACGCCTTCGACACCGAGCTGAAGCTGGGCGACCAGTTCCTCAGCAACCCGGTGGTCGCCGGCGGCGAGTCGCGCATGCTGCCGCAGACCTTCCGCGGTGTGAGCCTGACCAACAACAGTTTCGAGGACCTGACCCTCACGGCTGGCCAGGTCAGTTTCACCAAGTACTACAACCAGAGTGGCCACCGTCGCCTCGGCTCGTACTACGGCGAACTGCCGGGCGACCGCGACAGCCACCATCTCAGCTGGCTGGGCGGCACCTGGGGCGGCATCGAGGGCTTCAACAGCAGCCTGTACGCCGCCGAACTTCAGAACGTCTGGAAGCAGTACTACGCCGACGTCGACTACACCTACGAGATCGACGACAACTGGTCGCTGAACCCCGGCGCGCACTACTACAAGACCGTCGACAGCGGCGACTCGCTGCTCGGCCGGATCGACAACAACACCTACAGCCTGCATTTCGCGGTCGGCTACAAGCAGCACACCGTCACCGCGGTGCTGCAGAAGGTCAACGGCAACACCCCGTTCGACTACATCAACCAGGGCGACAGCATCTTCCTCGACAACTCGCAGCAGTATTCCGATTTCAACGGTCCCAACGAGAAGTCCTGGAAGCTGCAATACGACTACGACTTCGTGGCCCTCGGCCTGCCCGGCCTGAGCGCCTCGGCCTCGTACTCGCGCGGCAAGCTGGACCTGACCCGGGTCGATCCGGACAGCCCCGGCTACGGCGGCTGGTACAGCGCCGACGGCAAGAACGCCAGGCACTGGGAACGCGACCTCGACCTGCAGTACGTAGTCCAGGGCGGTCCGGCCAAGGACCTCTCGCTGCGCCTGCGCTGGGCCACCCACCGCGGCACCGGCGGCTACAGCGCGGTGGACAACGACATCGACGAATACCGGGTGATCGTCGACTATCCCATCGACGTGTTCTGAGCCCCGTGCGCTGGGCCCTTCGCCGGGCTCAGCGCTGGCGGAACAGTTCGCCGGGAGTGAAGCCGAAGAGTCCCTTGAAGGCGGCGATGTAGGCCGAGGTCGAGTCGTAGCCGCTGTCCAGGGCGGCGCCGGTGACGCTGTCGCCGGCCTCCAGCGCGTTGAGCGAGGCGAGCAGGCGCTGGCGCTGGCGCCAGAGCCGGTAGTTCATCCCGGTCTCGCGCTGGAACAGGCGCGACAGGGTCTTTTCCGAGGTGCCCAGGCGCTGCGCCCAGTCGCCCATGGTCAGGCTCTGGGTCGGTTCGTCGATCAGTGCCTGGCACAGCCGCAGCAGGCGCGGCTCGCGCGGCATCGGCAGGGAGAAGGCGACCTCCGGCAGCAGCCGTAGCTGGTCCAGCAGCACCTGCACCAGTCGCGACTCGGCGCTGTCGCCCTCCGGGTAGTCCACCGGCAACTCGCAGAAACTCTTGATCAGCTCGCGCGCCAGCGGCGTCACCTCCAGCACCCGGCAGCGCATCGGCGCCCAGGCGCAGGCGTCGCCACGGATGTACAGGCTGCGCATCTCGGCGCGGGTGGAGGTGACCACCTCGTGTTCCAGCTGCGCCGGAATCCAGATCGCCCGCTGCGGCGGGGCGAAGAAGCTGCCCTCGGCGGTATGCACGCCGAGCACGCCGCTGATGGCGTAGGAAAGCTGCACCCAGGCGTGCCGGTGGCGCGAGGTCCAGGAGCCGGCGCGCAGGCTTTCGGCACGCGCGTAGACCGGCCGTGGCAGGCGGGCGAGGGTGGGAATCGGGCGGTGCAGTTCCGCAGGCTGTCCGTTCATCGTCATGACTTGGCGTCGTGTCGCTAGTCGGCAGAGTCTGGCAGGGCTAACCTGCCGCCTCAAGTTTCCCGGAGCCCACGCCGATGCTCGACTTCTCCGCCCATGCGCTTCCCTACGCCTCGCAACGTTCGCCGGTCCATGCCCGCCGCGGCATGGTCGCCACCTCGCAGCCGCAGGCGGCGCAGGTCGGGCTGGAGATATTGCGCCGTGGCGGCAACGCCATCGACGCGGCGATCGCCACCGCCGCCGCGCTGACGGTGGTCGAGCCGACCGGCTGCGGGATTGGCGGCGACGCCTTCGCCCTGGTCTGGACCCGCGGCCGCCTGCACGGCCTGGACGCCAGCGGGCGCGCGCCGGGCCTGCTCGATCGCGAGCGGGTGCGCACCGCCGGCCACGAGCGGATGCCGCTGTACGGCTGGACGCCGGTCACCGTGCCGGGCTGTCCGGCGGCCTGGGCCGAACTGTCGCGGCGCTTCGGCAAATTGCCGTTCGAACAACTGCTGCGGCCGGCGATCGAGCTGGCTCGCGATGGCTTTCCGGTCTCGCCGGTGATCGCCCGCCTGTGGCAGAGCGGCCTGGACAAGTTCCGTGCGGCGTTGCCGCAGCGGCCCGAGCTGCGGGCCTGGTTCGACGAGTTCCTCATCGACGGCCGGGCGCCGCGCGCCGGCGAGGTGTTCCGCCAGCCGGGCCAGGCCGACACCCTGGACGAGCTGGCGCGCAGCCAGTGCGAAAGCTTCTATCGCGGCGAGCTGGCCAGGGCCATCGTCGGCCACGCCGAGCGCAGCGGCGGCTACCTGCGCGCGGAGGACCTGGCCGGCTACCAGGCGAAGTGGGTCGAACCGATCTCGCTGAACTACCGTGGCTATGACGTCTGGGAGATTCCACCGAGCGGCCAGGGCCTGATCGCCCTGATGACCCTGAACATTCTCAAGGGCTTCGAATTCGGCGAACGCGACTGCGCGCGGACCTGGCATCGCCAACTGGAGGCGATGAAGCTGGCGTACGTCGACGGGCTGCACTACATCAGCCAGCCGCAGTCGATGCGGGTCTCGGTCGAGGAACTGCTGCACGAGGGCTACGCCGCCAGCCGCCGCGCGCTGATCGGCGAGCGCGCGCTCGATCCCAGCCCCGGCCAGCCGAAGCCGGGCGGTACGGTGTACCTGGCCTGTGGCGACGAGGAGGGCAACCTGGTCTCGTTCATCCAGAGCAACTACCACGGCTTCGGCTCCGGCGTGGTGGTGCCCGGCACCGGCATCGCCCTGCAGAACCGCGGCGCCGAGTTCAGCCTCGATCCGGACCACGTGAATTGCCTGGAGCCGGGCAAGCAGACCTTCCACACCATCATTCCCGGTTTCCTCAGCAAGGACGGCGTGCCGCTCGGCCCGTTCGGCGTGATGGGCGCCTACATGCAGCCGCAGGGCCACGTGCAGATGGTGATGAACCTGGTGGACTTCGGCCTCAACCCCCAGGCTGCCCTCGACGCGCCGCGCTGGCAGTGGCTGGGCGGGCTGCGCGTCGGCATCGAACATGCCGCGCCGCGCGCGCTGGCGGCGGAGCTGGCGCAGCGTGGGCACCAGGTGGAGATCGCCTACGACTCGACCAGCTACGGGCGCGGCCAGATCGTCCTGCGTGACCCGGCCAGCGGCGTGCTCTGTGGCGGTACCGAGCCGCGCACCGATTCGCAGATCGCGGTGTGGTGAGGGGACCCATGTGGGTGAGGCGGGGAGACCTGTCCGGCGGATAACGCCTGAGGCGTATCCGCCCTGCGGATGGCGAAACAGGACGTCTCGGTAGGCATGAACAGCCGCCAGGCTACCCGTTACTCGAGCGCGTTCCGCTACGCAACGTCGAGTGCGCTTTCCGGGTGCCATGACACCGGAGTCTTGCTGGCCCCGGCTTATTTACGCCAGGGCGTCCCGAAACCCGACGAAAAACCCCATTCGGGGATGAATTCCGCCCGCCGTCTCTGGCATCATCCGCGCCGCTTCTCGCCCGAATGCCGGGGCGGTGATGTGTAGAAAGACCACGCACTGTTTTGTGTACAAAAGCCTGCTGATTCTTTTTGTCACAAATCGTTTTTGTGTATCCAGTTTTCTTCGCGCTGCCAACCCAAAGTCGAGCACGCCCCTCCCGACCACGCACCAGTGCAAGGCAAAAGCTGTCCTTGGGGTCAGGTTTTTGCCGTCGTAGAGAGGTTGGAGGCATTTCGCCGCCTTTGTCCAAAACACTGAAAAAACAGGCGTTCCCTTCGCCGCAGGAAACCCGGCGAAGCGCCCGCGCCGTCTTGGCTTCGTTCTTGCTATCCATGGCGAGGCCTGACCGCTCGGACAGGTTCGCCCACTAGAAGAAAAGCTATTCACTCCAGGAGCGTTTCAATGAGCCGCACACTCGCCACCGTGATGCTAGCCGGGGGGCTACTGGCCGCAGGCCAGGCTGTTGCCGAAGACCATGACATGACGCCGACCCACGAGACCGACTCGGGGCCGCTGCTCTGGCACAACGAGAGCCTGACCTACCTCTACGGCAAGAACTTCAAGATCAACCCGCCGATCCAGCAGACCTTCACCCTGGAACATGCCAGCGGCTGGACCTGGGGCGACCTGTTCATCTTCTTCGACCAGATCAACTACAACGGCAAGGAAGACGCCAGCAACGGCAAGAACACCTACTACGGCGAGATCACTCCGCGCCTGAGCTTCGGCAAGCTCACCGGAGCGGACCTCTCCTTCGGCCCGGTGAAGGACGTGCTGCTGGCCGGCACTTACGAGTTCGGCGAAGGCGACACCGAGGCCTACCTGCTCGGCCCGGGCTTCGACCTGGCGATCCCCGGCTTCGACTACTTCCAGCTCAACTTCTACTACCGCAAGCCCGACGGCAACCGCGTGCGCGCCGGCGCCTGGCAGATCACCCCGGTGTGGTCCTACACCATTCCGGTGGGCAACTCCGACATCCTCATCGACGGCTACATGGACTGGGTGGTCAACAACAAGAGCGCCAGCACCAGCCGCCGCAACCAGAGCGACTACCACGCCAACCTGCACTTCAACCCACAGGTCAAGTACGACCTGGGCAAGGCCCTCGGCTACGAGCCTAAGCACCTGTACGTGGGCCTGGAGTACGACTACTGGTCCGACAAGTACGGTGTGAAGGACTCGCAGTACTTCACCACCGACCAGAACACCGCAAGCTTCCTGGTCAAGTACCACTTCTGAGTCCGTCGCGCGGGGCTGCCGGCCCGGCCCCGCCAGCGCGCCCCGTCATTGCGCGCCGTGCATCGGCACGGTGCGCGACGGTCGCCTTCGTCGTCCTTGCGTTTGCCTCCCGTTGTTCGCTCGACCCACGCCGGGCGCGCCCTGCAGCCTGAGCGGCAGGAATAAGCTGATCACCTGGACAGCTTTTTGCAGAAGCCGTGCATCCTCCTCCTGTCCGAGGAGCGCCACTTGAGACGGCCCGATGCATAGCGAAGACCAACGCCCCAACGACCTCATCTACGGCCTCGACGACCGGCCGCGCCCGCTTCCCGCCTTCCTTGCCGCGCTACAGCACGTGCTGGCCAGCTTCGTCGGTATCGTCACTCCGCCGCTGGTGATCGGCTCGCTGCTCGGCCTCGGCGAACACCTGCCATACCTGATCAGCATGGCGCTGATGGTTTCCGGCGCCGGCACCCTGATCCAGGCGCGCCGGCCGTTCGGCATCGGCGCCGGGATGATCTGCCTGCAAGGCACCAGCTTCGCCTTCCTCGGCGCCGTGCTGGCCGCCGGGATGCTGGTGAAGCAGCGCGGCGGCGGTCCCGAGGAGATCCTTGCGATGATCTTCGGCGTGTGCTTCTTCGGCGCCTTCGTGCAGATCGTCCTCAGTCGTTTCCTCGGCCATCTTCGCCGGGTGATCACGCCGCTGGTCACCGGCATCGTCATCACCCTGATCGGCGTCAGCCTGATCAAGGTCGGCATCACCGATCTCGGCGGCGGAGCCGGGGCCACGGACTTCGGCGCACCGGCCAATCTCGCGCTGGGCGCGTTGGTGCTGCTGAGCATCGTCCTGCTGAACCGCTCGCGCCTGCCCTGGCTGCGCCTGGCGGCCATCGTCATCGGCCTGGCGCTGGGTACCCTGGCGGCCTGGGCGACCGGCCTGTTCGTTCCGCGGGCGCTGCCCGAGCTGCCGCTGGTCAGCCTGCCGCAGCCGTTCCGCTTCGGCTTCGCCTTCGACTGGATGGCCTTCCTGCCGGTGGCGCTGATCTACCTGATCAGCAGCATCGAGACGGTCGGCGACCTGACCGCCAACTGCATGCTCTCGCGGCAGCCCCTGGAGGGACCGGCGTACCTGCAGCGGTTGCGCGGCGGGGTGCTCGGCGACGGTGTCAGTTGCCTGCTGGCGGCCACCTTCAGCGCCTTCCCGAACACCACCTTCGCGCAGAACAACGGGGTGATCCAGCTCACCGGGGTGGCCAGCCGGCACGTCGGCATCTACATCGGCGGCGTGTTGCTGGCGCTCGGCCTGTTCCCCTGGATCGGCGCGATCCTCCAGCAGATCCCCAAGCCGGTGCTCGGCGGCGCCACCCTGGTGATGTTCGGCAGCGTCGCCGCCGCCGGCATCCGCATTCTCGGCCAGACCGCGATGGACCGCCGCAGCGTGCTGATCATCGCCGCCTCGTTCGGCGTCGGCCTCGGCGTAGCCGCGCAGCCGACCCTGCTCGACCAGATGCCGGCGGTGGTGAAGACCCTGTTCGACTCGGCGATCACCAGCGGCGGCATCACCGCCATCCTGCTCAACCTGCTGCTGCCCGAGGATCGCGTTGCCGAAGCGGCGCAGGCCAGCGCGAAGGGCGGCGCCCTGGCGCGCTGGCGCAAGCCGCTGGGTTGATACGGGCGTTTGCAAATTTTTCCGCCCGTGGCTTGTGCCCCGCGGCCGGGCTGGGGTATCAACGCGGGGATCACGCCGATGGAAACCTGCGCATGCCCCTGACAGTGCCCGCCCACGACCCGGCCGCCCGCGACAAGCCGGCCGGGCGCATCCGCCAGAAGAACGAGGAGGCGATCCTCGCCGCGGCCGAGGAGGAGTTCGCCCGCCACGGCTTCAAGGGCACCAGCATGAACACCATCGCGCAGAATGTCGGCCTGCCCAAGGCCAACCTGCACTACTACTTCGGCAACAAGCTGGGCCTCTACACGGCGGTGCTGAGCAACATCCTCGAACTCTGGGACAGTACCTTCAACACCCTCGGCGTCGACGACGATCCGGCCGAGGCGCTGGCCCGCTACATCCGCGCCAAGATGGAGTTCTCCCGCCGCTACCCGCTGGCCTCGCGGATCTTCGCCATGGAGATCATCAGCGGCGGCGAGTGCCTCACCGCGCATTTCAACCAGGACTACCGCAGCTGGTTCCGCGGCCGCGCCGCGGTATTCGAGGCCTGGATCGCCGCCGGCCGGATGGACCCGGTGGATCCCGTGCACCTGATCTTCCTGCTCTGGGGCAGCACCCAGCACTACGCCGACTTCGCCAGCCAGATCGGCCTGGTCACCGGCCGCAAGCGCATGTCCAGGCAGGACTTCGCCGCCGCCGCCGATAACCTGGTGCGGATCATCCTCAAGGGCTGCGGACTGACTCCGCCGGCGGCCTGAACGCGATGCCGAGCACCCTGCAAGGCCTCGCCGAATACCGCGAGGAGATCCGCAAGAGCCGTTTCCACACCGTCGCCGCGCCGGTGGCCGACGAGGACGAGGCGCAGGCGTTCATCGCCGCCCACCGCGACGCTTCCGCCGGACACAACTGCTGGGCCTGGAAGTGCGGCGCGCAGTACCGCTTCAGCGACGATGGCGAACCCGGCGGCAGCGCCGGGCGGCCGATCCTGGCGGCCATCGAGGGGCAGGACATGGACTGCGTGGCGGTACTCGTCAGCCGCTGGTTCGGTGGTATCAAGCTCGGCACCGGCGGCCTCGCCCGCGCCTATGGCGGCGGCGCGGCCAAGTGCCTGCAACAGGCGCCGCGCAGCGAGTTGGTCGAGCGCTGCCGGGTACGCTTCGCCTGTGCCTTTGCCGACCACGCGCTGCTCAAGGCGCGCAGCCTGGCGCTGGGCGCCAGCGTGGCGGCGGAAGACTATGGCGCCGACGGCGTCGTCCTGACCCTGGAACTGCCGGTGGCGCGCTTCGACGAGCTAAAGGCACTGCTGGTAGACCTCAGCCGCGGCCAGGTGCGGCCGCAGCGGCTGGACGCCTGAGGAGGGCTCAGCGCGCCGGAGCCGGGCGGGAGGGGGCGGGGAGCGGCGGGAGCGCGGCGAACACGCATTTGTCGCGGCCGCTGCGCTTGGCGTCGAGCAGTGCGGCGTCGGCGCGATTGACGGTCTGCGAATAGGTTTCGCCGATGCGGTGTTCGGTGACGCCGACGCTGGCGGTGACGCTCAGCGCCTCGGTGCCGACGCGTACCGCCAGGGTCCGTACGCTGTCGCGTACCCGCTCGAGTACCGGGCCGGCGTCCTGCAGGCGGGTCTGCGGCAGCAGCAGGAGGAATTCCTCGCCGCCCCAGCGGCCGCAGAGGTCGTATTCGCGTAGCTCGGACTCCATGGCCCGGGCGATTTCCACCAGCACCCGGTCACCGCTGTCGTGGCCCCAGGTATCGTTGACCTGCTTGAAGAAGTCCACATCGAGCATTGCCAGCACGTAGCTCTGGCCGTGGCGCTGGGAGCGTTCGTTCTCCTCCCTGAGGCGCTCCAGCAGCATGCGTCGGTTGGGCAGGCCGGTCAGCGGGTCGCGGATCGAGGCTTCCTTCAGCGCCAGGTTGAGGTCGCGCATCATCTGCTGGTAGCGGTCGGAGATTCGCGCCACCTTTTCCAGGCGCCGCAGCTGCTTGTGGTAGCGCTCGGACAGCGACAGGTTCTGCTCCCGCGCCATCGACTGGAAACCGTCGGAGATCCGGGCGATGCGCTCCAGCCGCACCAGTTGCTCCAGCGATTGCTGGCGCAGGCGGGCCAGCGCCTGGTGCAGCGGATGCCCGTGGAACTGCGGATCGGCCAGCAGGCCGTCGATCCAGGCGTCCAGTTCGCGTTCGCGGCTCATCGTCGGCTACTCGTCGTGGGCCTGGATGGCGAAGGGGAAGCTGCAATCCTCGCGGAACTCCTCGGCCAGCTCGGCGACCCGTTCGTTGCGCCGGTCGTAGTGCCAGCGCAAGCTGACCGGGCGACCGCCCTGGTGGGCCTCTTCGAGCAGGTCGAGGATGTCCATCATGGCCTTGATCGAACTGGTGTTCAGGTACAGCAGGCGCAGGTCCAGTTCCAGCGGCCGCTGCCCGTCGGCGAGGAAGCGCTCGACCCAGTCGATCACCTGGCCGAACAGTTCATAGGAGTTTTCCGGGTAGGAATCGCCTTGCATGGACAGGCGTCCGGCCTGCCAGTCGCCCTGGATGGCGGGCGTGGACTGGGTGCCGGGTATGTGCAGGTCACTCATGATGGTGTTCTTCCTAAAACACGGGGTCAGATCACGGCGCGCAGGCTGAAGAACGCGCGCCCGTCGGGCTGTTCCTTCAGCGATGCGGCCAGTGGTTCGCTGGACTTGCGGGCGATGTCCAGCAGGCCGAGACCGGCTCCGCTGGCGCTGCCGCTGTCGCGCGGGCGGCGCAGCTGCTCCTTGTAGGCGGCCTTGAGGGCGGCCTTGTCGAGGTTGGCGATGGCCTGGATGCTGCGCACCAGGCTCTGGCCGTCGTCGCGTTCCACCAGGTTGCCGGCGGACACCACGTAGTGGCCGTCCTCGTTGCGGGCGATGGCTACCGTGGCCGCCGCCTCGTGTTCGCCGTAGCCCTTGAGATTGGCGTAGTGGCGGATGTTCTGGGTCATCTCGATGTACACCGCGAAGACGTCCATCGCTTCGCTCGGCTTGGCCTGTTCGGCGTGCAGGTAGTTGCGCAGCGCGTGGCCTATCTCCTCGATCAGGCTGCGCGAGATCGGTCCGTTGAAGCAGAGCAGGATGCGTTGGCGGGTGTAGCTTTCACGCATGGCCAGCAGGTCTAGCGTTTCCATGGGTGCCCCTAGTCGAATCGGAAGGACAGGATGGTGATGTCGTCGCGTTGCGGGTGCTCGCCCTGGTACTCGGCGAGCGTCGCCACGAAGGCCTCGGCCTGCTCGGGGAGCGGCTGCCGCGCGTGGTCGCGGAGCATGTCGGCGAAGCGCCGGCTGCCGAAGCCGAAGCCGTGTTCGCCGCCGGCCTGGTCGAGGAAACCGTCGGTGCTCAGGTAGAAGGTCCAGCCCGGCGCCAGCGGTACCTCGATGTTGCGGTAGTCGCCACGGCGCTTGTCGCCGATCGCCCGGCGCGCGCCCTTGAGTTCCTGGACCTCCTCGCCGTCGCTGGCGTACAGCGAGATCTTCGCCCCGGCGAAGGCCAACTGGCGGCGCCGGCGGTCGACCCAGACCAGCCCGGCATCCATGTTGGTGGCCAGCGCCTGGGGGATCTGCTCCTGGCTGAGCATGCTGCGCATCGCCTGGTCGGTCTCGCCGAGGATCGCCGCCGGGTCGCGGCTGCCCACCGCCTCGATGGCGTGGTCGATGGCGGCGCGGGCGAGCATGGTCATCAGCGCGCCGGGCACGCCGTGGCCGGCGCAGTCGACCACGCCGATCAGGTAGCCGTCGGCCTGCTCGCGGTACACGTAGAAGTCGCCGCCGACCACGTCACGCGGTTTCCACAGGATGAAGTGATGCTCGCCGAGGGTGGCGCTGAGCTGGCGGTCGGGGAGGATCGCGCGCTGGATCAGGCTGGCGTAGTCGAGGCTGTCGCCGATCTTCTTCTGCGCTGCGGCCATTTCGCGGTTGGCTTCCTCCAGCGCCTGGGTGCGCTCCTGGACCTTGTCTTCCAGCTCGGCGGTGTGCCGGCGGACCTGGTCGGCCATACTGGCGAAGGCCTTCGACAGCGAGCCGATCTCGTCCCGGCGCGCCAGCGGTAGCGGCGTGTCGTAGCGTCCGGCGGCGATCGCCTTGGCCGAGCGCTTGAGGCTGCGCAGGGGGCGCAGCAGCAGGCGCTCGACGGCATAGGCGAAGCCCAGCAGCAGGGCCACCAGCAACAGCAGGAAAGTGCCCGCCAGCGGCCAAAGCCAGCGGTTGTCGAGGACCTGGGCGGCGTGCAGGTCGACGGCGGTGAGCACGTACCAGCGCAGCTGGGGAATGTAGGCCACGGCGAAGAGTTGCTGGCGGCCGTCGAGGCCGGCCCACAGGCAGTGCACCGAGCCGGCCTTGGCGCGGGCCAGGCGCATGGCCTCGCGCAGGGCGTCGCGCTGTTCCGGCTGGTCGAGCAGGTCGAACACCCGGTGGCGTTCGCTGGCACCGCCGGCGGCGGAGCTGTAGGCGATCAGGCGGCGGTCCGGGTGGGCCTGGATGGCGCCGTCGTCGCCGACGATCATCGGCGTCACGCCCGGCTCGCGGGCGATGATGAAGTCGTCGAGGAAGCCGCTCAGGTCCAGGCCGCTGCCGGCCAGGCCGATGGGCCGGCCCTGGTCGCGGATCACCAGGTTGAACCAGACCTTGGTCAGGTTCAGCTTGCTGTCGACATTGACGTTGATGTTGTAGGCGGCGCTGTTGCGCAGGGTATTGAAGTACCAGGCGTCTTCCGGGTCGCCGGCTTCAAGGGTGTAGCGCGGCTGTTCGCTGTAGGGTTGGCGGCCGTCGTTGAAGTAGTAGTGGTGGGAGCCGCTGGCGATGATGAAGTACGCGTGGTCGCGGAAGTCGCCGCGGTAGCCCTCGGCCTCGCGGAAGAACAGCGCGCGGCGCGCCGGGTCGTCTTCCTTCAGCAGCCAGTCGCGGGTCACCACCGATTCGGCGAAACGGCGCGACAACGCCAGTTCGCGGGAGACCGGGGCGAGGATCTTCTGCCGGTGCAGCAGGGTGAAGTTCTTCGCGTAGGCCAGGCCGAAGTGCGTACGGATGTCGTCCATCGCGCGCCAGCCCAGCAGCACCGCCGGGACCAGTGCCAGGGCACAGGCCAGCAACAGCGCCACCACCGATTTGCCGCGCAACCCCCAGTTCGCCGCCATGGCTATCCCTATCAGTTTCTCGCCCGGCCCGCGGCCGAAATCATGGATCGAAAGCGTGTGTCGAACTTTTGGCGAAAGGGCCAATTGTGCAGATGTGCATTATTTCAGGCAACGTAATTTGGTTTTATTTCGCCATTAATTTGACGTCACAATGATGGCGAGCAGGCAAAGGCCCGTGGTTCGGGCCTGTCGTCGGCGGGGTCTCGGCGGGGGAGGTTGCGGGGGGCGGCGAAAAAGCGCAGCGGGCCGGCCAGGATCCCGCTCAGAGGCGGTTGCCGCTGCCGCGCCGGGCGGCTTGCTGGAGCAGCGCGGCGGCGATCCGTTCGAGCGGTAGCACGTCTTCCGCGGCGCCCAGTTCCACCGCTTCGCGGGGCATGCCGTAGACCACGCAGGTAGCCTCGTCCTGGGCCAGGGTGTAGCCGCCGGCCTGGCGGATCGCCAGGAGCCCGCGCGCGCCGTCCTTGCCCATGCCGGTGAGCAGGCCGGCGAGCAGGTTGCGCCCGGCGCAGCGAGCCAGCGACTCGAACATCACGTCCACTGCCGGGCGGTGGCCGTTGACCTGCGCCTGGCGGTTCAAGCGCACCACGTAGTTGGCGCCGGAGCGCTGCACCTCCATGTGGTGGTCGCCCGGCGCGACCAGGGCGTGGCCGGGCAGTATGCGGTCGCCGTCGCGCGCTTCGCTGACGCTGAGCCGGGTCAGGCGATCCAGGCGCTCGGCGAAGCTGCGGGTGAAGCCGGGAGGCATGTGCTGGGTGATGACCACCCCGGGACTGTGCGCCGGCAGGCCGAGCAGCACTTCCTTGAGCGCCTCGGTGCCGCCGGTGGAGGCGCCGAGGGCGATGATCTTCTCGGTGCTGAGCAGCGGCGCCGCGCTTTCCGGCGGCGCCGGCGCGTCCGCCGCACGGCGGCGCAGGCGGGCGCGGGCGACGGTCTTGAGCTTGGCGCGGATTTCCTCGGCATAGGCCTGCATGCCTTCGGCGATACCCAGCCGGGGCTTGGCGATGAAGTCCACCGCGCCCAGTTCCAGCGCGCGCAGCGTGGCTTCGGAACCGCGCTCGGTGAGCGAGGAGATCATCAGCACCGGGGTCGGCCGCGCCTTCATCAGCTTGTCGAGGAAGGTCAGTCCGTCCATCCGCGGCATTTCCACGTCGAGGCTGATCACGTCCGGCGCGTGCTGCTTGATCAGGTCGCGGGCGACGAAGGCGTCCGGCGCGCAGCCGACCAGGCGCAGCTCCGGGTCGGCCTGGATGATCTCCTTGAGCAGGCTGCGGATCAGGGCGGAATCGTCGACGACCAGGACACTGATGGGCATGGCGGCTCTCCTGGAGAGTCAGAACAGGTCAATGGGGCCGCCGTCCGCGTTGCGGTCGATACGGCGGCGGTAGTCGCGTTCACGCTGCAGCACGGTGTCGTTCTTCAGCTCCACCAGGGACTTCACCAGGACCCGGCCATTGCGCGGGAAGAAGTAGATCTTGCGCGGGAAGGCCTCCAGCACGTCGCTGGCGAGCAGCGGGATACGCTCGGTGGCCAGGTAGTCGAGGGTGAACTCGACGTTGCGCTGGCCGATGGCGGCGCTGATCTGGCGCAGTACCGAGCCGCCGCCGAAGACCTTGGCCTGCAGGCGCTCGCGGCTGGCGCCGAGGGCCAGCATGCGGTTGATCAGCAGTTCCATGGCGTGGCTGCCGTAGCGCGCCGACGGCGAGGCCGGGTCGCCGCCGAGGCCGCGCTCGGGGAGCATGAAGTGGTTCATCCCGGCGATGCCGTTGAGCGGGTCGCGCAGGCACACCGAGACGCAGGAGCCGAGCACGGTGACGATCACCAGGTCTTCGCCGCTGGCGAAGTACTCGCCGGGCAACAGCTTCACCGCATCGCAGGCGAAGTATGGATCGTAGTAGCGGTTCAGTGGCGCGCCTTCCCGGGCCTGGAGGTTCATCGCGATCAGGCCGGGCTGTAGACGGTCTGGCCGACGGAGCGCACCAGGTGGCTGGCGTGGACGAAGTTCTCCGAATGCCCGGCGAAGAACAGGCCCTCCGGCCGCAGCAGGGCCACCATACGTTCCAGCAGGCGGGTCTGGGTCGGCTTGTCGAAGTAGATCATCACGTTGCGGCAGAAGATCGCGTCGAGTTCCCCGGCGATCGACCAGTCTGCTTCCAGCAGGTTGATCTGGCGGAACTCCACCAGTTGCCGCAGTTCCTCCACCACCCGCGCCTTGCCGGCGTTGGGCCCGGTGCCACGGAGGAAGAAGCGTTTCTTCAGCGGCGCCGGCATCTGCTCCAGGCGCTCCAGCGGATAGACGCCCTGGCGGGCACAGTCGAGCACCCCGGTATCGATGTCCGAGGCGACGATCTTCACTGGCGGATCGAAGCTGCCCAGCGCCTCCACCAGGGTGATGGCGATCGAATAGGGTTCCTCGCCGGTGCTCGCCGCCGCCGACCAGATGCGCAGCGGGCGATGCCGCTGCAACTGGCGGCGGGCGAGGTCGGCGAGCAGGGGGAAGTGGTGGCGTTCACGGAAGAATGCGGTGAGGTTGGTGGTCAGCGCGTTGACGAACAACTGCTGCTCGCCCGGCTCGCGGTCGAGGTGGGTGAAATATTCGGCGAAGCTGCCGAGCCGCAGCAGGCGCAGGCGCCGCGAGAGGCGGCTATAGACCAGTTGCGCCTTGCTCTCGGCCAGGCTGATGCCGGTCAGTCGGTAGAGCCGTTCGCGTACTTGCTGGAAGTCCTCGCGGGTGTAGTGGAACTCCTGGTTGCCGAACACCGGCGAAGGCGTGGAGGTGGGCATTGGCGTCGGGTTTCCCTGGTCGACCCTAAGGGCTTGCCGCCCTCCGCCTGGCGGAGGCGCGGCGTGGTCTCAGAACTCTTCCCAGCCGTCTTCCTTGCGCGCCTTGCTGGCCCGTGCCATGCCGCTGCGGGCCAGCGGTGCCGGCGCGCTGGGGCGTGGCGCGGACGGCCGCGCGCTGGCGAGCTGGACCACGCTCGGCGGAGTGTCCAGCCTGAACACCGCCACCGACTGGTTGAGCAGGCCCGCCTGCTCCTGCATGGCCTCGGCGGCGGCCGCGGCTTCCTCCACCAGCGCGGCGTTCTGCTGGGTCATGTCGTCCATCTGCGAGACCGCGCTGTTCACTTCTTCGATGCCGGTGCTCTGCTCGGCGGAGGCGGCGGCGATCTCCGACATGATGTCGGTGACCCGGCGGATCGCTACCACGATGTCGCTCATGGTCTGTCCGGCCTGGGCCACCAGGGTGTTGCCGTTCTCCACCTTGTCCACCGAGTCGGAGATCAGCGTCTTGATCTCCTTGGCCGCGGCGGCGGAACGCTGGGCGAGGGTGCGCACTTCGCCGGCGACCACCGCGAAGCCGCGGCCCTGCTCGCC
>NZ_KV811298.1:83316-139549 GCF_001813025.1 Pseudomonas sp. HMSC066A08
CCGCGAAGCCGCGGCCCTGCTCGCCGGCGCGGGCTGCCTCGACCGCGGCGTTGAGGGCGAGGATGTTGGTCTGGAAGGCGATGCCGTCGATCACCCCGATGATGTCGGCGATCTTGCGCGCCGATTCGTTGATCGAAGACATGGTGCTGACCACCTTCTGCACCACGGTGCCGCCCTGGGTCGCCACCTCCGAAGCATTGGCCGCCAGCGAGTTGGCCTGGCGGGCATTCTCGGCGTTGAGCTTCACGGTGCTGGTCAGTTCTTCCATGCTCGAGGCGGTTTCCTCCAGGCTCGACGCCTGCTGCTCGGTGCGCGCCGACAGTTCGGCGTTGCCGCTGGCGATCTCGCTGGCGGCGGTGTTGATGGTGTCGGCGGCCTCGCGAATCTGCCCGAGCATCCGCGACAGGCTTTGTGCGGTGTCGTTGGAGAAATCCTTGAGCTGGCCGAAGGTGCCCTGGTAGTCGGCCTCGATGCGCTGGGTGAGGTCGCCCTGGGCCAGCGCCCCGAGCATCCGCGAGACGTCGCGCAAGCCGCGGTCGGCGGTATCCACCAGGCTGTTCAGGTCCTTCGCCAGCCTGAGGAAGAAGCCTTCCTTGCCGGCCTCCTCGACGCGCTTGCTGAAGTCGCCGGCCGCCGCCGCCTGCACCAGCTGCGAGACTTCCTGCTCGGCGCGGTGTTCCTCGGTGCGGTCGGTCCATTGCACGGCGGAGCCCAGGCGTTCGTTGGCGTCGTTGAACACCGGTACCACGTCGAGGGAGAAGCGCCGGCCGCCGAGGTTGAGCTCGGCCTTGTACACGCCGGTGAGGTTGGCCAGCAGGTGCCGCTGGTGCGCCGGATTCTTGTGGAACACGTCGATGTTGGCGCCCATCAGGCGGCCGGCGTCGAAGTTCGGCAGTTGCTTGCGGATATCCGCTTCGGCGCGGCCGAGCATCTCGCTGACGGTGCGGTTCATGTAGATGATGTTGAGGTCGTTGTCGGCGATCATCACGTTGGCCGAGACGTTGTCCAGCGCGCTCTTGATCCGCGCGTTGTAGGCCGCCGTGGCCAGTTGCGCCGAGGTCGCCTCGGCGGCCCCGCGCAGGCGCTCGCGAACGCCGTCGATGGCTTCGGTGATCTGCGCCTTCTTGCCCGGCAGGCGGTCCATCAGCGGCTCGAAGTTGCCCTGGCCGTAGGCGGTGACCACGCTGACCACCTTCATCTTCACCGCTATGTGCGCGGCCACCAGTTCGTTGACGCCCTTGGCGATGCGCGCCGCGCGACCTTCCAGGCGTTCGGCGGGAATCGTCTGGTCGATCCAGCCGGCTTCGTGCTGGCGGCTCATCTCCGCCAGCCCTGCCTCCAGGCTTTCCACCTGCTGGAGTTCGGCGCGTTGTTCGCGCAGTTGCCGCTGCAGCGCCCGCAGGCTGTCGTAGAGACGCTCGTAGCCGGGCGCCGGGGCCTCGCCGACGGCGGTGTCGAGCTGGCCGTCGGCGAACGACTGGAGGAGCGTAGCGATCCGGTCGGCGCGTTGCTGCGCCACCGCATGTGCATTGAACAGACCCATTTCGATATCCCCTGCCTATCCCTTGTTGGCGCCGCTCAGGCCGCGGCTTCGTCGACCAGCGCCATTTCGCGGCTGGTCATCAGTCTCTCGATGTCCACCAGGATCAACATGCGCTCGCCCGCGGTGGCCAGGCCGAGCAGGTATTCGGTGTCGAAGCTGGCGCCGAATTCCGGCGGCGGCCTGATCGCGTCGCCGCCCAGGGCGATCACGTCGGATACCGAGTCCACCACCACGCCGACGATGCGCCGGCCGATGTTGAGGATGATCACCACGGTGAACGGGTCGTAGGTGACCTCGGCGAGGTGGAACTTGATGCGCAGGTCGACGATCGGCACGATCGCCCCGCGCAGGTTGATCACGCCCTTGATGAAGGGCGGCGCGTTGGCGATCGCGGTGACCTGGTCGTAGCCGCGGATCTCCTGCACGCGGAGGATATCGATGGCGTACTCCTCGCGGCCCAGGGTGAAGGTCAGGTATTCCTGCGCCGGGCCGTTCGCCTGGCTTGCCTCAGTGCCGTTCATCGGCGGTGCCCTCCCGCGCCGCCAGGCGTGGCAGCGCATCGACGTCGAGAATCAGGGCGACGCTGCCGTCGCCCATGATGGTGGCGCCGGCGATACCCTCCACGCGGCGGAAATTCTGTTCCAGGCTCTTGATCACCACCTGCTGCTGGCCGACCAGTTCGTCCACCCGCAGGGCGAAGCTGCGCCCCTCGGACTCGAGGATCACCACGATGCCCTGCTCCGGCGCCGGCGCTTCGCCGCCGATGCGCAACAGCTCGTGCAGGCTGAACAGCGGCAGGTACTCGCCGCGTACGCGGATCATCGCGTTGTCTTCGCCGCCGAGGCCGCGCACGTCGTCGCTGCGCGCCTGCAGCGACTCGACGATGTAGGTCAGCGGAATCACGTAGTTGACCGCTTCCACGGCGACGATCAGGCCGTCGAGGATCGCCAGGGTCAGCGGCAGGCGGATGCCGATGCGAGTGCCCATGCCGGGCGCCGAGTCGATGTCGATGCGCCCGCCCATGGCACCGATGTTGCGCTTCACCACGTCCATGCCGACGCCGCGTCCGGACAGCTCGGTGACCGTCTCGGCGGTGGAGAAGCCGGGCATGAACACCAGTTGCCAGACCTCGGCGTCGCTCATCCCGTCATGCACCGGCAGGTTGCGCTCGCGGGCCTTGGCGAGGATGCGCGGACGCGACAGGCCGCGACCGTCGTCGGAAACCTCCACCACCACGCTGCCGCCCTGGTGGCTGGCGGCGAGCTTCACCGTGCCGCTCGCCGGCTTGCCGGCGGCGAGGCGTTCGGCGGGTGTTTCGATGCCGTGGTCGATGCTGTTGCGGACGATGTGGGTGAGCGGATCGCTGAGTTTCTCGATCACGCTCTTGTCCAGTTCGGTGTGCTCGCCGTGCAGGTGCAGCTCGACCTGCTTGCCCAGGCGCGTGGCGGTGTCGCGCACCAGCCTGGGGAAGCGGCTGAAGATGAAGTTGATCGGCAGCATGCGGATCGACATCACCGATTCCTGCAGGTCGCGGGTGTTGTGTTCGAGCTGGGCCAGGGCGTGCTGCAGGCGCTCGTGGCGGCTCGGGTCGAGCTGCTCGCCGAGCTGGCCGAGCATGGCCTGGGTGATCACCAGTTCGCCGACCAGGTTGATCAGGCTGTCGATCTTTTCCACGCTGACCCGGATCGAGCCGGACTCGCCGTCGCCACGCATGGGCGCGACTGCGCCCCTGGCCGTCGCGGCGACGGCTGGCGCGGGCGCGCTGGGCGCGGCGGGGCTGCCGGGGGCGTCGTCGAACAGGCCGAAGGCGCGTTCCTCCGCCGGTGGGGAACCCGGTGCCTCATCGAAGAAGCCGAACGCTTCGCTCGCGGCCGGGGCGCCGGGCGCCTCTTCGAAGAGCCCGAACGCTTCCGGCGCGGCCGCTCGTTCCGGAGCGCCCGGGCCTTCGTCGAAGAAGCCGAAGGCATCGTCGTCCGCGGTTTCCCTGGCGGGCGCCTCGTCGAACAGGCCGAAGCCTTCCTCTGCCGCTTCCTGCTCCGGCGCCCGCAGCCAGCCGCGCAGCCGCTCGACCGTCTCCAGCAACGGCACCCCGGGGTCGGGACGGCCGCTGCGATGGGCGTCGAGCAGGCGCTGCAACACGTCGCGGGCTTCGAGGAAGGAACTGATCATGTCCGGCCGCAGGTGCATCTGGCCGCAGCGGATGCGGTCGAGCAGGGTCTCCAGTTCGTGGGTGACGGCGGTGATGTCGTCGAAACCGAACATTCCGCTGGAACCCTTGATCGAATGCGCGGCGCGGAAGATGCCGTGCAGCGTCTCGCTGTCCGGCCGGTCCAGGTCGAGACCGATCAGGAGGAGTTCGAGGGTGGCCAGGTGTTCCTCGGTTTCCTCGAAGAACACCTGGAGAAACTGGCTCATATCCTGGGGCATGGGACCTCCCCCGCGGGGGAACGGGAATCAGGGCAGGACCTTGCGCGTCACTTCGAGCAGTTTCGGCGGGTCGAACGGCTTCACCAGCCAGCCGGTGGCGCCGGCGCTACGCCCCTGCTGCTTCATCGCGTCGCTCGATTCGGTGGTCAGCATGAGGATCGGCACGCTGCGGTAGCCGGCCAGGTTACGCAGGCTGCGGATCAGCGACAGGCCGTCCATGTTCGGCATGTTCTGGTCGGTGAACACCAGGCTGTAGCTCTTGCTCTGGGCCTTGCCGAGGCCTTCCTTGCCATCCGCGGCCTCGTCCACCTCGTAACCGGCGGACTTCAGGGTGAAGCTCAGCATCTGGCGGATAGACGCCGAGTCGTCGACGATCAGAATCGGTTTGCCCATGGTCTTGCGTCCTCACGGTGTCCCTACCGCAGCGCCAAGCTCGGCGGCGAAGGTGGTGTGTGCCAGGTGGCTGTGACGGAGGGCTCTGATGGCCCTTTGCTAGTTCCAGTAAAGACAATGTCCGCTGGATTTCAATTATTGGCGCCGGTTTCTCGTCGGATAGTTATCCGGTTAGACGGATTGGCTATCGATACCCCTCAGAACAATTCCACTTCGCCCACGTTGACGCTGTTCTGGCTCACCGGGCTGGGCAAGGGCCGGCGCAGTTCCTCGACCTCCCGCGCGACCCGTTCGGGCCATTCCTGGCGCGGCCGCGCCTCCAGCGCGCCGAGGCCGAGGGCGAAGGCGCCAAGACGCGCATGGTGCTTGCGCATCTGGCCGAGCAACTGGCTGCCCATGTCCTGGAATTGCAGGGCGGTGACCGCCGCGTCGACGCCCTGGCCGACTTCCAGCGAGAGCCGGTCCAGTTCGTGGATGACCTTCAGGGTGTGCCGGTTCATCGCTTCCAGGTCATCGAGCATGCCCTGGATCTTCTGCTTGGAATCGAGGGCGAAGGACATGTCCTTGTCGGCCAGTTGCGAGATCGCGCTCTCGGCGTCCTGGATCTCGTGGTGGACCACGTCGACGTGCTTGCGGATGGCGGCGGAAAACTCCGTGGAGCGGGTCGACAGCGCGCGCACCTCATCGGCGACCACGGCGAAGCCGCGGCCGCTCTCGCCGGCTCGGGCGGCCTCGATGGCGGCGTTGAGGGCGAGCAGGTTGGTCTGCTTGGCGATGGCGTCCATGTCCTGGGTCGATTGCAGGATCTCGGTGATCTTCAGGCGCACCTGGTCCATGCGTTCCACCAGTTGCTGCGAGGTCCGGCTGGTTTCCAGGGTAGCCTCGACGAACAGGCTGAGGGTCTGCTGGGTGGTCCTGACGAAGTCCTGGAAGTTGATGCCTTCGTCGACCTGGCCGCGCCCGTCGTAGCGCTCGATCAGCGAATGGGACAGGCCGCGCTGGGTATCGATGCGTTCGGCGAGGCCGTGGAAGCTGTCGCTGAGCTGGCGGATCGCCGAATGCAGCAGTTCGTCGATCTGCCGGGCGTGGCCGTCCAGTTGCGCGGTTTCGTCGGCGAGCGCCCGTTGCGCCGCGCTCCAGGCCGGCGAAGCGGCATCCGCCTGCGGACTGGCGTTCGCTACCGCTTGCCGGGGGTCGCGCAGGAGGAGGAAGAGCATGGCCAGGCTGGCGAACCAACCGAGCGCCAGGACCAGCCAGACGCCGAGGCCGACGGCCTGCAGCCCGGCGCACAACGCCCAGGGTAGGGAAAGCAGGCCCAGCTTCAGCAGCAGGGGCCGGGATGGTAACGAAACACCGAGGGACTCGCGCATGCTGCACTCCATGTGCCGGATCGGAGCAGGGCTTCCAGGCGGTCCCCCGGGACCGTGCGGAAGACGCTTTCCAAGCTCGTCGGCGGCGTTTTCTAAAACTAGAGTCCCAATCGGTAATGTCAAACTGCCGTTTTTCCGGCGAGGCCGGTGCCAGGGCCTTTTCCCGGTTGCCGAGGCGACGGATGGCTGGCGCTAGCCGGTTGGGAAGGCGGAGAAGCGCCGGGCCAGGTCCTGGCGGCGGAAGTAGTCGACGACGAAGTCGACGAAGACCCGGGTCTTGGCCGGTAGCAGCTTGTTCGCCGCGTAGTAGAGACTGGTGTTGCCGGCGTCGACGTACCAGTCCGGCAGGACCCGCACCAGGGCGCCGGACTCCAGGTAGGCATAGGCGTGCTGCATGCATACCAGGGTGATGCCCAGGCCCATGGCGGCGACCTCGCAGGTGGCTTCCGGGTCGCTCATGGTCATGCGTTCGCGCAGCTCGATCGGCGCCTCCTCGCCATCGCGGCGGCGCAGCGGCCAGGAGCGCACGCGGCCGGTCTGCGGCGAGCGGATGCGGATGCCGTCGAAGCCGCCCAGGTCGCCTGGATGGCGGATCGGCGGCTTGTCGCGGAGGTAGGCGGGCGAGGCGAGGAGGATCAGGTGGCCCGGCGTCAGGTTGCGCGCCACCACCCCGGGAGGCAGTTCGAAACCGCCGCCGATGGCGGCGTCGAAGCCTTCGCCGATGAGGTCGACCTGGCGATTGTCGAAATGCCAGTCGGGCACGATGTCGGGATAGCGTTCGAGGAACTCGCCGAGCAGCGGCAGGATGTAGTCGCGGCCGAAGGCCAGCCCCATGCTGACCTTCAACGTGCCGCTGGGTTGGTTGCCGACGCTGGAGACGTTGGCGAGAGCGGTCTGGATGCCTTCCAGGCTGCCGCCGACCTCTTGCAGGAAACGCTCCCCGGCTTCGGTCAGGGTCAGGCGCCGGGTGCTGCGCTGGAACAGGCGCACGCCGAGGTTGCTTTCCAGGCGGGCGACGTTCTTGCCCACCCCGGCCGGCGTCAGGCCCAGGCGCCTGGCGGCCTCGGCGAAGCTGCCGGCCTCGGCGCTGCGGACGAAGCACTGGATGTTGCTGAGGGTTTCCATGGGAAAGGGCCCGCATAAACCATTGGTATCGGCTGAATATAGCGATTACCCGCTACCAGGTCTGCAATGGACGACGGAAACTCGGGGGCCTGTCTATCCACTCCTATGGAGATTTCCATGTCCGTATCCTCTGCATCCCTCGCCGGCAAAGTCGCCTTCGTCCAGGGCGGTTCCCGTGGCATCGGCGCCGCCATCGTCCGCCGGCTGGCCGCCGAAGGCGCCAGCGTCGCCTTCACCTACGTCAGCTCGGCGGACAAGTCCCGGGCCCTGGCGGCCGAACTCGAGGGCGCCGGAGCCAGCATCCTGGCCCTGCATGCCGATAGCGCCGACGCGGCCGCGCTCGTCGCCGCCGTCGACGAAGCGGCGGCTCGCTTCGGACGCATCGACATCCTGGTCAACAACGCCGCCGTCCTCGCCCTCGGTTCGGTGGAAGAGCTGCCGCTGGCCGACTTCGACCGGACCCTGGCGATCAACGTGCGCAGCGTCTTCGTCGCCACCCAGGCGGCAGTCAGGCACATGGGCGACGGCGGGCGGGTGATCAGCATCGGCAGTACCAATGCCGAGCGCATGCCGTTCGCCGGCGGCGCCACCTACGCGATGAGCAAGTCGGCGCTGGTCGGCCTGACCAAGGGCCTGGCCCGCGACCTCGGCCCGCGCGGGATCACGGTGAACAACGTGCAGCCGGGTCCGGTGGATACCGACATGAACCCGGACGACGGCGACTTCGCCGAGGCCCTCAAGGGCCTGATGGCGCTGCCGCGCTACGCCCGCAGCGAGGAAATCGCCAGCTTCGTCGCCTACCTGGCCGGGCCGGAAGCGGCCTACATCACCGGGGCCAGCCTGAGCATCGATGGCGGTTTCTCGGCCTGACCCTGGTCGCCTCGTTCCACCCGGCGAAGTAGCCCCTCTCCCCGACCTTCTGGCCAGACGTTCCCTCCTGAAGGGAGAGGGCGAGGGGAGAGGTTCCGCTTATCGCACCAGGAAAGGCGAAGCCCCCTCTACGACACCGGTCTCGCTGACGTATTGCTTCCAATGCTCGATCAGCTCCGCCAGCTTGCCCGGCTGGCTGTCAGCGAGGTCGTGGATCTCGCCCGGGTCGCGGGCCAGGTCGTAGAGTTGCCAGGTGGCCGGGCCCACCGGGGCCGGCAGGTACACCGCCTTCCAGTCGCCCTGGCGGATCGCACGCATGCCGAACAGCTCCCAGCCGGTCACGGTGTTCTCGTCGTGGGCCGCCTCGGTCTCGCCGGAAAGCCAGCCCAGCCAAGACCTGCCGCGCGGCTCGGCGATCTCGCGGCCGCGCCAGCGCTTGCCTGGGTGGCGGACACCGGCGAGGTCGAGGATGGTCGGGGTGACGTCCATCACCGTGGCGAAGGCATGGCTGATCGCACCCTGCCGGTTTAGTCGCGGGTAGCGCACCAGCGCCGGCACGCGAATGCCGCCCTGGGTGGTGAACGCCTTGTACAGGCGCGATGGTGCGGTGGCCGCCTGGGCCCAGCGCGGGCCATACCAGACGTAGGAATTGGCGCGGCCGATGTTTTCCAGGCTGTTGTCGTAGTGCCGGTCGAGAAAGCCCAGCAGGTCCGGGCCGAATTTCGGGAATGCCTCCAGCAGGGCGCCTTCGGCGCCGTTGTCGGACATGAACAGGACGAAGGTGTTGTCCAGCTCGCCCTGCCGGCGCAGGTAGTCCACGACCCTGCCGATGTTCCAGTCCATGCGCTCGACCATCGCCGCGTAGACCTCCATCGCCCGCGCCGACTTCGCCCGTTCCTCGTCCTCCAGGGCCTCCCACTCGCGGGTCAGGGCGAGCACCGGATGGGCTTCGACGTCCGCCTCCACCAGGCCCAGCTCCTTGAGCCGGGCCAGGCGTTCCTGGCGCAGCGCCTCTGGACCGGCGTCGTAGCGGCCGCGGTACTTCTCGACGATCTCCCGCGGCGCCTGCAGCGGCCAGTGCGGCGCGGAGAACGGCAGGTAGGCGAAGAACGGCCGGCTCTGGTCGCGCTCCTTGAGGTATTGCAGCAGCTTGTCGCCGAAGGCGTCGGAGGAATAGAAGCCCTCCGGCAGCGTGTCGAGGTAGCGCTCGTCTTCCACGTAGAGCGCTGGCGTACCCTTGAGGATGCGCGGAGTGCTTTCGTCGTAGGGAGGCTCGAAGCCATAGTGGTTGGCGGCGCCCGGCAGCAGCGAGAAGGAACGCTCGAAACCGCGTGCATGGGGCGTCTGTTCCGGCTTCAGGCCGAGGTGCCACTTGCCGGCCATGAGGGTCTGGTAGCCGGCCTCGCGAAGCAGCTCCGGCAGCGCCACCACGCGCTCGTTGAGATGCCCTTCGTAACCCGGCTTGCCTTCCAGCTCCGGGGTCAGCGCCTCGGCCATGGTGCCGATCCCGGCGATGTGGTGGTCGGTGCCGGTGAGCAGCATCGAGCGGGTCGGCGAGCAGGTCGAGGCGGTGTGGAAGTCGGTCAGGCGCAGGCCGGCGATGGCCAGGGCGTCGAGGTTCGGCGTGGCGATCTCGCCGCCGAAGGCGCCGATATCGGAGAAGCCCAGGTCGTCGGCGACGATCACCAGGAAGTTGGGGCGTTTGCTCATGCGCGGGTCTCGTCTGGATGGGAGGAGAGGGTGGGGCCCTCGCCCCCGCCCTTCCCGCAGGGGGGAAAGGGCCAGGGCAAGGGGCTTTTCAGCAAGCGAGGAATTCGAAGGGCAGGTTTTCCACCCGTCGCGGCGGCGGCGCGACGTACTCGCCGTCGGCGGTCAGTTCGTGCAGCAGCGCTTCGCGCTGGCGCAGGAAGTCGAAGCCACCGCGCTCGCGCGGATGCGCCAGGTCCACCTCGACCACCCGCCTGATCCGCCCCGGACGCGGCTCCATCACCACTACCCGGTCGGCCAGGTAGAGCGCTTCCTCGACGTCGTGGGTGACCAGCAGGGTGGTGATGCGGGTGCGCCGACGGATCGCCAGCAGCTCTTCCTGCAATTGCTGGCGGGTCAGTGCATCGAGGGCGCTGAACGGCTCGTCGAGCAGCAGCAGGCGCGGGCTGGCCACCAGGCCACGGGCGATCGCCACGCGCTGGGCCATGCCGCCGGACAACTGGTGCGGGTAGGCACGCTCGAAGCCGTGCAGGCCGACCAGGCGGATGTATTCGTCGATCCGCGCCGCCTTGTCGGTTTCGCCAAGGGCTTCGTTGACCAGGCCGAGGGCGACGTTCTGCTGCACCGTCAGCCAGGGGAACAGGCGGTGCTCCTGGAACACGATGCCGCGTTCGCCGCCGATGCCGGCGATTGGCCGGCCGTCGACGCGGATCTCGCCGTCGTAGTCGCGGTCCAGGCCGATCAGCAGGCGCAGCAGGGTCGACTTGCCGCAGCCGCTGGCGCCGACGATGGCGATGAACTCGCCCTCGCCGATCTCCAGGTCGAACTGCCGGATCGCTTCCAGTCGCCGGCCGTCCACGGCGAAGTGTTTGCGCACCTGGCGGAAGCTGACCAGCGGGGTGCTCGTGGCGGGCGCGGTGAATGCGTTCATGCGTGTCTCCAGCGCGTGGCGCGCGCTTCGATGCGTTGGCCGAGGGCATTGAGCAGGGCGCCGGTGAGGCCGACCAGGAGCATGCCGGCGCCGATCAGGTCCATGCGGAACAATTGCTGGGCGCCGATCATCAGGCTGCCGATGCCGCCGTCGGAGGGCATGAAGTACTCGGCGCCGATGGTTCCCAGCCAGGCGTAGATCAGCGCCAGGCGCAGGCCGGCGAACACCGACGGGGCGGCACCCGGCAGGACCAGCCGGAGCAGCCGGCGCCAGGGCCCCAGGCGCAGCACCCGAGCCGCCTCGCCGAGGCTCGGCGGCAGGCTGGCGATGCCGCGCTGGGTGGCCAGCAGCAGCGGGAAGAAGGCGGCGATTGCGACGAACGTCAGCTTGGCCGGTTCGCCCAGGCCGAACCAGGCGGTGAGCAGCGGCACCCAGGCGAAGATCGCCACCTGCCGCAGTGCCGCGAAAGTGGGGCCGAAGAAGCGTTCCGCCGGGCGCCACAGACCGAGCAGAAGGCCGCCGAGGAACCCCAGGCCGCCGCCCAGCAGGAGGCCGCCGAGCGTGCGCTTCAGGCTGTCGAACAGGGCGCCCGGCAGGCTGCCGTCGAGCGCTCCGCTCCAGGTCGCCCGCGCCACTTCCAGAGGGCTGGCGAGGATCGCCGGATCGACCCATTCGGCGCTGCTCGCCGACTGCCACAGGAGCAGCAGCCCCAGCGGCGGCAGCCAGACCTGCAGGCGCTGCCAGCCGCGTCCAGGCGGGCGCCGGCGGAATTCACCGGTGGCGGCTTGCGGCCAGTGCAGCAGGCGGCGGTCGAGCCACTGGATGGCGCGATCCATACCCACCCCGACCAGGCCGATGACGAGGATGCAGACGAACACGATGTCGAGCATGAACAGTTGCCGGCCCTGCACCATCAGGTAGCCGATACCCTCGCTGGAAGCCAGCAGCTCGACCGCCAGCAGCGAGGTCCAGCCCTGCGCCAGGGCCAGGCGCAGCCCGGTGAGGAAGGCCGGCAGCGCCGCCGGCAGGATCAGCCGCCAGACCAGCAGGCGTGGCGGCAGGCGCAGTACTGCGGCGGCTTCGCGCAGCTTGGGCTGGGCGTCGCGCACGCCGACCAGGGTATGGATGGTCACCGGCACCACGACCGCCTTTACCAGCACCACCAGCTTGAGCAGTTCGCCGATGCCGAAGAACAGCATGAACAGCGGGATCCAGGCCAGCGTGGGGATCTGCGCGAGGGCGCTGAAGGTGGGGAAGACCAGGCGCTCGGCACGCGGACTGAAGCCCAGCCAGGCGCCTAGCGCGGCGCCGCTGGCGACCCCGGCGAGCAGGCCCCAGGCCAGGCGCCGCAGGCTGATCGCCAATTCGCTCCAGAGTTCGCCGGCGAGCAACTCACGGGCGCTCTGCCAGACCAGCTCGGGAGTCGGCAGCACCTGGGCCGACATCCAGTGGCGATGGCTGGCGACCCACCACAGCAGCGCCAGCCCGAGCGGCAGCAACCAGGGCAGCAGGCTGTCCCCCAGGCGCCTGGCGAAAGCCGCGGAGGACGGCGGCGCCAGGCGCGGCAGGGGCCGGCTCCAGGCGGGCGAAAGGGTTTTATCGATATTCTTCATGGGAATATAAATCGCCGAATCGATGCATTTTTTCGCTAAGAAGGGCCATTTAAAGAAAGGCGCCAGGCAGCGGCAAATGCATTTGGAGAATATTTTCCATGCTCTGGCTGCATATGACGCGGAGAGGCCCGTGCGGCCTGTCATACTGCTTATGGTTATAAAAAAATGAATTTTTATTATTTATTTTCGAGGCGCCGCTGTGCATAGCTAGCCGCACACCCGCTCCCGGCGGGAATCCCTCTCTTCCCGTTCCAAGGAGCCGCCCCATGAAAGCGCTTACGTCTTCCCTGCTCGGTCTGTTCGCCGCGCCTGTCCTCGCCGGCTTGCTCAGTGCCTACGTGCCGCTGGCGAGCGCCGCTCCGCCGAAGGAGATCCGCATCGCGGTGCCGGACGTCAGCGCCGGCAGCTCGCACTCGGGCGGCGGCGTGGTCGACGTGCTCTACACCCGCCAGTTGCTGGAGAAGGAATTCGCCAACGACGGCATCGAGGTGAAATGGAGCTTCTTCAAGGGAGCCGGCCCGGTGGTCAACGAAGCGTTCGCCAACGGCCAGGTGGACTTCGCCTACCTCGGCGACCTGGCGGCGATCATCGGCAAGTCCGGAGGCCTGGACAGCCGCCTGCTGGCCGCTACCGCGCGAGGGGTCAACCACTATCTCGGCGTGCAGCCGGGCTCCGGGATCAAGACCCTGGAGGATCTCAAGGGCAAGCGCGTAGGCATCTTCCGTGGCACCGCCAGCCAGTTGTCCTTCGACAATGCCCTGGCCAGCGTCGGTCTCAGCGAGAAGGACCTGAAGGTGATCAACCTCGATTTCAGCGCCGCCCTGTCCGCCCTCGCAGCCAGGCAGATCGATGCCACCTGGGGCCTGGCCGGACTGTTCGCCCTGCGCGACCGCGGGCTCGCGGAAATTCCGCTGAGCACCCGCGACCTGAACGGCGCCGGCACCCTGCAGGCGCTGCTGGTCGGCTCCGGAGCCTTCGTCGATGCCCATCCGGACATCACCGAGCGGCTGCTCAAGGTGCAGTTGCAGGCCCAGGACTGGCTGGCCCGCGAGGAGAACCGCGACGCCTACATCGAACTGGTGTCGAAGCAGGCCAGCTACCCGGTGGTGATCCTGCAGAGCGAGTACCGTGGCCGCAAGCTGGGCGACGCCCTGTCGCCGCGCCTGGACGCCGATTTCCTTGGCCGGCTGGATGCTTCGATCCAGGCGGCCAAGCGTTTCGGCCTGATCCGTCGCGAATTCAGCGCCGAGCAGTGGGCCGCACCGGAACTGCTGGAAGCGGCCGGCAAGCTGGCCAAGGCCAAGGCCAAGGCCGTGGCGCAGGCGGCGGAGTGACGCCGAGCCGCGGCCCGGGGCGTCACCAGATCGAGCGGGAGTAATCGACGACCAACCGGGTTTCGTCGATGTCGCCGTCGAGATAGCTCGCGTTGCCCCGGTGCCAGGCCTGCGAGGCGCGCAGCGCGAGGCCGGCGAGGGGGCCCGCCTTGACCCGATAGGCGAAGCCGAGGTCGCTTTCCCGGTGCCGCCCGCCACGCCCGTAGAGTCCGGCGTAGATGCTCTCGGCGGCACTGCTGGCGCTGGCCCCGGCACGGCCGCGGGCATGCAGCGCGTGCAGGCTGAGCCCGGGCAGGCCGAGCGCGCCGAGGTCCAGGTCGTGGCGCAATTGCCAGGAACGCTCGCCCGGTCCGTTGAAGTCGGAGTAGCCCACCGAGTTGGCCAGTACCATGGATGCGCTGGAGCGCCCGTCGCCGAAGGCCATGTAGTCGAACGGCTGGCCGCCACGGACATGCTGGTAGGCCAGGGTGATGCGCTGCGGTCCCTGTTCGTAGCCCAGGGCCAGGGAACCGGCCAGGGTGTCGATGCGGCCGAAGCGGCTCTGGCCGCTGTCGCGGGTGCGGTAGGCGCCGAGGTCGACCAGCAGCGCGCGCTCCTCGCCCAGCGGCTGGCGATGGCTGGCGCCGAAATAGGCCTGCTGCCAGATGTCGTCGAAGCGCGAGGCGTAGAGCGACAGTTGCAGCCGCTCGGAGGCCTGCCATTGACCGCCGAGGAAGCCGACTGCGTCGAGGCGTACCGGATAGGCGCCGAGGCGGCCGTAGACGGTGCTGATGTCGCCGCGGACCTTGGATTCGCCGGGGCCGGCGGCGGCGGTGAAGCGCCCGCCCTCGAGCAGTAGCCCGTCGAACGAGCGGTCCTCCAGCAGCAGGCCGTAGGCCATGCCGGCCAGCGTACGGTTGCTGCTGGCGGCGAACACCGGTGCGCTGGTGGTGGTCTGGCCGTACTTCAGGCGGGTTTCGCCGTGGCGTAGCCTGAGGGCGCCACCGACCTTGCCGTAGCGATGGTCGGGATGGCCGTCGGTGCCGACCGGCAGGTTGCCGGTGCCGGTGCGGCCGCCGCCGCTGTCCAGTTGCAGGCCGAGCATGGCATGGGCGTCGAGGCCGAAGCCGAGGCTGCCCGGCGTGTAGCCGGAGGCGAACTGGAGGCGCAGGCCCTGGGTGGTTTCCTCGCGGTAGCCGTTGCGCTCGCTCCTGGGCTTGAAGCGGTTGCGCCCGGCGTTGTTGGGGCTGTCGCGGTAGTCGCGGTTGAAGTAGTAGGTGCGGGCGAGGAACTGCAGTTCGCTGTCCTCGACGAAGCCCCCATCCCCGGCCGTCGCGGCCGCCCCTTCGGAAAGCGTGCCGGCGACCAGGCCGGCGAATACAGCGCGTCTGAGATTTTGCATTTATTGTTTTCTCCCACCTGAGTGCCAGGTGGGCGCAGTCTCGGAAGTCGCTCCGCAGGCCGCTTGTGTTTCCCTGCCTCGGCTTTTGCCGGGGCCTGCCATTGGCAGGGGCAGGCATGTGCAACGGCAGGCCGGGTCAAGCATTTCGGAAGTCACCGACGGAGAGTGTGGCGTCGGCCGTCATCCGCAACGGCCGTGGGTGGGAGCCTCGGCTCCCGATGCAACCTCGCCTCAGGGAATACGCTTCATGAACAACAAGACCCTATGCCCTTCGCTCTTGCTTTGCCTTTCGCTGCTCGCGCCGCTGTCTTGTCTCGGGGAGACCGCCGCTGCGCCCTATCCGCTGGCCCACCCTCCGCGCCTGGCCGACTACCTCCCGCCGCCGCCGGCGGCGGACTCGGCTGCGGCCGTCGCCGATCTCGGCGCGGTGCTGGAGGCGCAACGCCTGCGTACGCCCGAACAGGTACGCCGGGTGCGTGCCCACGACCAGTGGGAGGACAACGTCTTTCCCTTCGCCGGCGACCTGCTGGGCGCGTCGTTCGACAAGGAACGCCTGTCGCTGACCCGGAGTTTCTTCAACCGCGCCCAGGAAAACCTGGTCGAGGTGCTGATGCCGGCGAAGAAGCACTTCGCCCGCCCGCGTCCCTACGAGTTGACGCCGATGGTCGAGCCGGTGCTGCCGCCGCCGGAAGGCGAGTCCTACCCCAGCGGCCATACCATGGATAGCTACTTCAAGGCCTCGCTGCTGAGCATGCTGGTGCCGGAGCATCACGACGCGTTCTTCGCCCGCGCCGAGGAGCATGCGCAGAGCCGCGTGCTGGCCGGCGTGCACTTCCCCAGCGACCTGGAAGGCGGGCAGACCGCCGCCGCGGCGCTGGTCGCGAGCCTGCTGGCCGACCCGGCGGTGGCCGCCGACTTCGCCGCGGTGCGCGAGGAACTGCGCGGCGCGCTGGGGTTGCCGAAACTCCAGTAGAAGAAGGGAAACCGCGCGGCCGCTCAGGCCGCCGCGTGTTGCGCCTGGTCCAGTTCCACCAGCGTCTCGATCATCGCCTTGGCCGCCGCCGAAAGCCGGTAGCCGCTGCGGCTGATGATGCCGCAGCGGGCGCTGAGGCTATCCAGGTTCTGCGGCAGGTTGCGCCACTGTAGCGGTTGCAGTTCGCCGCGCTGCAGGTAGGGGCTCAGGGTCTCGTCGCTGGCGATGCCGATGGCGTCGGTCTGGCGGACGATGCGGATCAGCGCGTGCATGTTCTCGCAGCGGATGTTGGCGGCGAAGTCGATCTTGCCGCTGAGGTTCGCCAACAGCTTGCGGATGCCCGGGGGAATCAGAGTCGAGGCCAGCGGGTAGTTGAACAGGTCGTTGGTGGACAGGCTGTCCTTGCCCAGCAGCGGGTGTTGCGGACGGCAGAAGAACTGGCCGCGGCGCGGGGTCAGCGGGCGCGTCTGGAAGTTCGGGTCGGCCTCGAAGTCGCGGATGTCGGCGACGAAGAATTCGATCTCTTCGCGGAGCAGGGCGCGGCTGAGCTTTTCCCAGTTGTCCACGTCCAGGCTGATCTGCACCCGCGGGTGACGGTTGATGAAGTCGGCCACCGCGTCCGGCACCAGTTGCTGGGCCGGCGCCGGCCCGCTGCCGAAGCGCAGCTCGCCGGCATCCAGCTTGTTCAACTGGGCGATCTCGTGAATCAGGTTGGCCGACCCTTGCACCAGGCTCAGCGCGTGTTGCAGCACCACCTGGCCTTCCGGCGTCGGGCGCAGGTCCTTGCTGCCACGGTCCACCAACTGGCAGCCAAGCTCCTGCTCCAGGCCCTGGATGCTGCGGCTGAAGGCCGGCTGGGTGATGCCCATGGCGTCCGCCGCGCGGACGAAACTGCGGTGTTCGGCGAGGGCGATGAAGTAACGCAGCTGGCGTAGATCCATGATGCTTTACCGGCATTGGAAATATTGGACAAAGGCATTTGCCGTTCGGGATGTGCTGGTTTTAAATGCAAGCTCTTATTCCGTCAACAAAGAACAAATTAGAAAAATATGCGATTTGGTAATAAGCATAGATAGACCCCAGGAGCTGAACATGGTCCACCGTGCCTTTGCCGCGCCACCTCCGCCGTTCCGAATGCCCTTCCGCGTCGCCGGCGGCTGTCGCCCCTGACAGTCGCCCGGGGCTGAGCCGTCCGCCGGTCCCCTTCGAACCTTTCGCCAGATCGCTGCCTTGCGCGGCTGGCCGCCTGCTGCCTGCGTCCGGCTGCGCCGGAACCGAGGACATTCACGATGAAGCACCCCTACCGCCTGCCGCTCCGCCGAACGCCGCCCGGCGGCTCCGACTACGCCCTGGCCTTGCTGCTCGCCCTCGGCGGTGCGTTGCCGGCCAGTGCAGCCGATGCTCCCGCGCCCGCCGAGGAAGCGCCGCCGCTGGCCAGCAGCGTCCCAGCCAAGGCCGATACGGCCCTGGGCAAGGTCACCGTCACCGCGCGTCGCCGCGAGGAGGATTCGCAGAAGGTACCGACGCCGATCACCGTGCTCGGCGGCGAGACTCTCGAAGCCCAGCGCATCTCCCGGGTGCAGGACCTGCAGCAGGTGCTGCCCAGCGTCAATGTCGCCTACATCCATGCGCGGCAGTCGAGCGTCGCCGTGCGCGGCATCGGCAACAACCCCGCCAGCGACGGCCTGGAAGGCAGCGCCGGGATCTACCTCGACAACGTCTACCTGGGGCGTCCGGGAATGGCCGTGTTCGACCTGCTGGACATCGAGCAACTGGAGCTGCTGCGCGGTCCGCAGGGCACCCTGTTCGGCAAGAACACCACCGCCGGGGTGTTGAACATCAGCACCCGCGCGCCGACCTTCACTGCCGAGCGCACCGTCGAGGTCTCCGGCGGGCAGGACGGCTACTTCCAGGGCCGCGGCACGGTTTCCGGGCCGCTCGGCGAAACCCTCGCCGGACGCCTCTCGGTCTATCGCACCCGCGACGACGGCTACATCAAGAACATCCACGACGACAACTATCTCAACGGCGGCGAGCGCCAGGGCGCGCGCGGGCAATTGCTGTTCGAGCCGAACGAGGACTTCAGCCTGCGCTGGATCGCCGACTACAACGAGGAGGATTCGAGCAACGGCAGCATGGTGGTCTACGGCGCCGCCGAGCGCTTCTGGCAGCGTGCCGCGCTGGTCGGCGCCTCGCCGTTGCGCGATCCGCAGCGCAGGAAGGTCAACATCAACGGCCGCCAGCACGTCAGCGTGCACCAGGGCGGCAGCTCGCTGGAGGCCAACTGGAACCTCGCCGGCGGCTACCGCCTGACCTCCATCAGCGCCTACCGCTACTGGCACTTCACCCCGGCCAACGACGAGCAACTGAACGTCTCGGCGATCAACGACACCGGGGTGGAAGTGCACGACCGGCAGTTCTCCCAGGAGATCCGCCTGGCCTCGCCCACCGGCGGTGCCTTCGACTACGTGGTGGGCGCCTACGCGTTCAGGCAGAACCTCGGCAACAAGACCTTCACCTCCTACGGACCGCTGGCCGACCTGTACCTGCTCGGTGCCAATCTCGGCGCGCTGAACGACACCTACTCGAAGGCCAACGGCAAGATCGAGACCGACAGCTTCGCGCTGTTCGCCCAGGGCACCTGGCACCTCAGCGAACGCCTGGACTTCACCGCCGGCCTGCGCGGTACCTACGAGGAGAAGAACGCCAAGGTCGAGCGCTTCGCTCCGCTGGGCGGCGCGGCGGTCGGCGGGGTCGGCGCGGCGGTGCGCAACGGCCAGCTCGGCGCCTACGATTCCGGTGATCTCAGCCAGTACAACTTCGCCCCTTCGGCGTTGCTCAGCCTCAGCTACCAGTTCAGCGACGACCTGTTCTGCTACGCCAGCCTGTCCCACGGCGAGAAGTCCGGCGGGGTCAACCTGGCGGTGGGCAGCGCGCCGAGTGCGGGCGCCGATTCGCTGCTGGTCGGGCCGGAGCGCGCCAACGACGCCGAGCTGGGCCTGAAGAGCACACTCTTCGACCGGCGCCTGCTGCTCAACGCCAATCTGTTCTGGACCGGCATCCACGGCTACCAGGCCACCACCCTGTACCAGGCGCCGGGCTCGACCCAGTTGGTGCAGGTGCTGGCCAACGCCGGCAGCGTGCGCTCGCGTGGCCTGGAGTTCGAGGCCACCGCGCTGCCGTTGCGCGGCCTGACCCTGAACTTCAACGGCTCCTACAACGACGTCACCTACCTGTCGTTCAAGGATGCCCCGTGCCCTGCGGAAGTCAGCACCCGGCCCGGCGCGCCGAGCAGTTGCGACCTCACCGGGCAGCGCGTGGTCGGCGCCTCGAAATGGATCGCCAATCTCAATGGCGAATACCAGTGGCGCCTCGACGACCGCTTCCAACCCTACGTCAGCGCCAGCTACGCCTACCGCTCCGCCGCCGAGGGCACGCTGGACAACTCCGACCTTTCGAAGATCGACGGCTACGCCCTGGTGAACCTCGCCGCCGGTCTGCGCAGCGATCTCGGCGACGGCCAACTGGACACCTCGGTATGGCTGAAGAACGCCTTCGACAAGGACTACTACCTGAGCGCCTTCGCCAGCATCAACGGCTCCTACACCGCATCGGTGGGGCAGCCGCGCACGCTCGGCGTATCGCTGCGCTACGACTTCTGAGCCTTCACCCACGCAGTACCCCACGCATGAGGAACATGACATGAGCAATGCAGCACAAGCCCTCGCCACGCCGGTACGGCTCGACATCCAGCCGGTCGCCGGACGGATCGGCGCGGAGATTCGCGGCGTGACCCTGTCCGGCGAACTGGACGCCGCCACCGTCGAGGCGATCCAGGCCGCCCTGGTACGCCACAAGGTGATCTTCTTCCGGGGCCAGAGCCAGCTCGACGACCAGACCCAGGAGGCCTTCGCCCACTTGCTCGGCGAACCGGTCGCCCACCCCACCGTGCCGTCCCGCGAAGGCACCCGCTTCCTCCTCGAGCTGGATGGCGCCGAAGGCCGCCGGGCCAATTCCTGGCATACCGACGTGACCTTCGTCGAGGCCTACCCGAAGGCCTCGATCCTGCGCAGCGTGGTGGCCCCGGAGTCCGGCGGCGATACCGTCTGGGCCAACACGGCGAGCGCCTACGCCGACCTGCCGGCGGAGCTGCGCGAGCTGGCCGACCGGCTCTGGGCGGTGCACAGCAACGAGTACGACTACGCCGGGGTCAAGCCCAGCGCCTCGGTGGAGCAACTGGAGAACTACCGCAAGGTATTCACCTCGACCGTCTACGAGACCGAGCACCCGGTGGTCCGCGTGCATCCGCAAAGCGGCGAGCGGACGCTGCTCCTCGGCCACTTCGTGAAACGCCTGAAGGGTCTTTCGCAGCATGACTCGGCGCACCTCTTCGCGGTGCTGCAGGGGCACGTCACGCGGCTGGAGAACACCGTGCGCTGGCGCTGGCAGGCCGGCGACGTGGCGATCTGGGACAACCGCGCGACCCAGCACTACGCGATCGACGACTACGGCAACCAGCCGCGCGTGGTGCGCCGGGTGACCCTCGGCGGCGACGTGCCGGTCGGCATCGACGGGCAACGCAGCCGGACGATCCGGAAGGCATGACGGACCCGGCCCTCTCCTCGCCGGGGAGGGCGACCACAGGCAGAACGAACCCCCCGAGGACCCCTTACATGAGCCAATCCGCCACCGCCCGGCAACCCGAACCCGAGGTCGCCGAGGTATTTCGCATCACTCCCCTGGAGGCGCCGCTGGGCGCCCAGGTCCGTGGCCTCGACGCGCGTCGTCCGCTGGCGCCGGAGCAGGTCCTGGCGCTCAAGCAGGCGCTGCGCGAGCACCACATCCTGGTGTTCCGCCAGCAGCACCTCGACGATGAGCAGTACTTGCGCTTCGCCACCCTGTTCGGCTCGGTGTTCCAGCCGCCGGCGGACATCCCGGTACTGTCCTCGGGCGGCGACGGCAAGGTGCCGGACATCGTCAAGGTGGCCAACACCGGCGACGGCGAACTGGGCAACTTCGCCCTGCCGGCACACATCGACCACCAATGGACGCCGGTGCCGTCCTCCGGCTCGTTCCTCTACGCGCTGGAGGTGCCGTCCAGTGGCGGCGAGACGCGCTTCACCAACCTGGCGCGCGCCTACGAGAGCCTCGACGAGGCGACCCGGCGCGAAATCGATGGCCTGCGCCTGATCAACTACAACCCCTTCATCCGCCTGCGCGAGGGTGGCTACGGCGGCGGTTTCGCCACCTACCGCACGCCGGACATCGAACCGATCCAGGGCAGCGAGCACCCGCTGGTACGCACCCACCCCGAAAGCGGCCGGCGCGTACTGTTCCTCAGCGCCCACACCGAGGTGGAGATTCCCGGCTACGACCCCGCGCGGGGCCAGGCGCTGATCGGTCGCCTGCGCGAACATCTGGCGCGCCCGGAACTGAGCTACAGCCACGCCTGGTCGGTGGGCGACATCGTCTGGTGGGACAACCAGGCCGTGCTGCATGCGCGCAACGCCTTCCCGGCCAGCGAGCGGCGGCGCCTGAAGCGCATCAGCCTGGCGGGCAGCCGTCCGTTCTGAGCCGGCATCCCCCAGCGTGCGCCGGCTCCTCCGTTGCCAACCGGCGCCGGTCGCTGCGCGCCGCTCTGGCGAGCCCCTTCCGATCCGGCGAATAGCTAGCAGAACTGCGACATGCTGTCGCAGTTCTGCCATTTCTCCGCGTCTATCCTGCCCGTAGGGCAATTCGCCTTTGGTCTAACGAGCTGGCCTGCAGCGCCCATGGAAAGGCGATCCTGACTTTGTAGTCAAAGTTTTGCTTTGCTACTTTGGCCAGACATCAGGGATTGCTGATACAGCGTATTAAAAACATTAATTACCCCGGCATTCCGCGGCGCTGGCAGGATATTTTCCCGTCGAAGCCGTAGCGGCTTGACCTGATAGCCGGTCATTCACGGCAGGGATGTCATATTCTCGCGCGGGCTTCCCCGGATAGGCTGCACGCCAGTCAGGACGAGCCCGGCGGCGATGGGCGGGAATTGTTGGTCGGTTTATGACTTGTAGTTTCTCTGTCGTATGCCTTCAGAACTTGTTGAAGGCTTTTCGGCTCGATTGCACAATGCCGCGCCAAGGTTCGTTCGCGAATCGCGGTATGTGAGCTAGACCTCCGCAGCCGGTGCGCCATCCGCAGTGCCCCGGACTACTCGACAATCACGCAGGAGATTCGTGAGTGCAGATCGGTGTCCCCCTCGAGACCCATGCCGGTGAGACGCGGGTTTCCGCCACCCCGGAAACCGTCAAGAAGCTGATCGGCCAAGGCCACCAGGTGATCGTCCAGAGCGGCGCCGGCGTCAACGCCAGCCAGCCGGACAGTGCCTATGAAGCCGCCGGCGCGACGATCGGCAGCGCCGCCGAGGCCTTCGGCGCCGACCTGGTGCTGAAGGTGGTCGCGCCCAGCGCCGCCGAGCTGGCCCAGATGAAAAGCGGCGCCGTGCTGGTCGGCATGCTCAACCCCTTCGACAACGAGAACATCGCCCGCATGGCCGAGCGCGGCATCACCGCCTTCGCCCTCGAGGCCGCGCCGCGTACCTCGCGGGCGCAGAGCCTGGACGTGCTCTCCTCGCAGGCCAACATCGCCGGCTACAAGGCGGTGATGCTCGCCGCCAACCACTACCCGCGCTTCATGCCGATGCTGATGACCGCCGCCGGCACCGTGAAGGCCGCCCGCGTGCTGATCCTCGGCGCCGGCGTCGCCGGCCTGCAGGCGATCGCCACGGCCAAGCGCCTGGGCGCGGTGATCGAGGCTTCCGACGTGCGTCCGGCGGTGAAGGAGCAGATCGAGTCGCTCGGCGCCAAGTTCGTCGACGTGCCCTACGAGACCGACGAAGAGCGCGAGTGCGCCGAAGGCGTCGGCGGCTACGCGCGGCCGATGCCGGCCTCGTGGATGGAGCGCCAGGCCAAGGCCGTGCACGAGCGCGCCAAGCAGTCGGACATCGTCATCACCACCGCGCTGATCCCCGGCCGCAAGGCGCCGACGCTGCTGCACGAGGCGACCGTGGCGGAGATGAAGCCGGGCTCGGTGGTCATTGACCTGGCCGCCGCCCAGGGCGGCAACTGCCCGCTGACTGAGGCCGACCAGGTCGTGGTCCGGCACGGCGTGACCATCGTCGGCCACAGCAACCTGGCCGCGCTGGTACCGGCGGACGCCTCGGCGCTATACGCGCGCAACATCCTCGACTTCCTCAAGCTCACCCTGAACGCCGAAGGCTTCAGCGTGAACCTAGAGGACGACATCGTCGCCGCCTGCCTGATGTGCCGCGACGGCCAGGCGGTGCGCAAGAACGGCTGAGCCGCTGCGTCGGGAAGCTTCGATAACGATAAATGCGCACGCCTCGCGCCTGCGCCCTGAAGACCGGTGAAAACGATGGATATCATTTCTGACGGGATCTACAACCTGATCATCTTCGTGCTGGCCGTGTATGTCGGCTACCACGTGGTATGGAACGTCACCCCTGCCTTGCACACCCCGCTGATGGCGGTGACCAACGCGATTTCCGCGATCGTCATCGTCGGCGCCATGCTCGCCGCCGCCCTGACCGTGACCCCGCTGGGCAAGGCCATGGGCACCCTCGCCGTGGCCCTGGCCGCGGTCAATGTGTTCGGTGGCTTCCTGGTCACCCGGCGCATGCTGGAAATGTTCAAGAAGAAAGCGCCGAAGGCGGGGGGCCACTGATGAGCATGAACCTGGTCACTCTCCTGTACCTCATCGCCTCGGTCTGCTTCATCCAGGCCCTGAAAGGCCTGTCGCACCCGACCACCTCGCGCCGCGGCAACCTCTTCGGCATGGTCGGCATGGCCATCGCCGTGGCCACCACCGTCGGCCTGGTGTTCAAGCTGGGCGCGGAGATCGCCACCACCGGCGTCGGCTACATCGTCGTCGGCCTGTTGGTCGGCGGCACCGCCGGCTCGATCATGGCCAAGCGCGTCGAGATGACCAAGATGCCCGAGCTGGTCGCCTTCATGCACAGCATGATCGGCCTGGCCGCGGTGTTCATCGCCATCGCCGCGGTGGTCGAGCCGCAGTCGCTGGGGATCGTCGCGCACCTGGGCGACACCATTCCCACCGGCAACCGCCTGGAGCTGTTCCTCGGCGCGGCCATCGGCGCCATCACCTTCTCCGGTTCGGTGATCGCCTTCGGCAAGCTCTCCGGCAAGTACAAGTTCCGCCTGTTCCAGGGCACCCCGGTGCAGTTCTCCGGGCAGCACCTGCTGAACCTGGTGCTCGGCCTGGCGACCCTCGGCCTGGGCCTGGCGTTCATGTTCACCGGCAACCTCACCGCCTTCGCCGTGATGCTGGCGCTGGCTTTCGTCCTCGGCGTGCTGATCATCATCCCCATCGGCGGCGCCGACATGCCGGTGGTGGTGTCGATGCTCAATTCCTATTCCGGCTGGGCCGCGGCGGGGATCGGCTTCTCGCTGAACAACTCGATGCTGATCATCGCCGGCTCGCTGGTCGGCTCCTCGGGCGCGATCCTCTCCTACATCATGTGCAAGGCGATGAACCGCTCGTTCTTCAACGTCATCCTCGGCGGCTTCGGCGCCGAAGCCGACGCCGGCGGCCCGGCGGGCTCCAAGGAGCAGCGTCCGGTGAAGTCCGGTTCGGCCGACGATGCCTCGTTCCTGCTGACCAACGCCGACAGCGTGATCATCGTCCCCGGCTACGGCCTGGCGGTGGCCCGCGCCCAGCACGCGCTGATGGAACTGGCGGAGAAGCTGACCCACCGCGGGGTCACCGTGAAGTTCGCCATCCACCCGGTCGCCGGGCGCATGCCGGGGCACATGAACGTGCTGCTGGCCGAGGCCGAGGTGCCCTACGAGCAGGTGTTCGAGATGGAGGACATCAACTCCGAGTTTGGCCAGACCGACGTGGTCCTGGTGCTCGGTGCCAACGACGTGGTCAACCCGGCGGCGAAGAACGATCCGAAGTCGCCCATCGCCGGCATGCCGATCCTCGAGGCCTACAAGGCCAAGACCGTGATCGTCAACAAGCGCTCCATGGCCAGCGGCTACGCCGGCCTGGACAACGAGCTGTTCTACCTGGACAAGACCATGATGGTGTTCGGCGACGCCAAGAAGGTCATCGAAGACATGGTCAAGGCGGTGGAGTGATTCCCCGCTGAGTCCACCAGAACCCCGGCCGAGGCCGGGGTTTTTCGTTTTCGCGGGTTGCCCGCGCGGCGTACTCCGCCGCTTCCGACGGCGAAAACACCAGCCTTTCAGGAATATTTTTCATGCCCGCAAGGCATGGGTTTTTCGTCGGATCGCTGTAGCCCGCCAACCACGCGGCCTGTGGCGACACGGGCGAAACCCATAGCTCCAGAAGTTATTTCCATAACAAAAATAATTACTTCAGGCGCTAAGCCTCCTTGCCAATCATGCAACTCCCTGCGCCGCTAGGACTCCAGCACGGACCTGAGCGGCCATCGAGTTCGTCAGTGCAAGGAGCTTTTCCATGGCAACACCCCAGCCCGTCGATGCCCGCACGCAGCCCTGGCGCGAGACGCCCGGCGGCGACCTGGTGGCGCTCGGTCGGCCGGTTCGCCAGGCGTTGCACCTGGTTCGCCACAGCCCGGCACAGGGTCGCGTGCTCAGCCGGCGCGAGACGATCCTGCTGGTCCTGTTCGCCTTGACCCTGCACGGAGCGGTGATCCATTGGCTGAGCCAGCAGAGAACCCCGGCGCTGCCCGAGGTGCCGCCACAGGTGCCGCCGATGACCATCGAGTTCACCGCCCCGGCACCGCCGGTGGTGGAACCGCCGCCGCCCGAGCCGCTGCCGCCGGTGGTCGAGGAACCGCCACCGCCGGTGGTCGACGAGAACGCGGTGAAGCCACCGCCGCCGAAGCCGGTGCCAAAGCCGAAACCCAAGCCCAAGCCGCAACCCCGGCCCAAGCCGGCGCCGAAGGCCGTCGAGCCGGCTCCGCCCGCGCCGCCGCAACCCGCCGCGCAACCCGCCCCGCCGGCTCCGGCCGCCGCCCCGGCAGCGCTGACGCCGCCGTCGGCGAACGCCGGCTACCTGCACAACCCGGCGCCGGAATACCCCGCCCTGGCCATGCGCCGCGGCTGGGAGGGCACGGTGCTGTTGCGAGTGCATGTCCTCGCCAGCGGCAGCCCGAGCGAGATCCAGGTGCAGAAGTCGAGCGGACGCGAAGCCCTCGACCAGGCCGCGGTGAAAGCGGTCAAGCGCTGGTCCTTCGTTCCCGCCAAGCGCGGCGACAAGGCCGAGGACGGCTGGGTCAGCGTACCGATCGATTTCAAGTTGAACTGAATCTGCAGCGTCACGAGGAGTATCCGTCATGAGTCTGTTAACCACCCCGCTCGAATCCGTCGAAGGCGCCGTCATCTGGCTGCTGGTCGGCTTTTCCGTGGTCACCTGGGGCCTGGCCCTGGTCAAGGGCGTGCAGTTCGCCCGGCAGAAGCGCCAGGACCGCCAGTTCCAGAAGCAGTTCTGGAGCGCCACCAGCCTCGACTCCGCCGGCGAGCAGGCGCAGGACAAGCAGGGCGCCGGCGCCCGCGTGGCCCAGGCCGGCTTCGCCGCGATCCAGGTGCAGGACAACGGCCAGCCCGACCTGGCCCAGTCGATCAACCACCAGGACCGTCTCGAACGCGCCCTGCGCCAGCAGATCCAGCGCGAGCGGCGTTCCCTGGAGTCGGGCCTGGCGGTGCTCGCCTCGATCGGCTCGACCTCGCCCTTCATCGGTCTGTTCGGCACCGTCTGGGGCATCATGGAGGCGCTCAAGGGGATCAGCGCGGCCGGCTCGGCGAGCCTGGAGACCGTGGCCGGGCCGATCGGCAGCGCGCTGATCGCCACCGGCGTGGGAATCGCCGTCGCGGTGCCGGCGGTGCTGGTCTACAACTACTTCCTGCGGCGCCTGAAGCTGACCGCCGCCGACCTCGACGACTTCGCCCACGACTTCTACAGCCTGGCGCAGAAGAGCGCGTTCCGCGTCATCGTCCATCCCTCCGCCGCGCGCCAGGCCGGCAACCCCTCGCGCAACGTGAAGGAGGCGTCCTGACATGGCCTTCTCGACCCAGGACAGCGACGAAGTCCTTTCCGAAATCAACGTCACCCCGCTGGTCGACGTGATGCTGGTGCTGCTGGTGGTGTTCATCGTCACCGCGCCGCTGCTGACCAACTCGATCCCGATCAACCTGCCGAAGACCGAATCGGTGGCCCCGCCGGAGCAGAAGGACCCCCTGGTGGTGAGCATCGATGGCGCCGGCAAGCTGTTCGTCAACAAGGACGAGATCCAGCCGGAGCTGCTGGAGAGCAACCTGGCCGCGGCCAAGGCGAAGGACGCCGAGGTCCGCGTGCAGCTGCAGGCCGACGAAGGGGTGAACTACGGTCAGGTGGCGAAGGCCATGGCCTCCATCGAGCGTGCCGGGATCACCAGGCTGGCGGTGATCACCGCACGCTGAAGCGAATGCACGCCGTCCGGCGCAGGCCGGGCGGGCAACGGTTTCGACCGCTCCGATCCGGGCAGGGGAGAGCGGTCTTTTTTATTCCAGGCAGGGTGCGCGGGGCCCGATGCTCTTGCACCGGCGCCAGGGGGCGGCCCCTCAGGGCTGCCGCGCCGGCGCCTCCCGCTCTTTGGCTTCCTCCGTTTCCTCGGCCTCCCATTCGCCGGCCCAGTCTTCGCCGAACAGCTCGCTGGGGTGCTGGGTACGGCTGGCGCCGTTGCCGCAGCCCATGGAGTCCGCCGGGCAATAGCGGTCGCAACCCCAGCAGATGCGCTCGGGGTGGCTGGGATGGAGGGGAAATTTCTTGGCCATGGTCGTATCCGATACCTGATGCCTGCGCTCAGGTATACCGCCGGTACGCGATGGAGCCCAGGCGTGGTGGCGGAAAACTGCTGTCGGCTTGCGCTGGATCAACGGAATCGTCTTATAGAAATATATAGAATAAGAAAATTTCTTTTTATTACTTATAGAAACGGGCAGACTCCCATACACTTTCCTGGTGATGATTTTTTCTGGAGGGATCTCCATGCACAGCGAACGCGTCCGTTATGTGTTGGTGCCCGGTTGGTACGGCTCGGAAGACGCCCATTGGCAAAGCCACTGGCAGCGCGCGCTGCCGAATGCCTCACGGGTCGAGCAACAGGACTGGATCACCCCGCTGCGCGCCGACTGGATCGCCGAGCTGGACGCCGAGATCCGCCGCCAGCCCGGGCCGGTGGTGCTGATCGCGCACAGCCTGGGTTGCGTGACAGTGGCGCTGTGGGCGGCCCAGGCCGAGCGCCGGGTGCGCGACCAGGTGCGCGGCGCCCTGCTGGTGGCGCCGGCCGACGTCGAGCGCGAGAGCTGCGCCGAGGCGCTACGCAACTTCGCGCCGATCAGCCGCGAGCCGTTGCCGTTCCCCAGCGTGCTGGTGGGTTCCGACAACGACCAGGCCTGCAGCCCGCAGCGCGCCATGCACCTGGCCCGCGCCTGGGGCGCGGAGACGGTGATCCTGCCCGAGGCCGGGCACATCAACGTGAAGTCCGGCCACGGCGCCTGGGAGGCCGGCTACCGTCACCTGTTCCGCTTGCAGTACCTGATCGACAGCCAGGCTCGTCGCCGCGCCTGATCCTCCAGATCGTTAACCTTGGCGTAACGGTTCGTCGCCCGGCTTGATTGAACAGGCCTGGCGGCCTGCCTAACGTGGCTCCTCACGACAGCGTGAAACCTGGAGCCGACATGACGACACCGATCTCTCCCCCGCCGCAGTGGTCGCGGCGCCGCCAGGAAAAGCAGCGGCGCCTCGAACGCGTGCGCGGCCTGGCCGACGGCGCGGTGCTGCCGCGCGAACGCCTGGTCGCCGCCCTGGAGGCGCTGATCGCGCCGGGCGATCGGGTGGTGCTGGAAGGCAACAACCAGAAGCAGGCGGATTTCCTCTCCCGTTCGCTGGCCCGGGTCGATCCCGGCAAGCTGCACGACCTGCACATGATCATGCCCAGCGTCGGCCGCCCGGAGCATCTCGACCTGTTCGAACTGGGCATCGCGCGCAAGCTCGACTTCTCCTTCTCCGGCCCGCAGAGCCTGCGCATCGGCCAGTTGCTCGAAGACGGCCTGCTGGAGATCGGCGCGATCCACACCTATATCGAGCTGTACGCGCGGCTGGTGGTCGACCTGATCCCCAACGTGGCGCTGGTCGCCGGTTTCGTCGCCGACCGCGAAGGCAACGTGTACACCGGGCCGAGCACGGAAGACACCCCGGCGCTGGTGGAGCCCACCGCGTTCAGCGACGGCATCGTCATCGTCCAGGTCAACCGTATCGTCGACGACCCGCGCGACCTGCCGCGAGTGGATATCCCGGCCTCCTGGGTGGACTTCGTGGTCGAGGCCGACCAGCCGTTCTACATCGAGCCGCTGTTCACCCGCGACCCGCGCCACATCAAGCCGGTCCACGTACTGATGGCGATGATGGCGATCCGCGGCATCTACCAGCGGCACAACGTGCAGTCGCTGAACCACGGCATCGGCTTCAACACCGCGGCCATCGAACTGATCCTGCCGACCTACGGCGAGTCCCTCGGCCTGAAGGGCAAGATCTGCCGACACTGGACCCTCAACCCGCACCCGACCCTTATCCCCGCCATCGAGAGCGGCTGGGTCGAGAGCGTGCACTGCTTCGGCACCGAGCTGGGCATGGAGGGCTACATCGCCCAGCGTCCCGACGTGTTCTTCACCGGTCGCGACGGCTCGCTGCGTTCCAATCGGATGTTCTGCCAACTGGCAGGACAATACGCCGTCGACCTGTTCATCGGCGCTACCCTCCAGGTCGACGGCGACGGCCATTCCTCCACCGTCACCCGCGGACGCCTGGCCGGCTTCGGTGGCGCCCCGAACATGGGCCACGACCCGCGCGGCCGGCGCCACTCGACGCCGGCCTGGCTGGACATGCGGGGCGAACCCGAGGCCTTGCTGGAGCGCGGCCGGAAGCTGGTGGTGCAGATGGTCGAGACCTTCCAGGACGGCGGCAAGCCGACCTTCGTCGAGCGTCTCGACGCGCTGGAGGTAGCGCGCCAGACCGGCATGCCGCTGGCGCCGGTGATGATCTATGGCGACGATGTCACTCATGTGCTCACCGAGGAAGGCATCGCCTACCTGTACAAGGCGCGCTCGCTGGAGGAACGCCAGGCGATGATCGCGGCGGTGGCGGGGATCAGTCCGATCGGCCTGCGCCACGATCCGCGCGAGACCCTGCGGATGCGCCGCGAAGGGCTGATCGCGCTGCCCGAGGACCTCGGCATCCGCCGCACCGACGCCTCGCGCGAGCTGCTGGCGGCGAAGAGCATCGCCGAGCTGGTCGAGTGGTCCGGCGGGCTGTACCAGCCGCCGGCGCGTTTCAGGAGCTGGTGATGAACGCCATCGCGCACCTCGCGGCGACGCCGCGCGCCGACCTCGGCGAATGCCTGGCCGACCTGGCGGTGGACGCCCTCATCGACGAAGCCGAACTGTCGCCCAAACCGGCCCTGGTGGATCGTCGCGGCAATGGCGCACATGCCGACCTGCACCTGGGCCTGATGCAGGCCTCGGCGCTGAGCCTGTGGCCGTGTTTCAAGGAAATGGCCGACGCTGCCCAGCGGCATGGGCGCATCGATGCGTGCCTGCGCGGCATCCTTGGCCAACTGGGGCGCGACGGCGAGGCGGCAATGCTGCGTACCACCGAAGGCGTGAACACCCATCGCGGAGCGATCTGGGCGCTCGGCCTGCTGGTCGCGGCCGCCGCTCTCGAACCGCGCCGCACGCAGGCCGGCGAAGTGGCCGCGCGCGCAGGGCGCATCGCCCTGCTCGACGATCCGGCGGCCGCCATCGGCGACAGCCACGGCGAGCGCGTCCGTCGGCGCTACGGCGTCGGCGGCGCCCGCGAGGAGGCGCGTCTCGGCTTCCCCCGCGCAGTGTGCCACGGCCTGCCGCAGCTATGGCGTAGCCGCGAAGGCGGCGCTAGCGAGCAGAACGCCAGGCTCGATGCGCTGCTGGCGATCATGAGTGTCCTCGACGATACCTGCGTGCTGCACCGCGCCGGTCGCGTCGGCCTCGCCGCGATGCAGGATGGCGCCCGCGCGGTGCTCGCCGCCGGCGGCAGCGCCAGTCTTGCCGGGCGTCGCCGCCTGTGCGAGCTGGACCGCCGCCTGCTGGCGCTGAACGCCTCGCCCGGCGGCGCCGCCGACCTGCTGGCCGCCTGTCTTTTCCTCGATCGCCTGCCCGCCGTGTCCGGTGGGTGGGCTGGGAGTCTCTGAGATGGAAACCCTGACCTTCGAATTTCCCGCCGGCGCTCCGGCGCGCGGTCGCGCCCTGGCCGGCTGCGTCGGCTCCGGCGACCTTGAGGTGCTGCTCGAGCCGGCCGCCGGAGGCGCGCTGAGCATCCAGGTGGTGACCTCGGTGAACGGCAGCGGCCCGCGCTGGCAACAACTCTTCGCGCGGGTCTTCGCGGCGTCCACGGCGCCGGCCGCGTCGATCCGCATCCACGATTTCGGCGCCACGCCCGGGGTGGTCCGCCTGCGCCTGGAGCAGGCACTGGAGGAGGCTGGCCATGACTGACGTCGCCCGCCTGCTGGCGCTGCGCAGCTTCACCGAACTGGGAGCGCGCCAGCGCGCCCGCGCCCTGCTCGACGCGGGCAGCTTCCGCGAATTGCTCGATCCCTTCGCCAGCGTGCAGTCGCCCTGGCTGGAACGACAGGGCATCGTGCCCCAGGCCGACGATGGGGTAGTGGTCGCTCGTGGCCTGCTCGACGGCCAGCCGGCGGTGCTCGCCGCCATCGAAGGGGCCTTCCAGGGCGGCAGCCTTGGCGAAGTCAGCGGAGCGAAGATCGCCGGCGCGCTGGAGCTGGCCGCCGAGGACAACCGCAACGGCGTTCCGACCCGGGCCCTGCTGTTGCTGGAAACCGGTGGCGTGCGCCTGCAGGAAGCCAACCTCGGACTGGCGGCGATCGCCGAGATCCAGGCGGCCATCGTCGATCTGCAGCGCTACCAGCCGGTGGTGGCGGTGATCGCCGGGCCGGTCGGCTGCTTCGGCGGCATGTCCATCGCCGCCGGGCTGTGCAGCTACGTGCTGGTGACCCGCGAGGCGCGCCTCGGATTGAACGGTCCGCAGGTGATCGAACAGGAGGCCGGCATCGCTGAATACGACTCGCGCGACCGGCCGTTCATCTGGAGCCTCACCGGCGGAGAGCAGCGCTTCGCCAGCGGTCTCGCCGACGCCTACCTGGCCGACGACCTCGATGAGGTACGCACCTCGGTACTCGCGTATTTCGCCAAGGGCCTGCCGGCACGGCCGCGCTGCCGCCGCGCCGAGGATTACCTGCGGCGGCTGGGCGACCTCGATACCGCCGAGCAACCGGACGCCGCCGGCGTGCGCCGGTTGTACCAGGGGCTGGGCCAAGGAGATGCAACATGAGCCAACCTTTCGCTTCCCGTGGCCTGGCCTGGTTCCAGGCGCTGGCCGGTGGCCACGCGCCGCGTCCCGGCGATCCTGCTTCGTTGCGCGTCGCCGATGCCGAGCTGGACGGCTACCCGGTGCGTTTCCTGGCCGTCGTGCCCGATCCCGACAATCCATTCTTGCGCGCTCGCCAGGGCGAGGTCGGGCTGCTCGAGGGCTGGGGCCTGGCTGCCGCCGTCGACGAGGCGCTGGAGGCCGACCGCGAGGCGCCGCGCAAGCGCGCGCTGCTGGCCATCGTCGACGTGCCGAGCCAGGCCTACGGCCGCCGCGAGGAGGCCCTGGGTATCCACCAGGCGCTGGCCGGGGCGGTGGATGCCTACGCCCGCGCCCGGCTCGCCGGGCATCCGCTGATCGGCCTGCTGGTGGGCAAGGCGATGTCCGGCGCGTTCCTCGCCCACGGCTACCAGGCCAACCGTCTGATCGCCTTGCACGATCCGGGGGTGATGGTCCACGCCATGGGCAAGGCCGCCGCCGCGCGGATCACCCTGCGCAGTGTCGAGGAACTGGAGGCGTTGGCGGCGAAGGTGCCGCCGATGGCCTACGACATCGACAGCTACGCGTCGCTCGGCCTGCTCTGGAGGACCCTCCCGGTGGAGACCGTCGAGGTGCCGTCGACGGCGGACCTGGAGCGGGTCCGCACCTGCCTGGGCGAGGCCCTGGCCGATATCCTCGGCGGCCCGCGCGACCTAGGCGGCCGCCTCGGCGCGGCCAACCGCGAGGCGTCGGCGCGGGTGCGCCGGCTGCTGCGCGAGCAGTGGTGAATTCAGGAGCGAGCCGTGGTCATCGCGAACAGCTCACAGCGGGGCTCCAGCCGGCGACGGCTCGCTCCTGATCCGATGCGCCGCAGGGCAGGGCCGGAGCCCCACGACCTGCTCCTGGGCATGGCGCCGGAGCATCTGCCGGAGAATGCTCCGGCCTGGGTCCGCGCGGCCCTGAAGGCCGGCTGGCCGGTGGTGGTGCGCCGTGCGCCGGCAGATCCTGCACGGGTGGCCATCGGCGTGCGCGGCCTGGCGCGGGAGCAGCGCTGGGCCGGCTGGATGCCGTTGGCGGCAATCACCCGGCGCTTGCGCCCGGAAGCGCTGGCCCAGCGCGAGTCGGCGATGCAGCGTGATCTGCCGGCCTGGCGTGCCTTGCGCGACGTGCGTGCGCCGCTGAACGTGCTGGGGCTGGCCTGGGGCGTGACCGGCGGCGCCGGTTTCGAGCTGGCCAGCGGGGTCGCCGTGCTGCATCCGGACAGCGACCTCGACCTGCTGCTGCGCACCCCGCGCCCGTTCCCGCGCGATGACGCGCTGCGCCTGCTGCAACGCTTCGAGCAGTGTCCCTGCCGGATCGACCTGCAACTGCAGACCCCGGCGGGCGGCGTGGCCCTGCGCGAATGGGCCGAGGGCCGGCCCCGGGTGCTGGCGAAAGGCAGCGAGGCGCCGCTGTTGCTGGAAGACCCCTGGCGGGTCGCGGAGGTCGAGGCATGAGCGCGCTGTTCGCCTATCCCGGCCAGGGCGCCCAACGTCCCGGCATGCTCGCGGCCTTGCCCGACGAACCGCCGGTGCGCGCCTGCCTGGAGCAGGCGGCGGACTGTCTCGGCCAGGCGCCGGCCGAACTGGAGAGCGCCGAGGCCTTGCGCGGAACCCGCGCGGTGCAGTTGTGCCTGTTGATCGCCGGGGTAGCCGCCAGCCGCCTGCTGGAGGCGCGCGGGCATCGGCCGGGACTGGTCGCCGGGCTGTCCATCGGTGCCTATCCGGCGGCGGTGGTGGCCGGAGCGCTGGACTTCGACGACGCGTTGCGTCTGGTGGCGCTGCGCGGCGAACTGATGCAGGCCGCCTGGCCCGAGGGCTACGGGATGAGCGCCATCCTCGGTCTCGACCAGGCGCAACTGGAGGCGCTGATCCTGGCGGTGCGGCGCGAGCACCCGCCGCTCTACCTGGCCAACGTCAACGGCGAGCGGCAGTTGGTGGTGGCCGGCAGCGACGCGGCGTTGGCCGCCCTCGCCGAACGCGCCCGTGCCGCGGGCGCCAGCGCGGCGAAGCGCCTGGCGGTGAGCGTACCCTCGCACTGTGCGCTGCTCGACGAACCGGCCACGCACCTGGCCGAAGCCTTCGCCGGCATCCGCCTGCGTCGTCCGCGCGTGCCCTACCTGAGCAGCAGCCGGGCGCGCCTGGTCGCCGAACCGGCTGCGCTGGCCGACGATCTCGCCGGCAACATGGCGCGCCGCGTCGAGTGGTTGGCGACATTGCGCAGCGCCTACGAGCGCGGTGCCCGCCTGCATCTCGAGCTGCCGCCGGGACGGGTCCTCAGCGGTCTGGCGCGGCCCCTGTTCGGCTGCGCCACGCCGGCCTTCGAAGGCTCCCGGGCGGATACCCTGGACGCGCTGTTGCGCGAGGAGGAAAAGAGAACCCGATAAGCGTTCGTTCGAGGCATAAAAACAACAACATCGATCCGCAACCGAGGACAACAATAATGATTATCTACGGTGTCGCACTGCTGTCTCTGTGTACCCTCGCCGGGCTGTTCATCGGCGAGATCCTTGGCGTGCTGCTCGGCGTGCCGGCCAACGTCGGTGGCGTCGGCATCGCCATGCTGCTGCTGATCTTCGTCGGCAGCTACCTGGGCAAGCGTGGCCTGCTCTCGGCGAAGACCGAGCAGGGCGTGGAGTTCTGGAGCGCGGTCTACATTCCCATCGTGGTCGCCATGGCCGCCCAGCAGAACGTCCTCGGCGCGCTGAGCGGTGGGCCGGCCGCGATCCTCGCCGGCATCGCCGCGGTCGCCGTGGCCTTCGCCCTGGTCCCGCTGCTCGACCGCTTCGGCCGGAAGAAAACCGAAGGCGCCCCGCCGTTGAAACCGCGCACCAGCGTGCAGGGGTGAGCGCCATGTTCGAGTCCCTGAACAAAGTCATCAATGGCTACGGCCTGATCAGCGGCTTCGCCATCATCGGCGTGACCATGGCGGTGTCCTACTGGTTGTCGGCGCGCCTCACCCGCGGGCGCCTGCACGGTTCGGCGATCGCGATCTTCCTCGGCCTGGTGCTGTCCTACGTCGGCGGCGTCGCCACGGGCGGGCAGAAAGGATTGGTGGACGTGCCCCTGATGTCCGGTATCGGCCTGCTGGGCGGCGCCATGCTGCGCGACTTCGCCATCGTCGCCACGGCCTTCGGGGTGAATGTCGAGGAACTGCGTCGGGCAGGGGTTTCCGGGGTGGTGTCGCTGTTCCTCGGGGTCGGTTCGTCGTTCGTCGCCGGGGTCGCGGTGGCCATGGCCTTCGGCTATACCGACGCAGTCAGCCTGACCACCATCGGCGCCGGCGCGGTCACCTACATCGTCGGACCGGTGACCGGCGCCGCCCTGGGGGCCAGCTCCGAGGTGATGGCGCTGAGCATCGCCGCCGGGCTGGTGAAGGCGATCCTGGTGATGGTCCTGACGCCTTTCGTCGCGCCCTACATCGGCCTGAACAATCCACGTACGGCGGTGATCTTCGGCGGTCTCATGGGCACCTCCAGCGGCGTCGCCGGCGGCCTCGCCGCCACCGACCCGAAGCTGGTGCCCTACGGTTGCCTGACCGCGGCGTTCTACACCGCCATCGGTTGCCTGCTGGGGCCGTCGCTGCTGTATTTCAGCGTGCGCGGCCTGGTTGGGTGAGCGGGCTTGTCCGGGCTCCCTCTCCCTGAAGGGCGAGGGTTGGGGAGAGGTCGGCGGGCCAGCGGTAATGTGGACTTCCGTCCGCTATCCCGCCGCCTCCTGCTCCAGGCGCAGGCTGTACATCCGGCACTCCGCGAGCAACGCCAGCAGGTTCGGGTCGCGCTCCTTGGCTTTGAGGAACACCACGCCGATGTGCTGCTGCAGGCGATAGCGCGGTTGCAGCGGGATCAGCCGCACGCGGTTCTCGTAGACCGCCTCGATGCGTTTGGGCAGCAGCGCATGGCCGACCCCCGAGCTGACCATGCTGAGGAGGGTGAAGATGTCGTTCACCTGCATGGCGATCTGCGGTTCGAAGCCGGCCTGCTGGAACACCCGGGTGCCGTCCTGATGGGTGGCGAAGCCCTGGGTGAGCGTGACGAAGGGCGTGTCGCGCAGGGTGCTGAGATCGATCTCGGCGAGCCTGGCGTAGGGCGAGTCCACCGGCACGGCGAGGAAGATGTCATCGGAGAACAGCGGCAGGTGCTCGCAGTCGGGATCGCTGACGCTGTCGTTGAGCGACACCAGGATGGCGTCCAGCTCCATGTTCTTCAACTGGTAGAACAGATCGACGTTGGAGCCGAGGATCAGGTCGATGTTCAGCGCGCTGCGTCGCAGCTTGAGGCCCATGATCAGTTGCGGCACGGTCTTCACCGTCAGCGAATAGAGCGCACCGAGCTTGAAGCGCTCGGCGGAGAAGCCGGCCGCCTCGCGCGTCAGGCGCACCGTGTCGAGTACCTCCTGGACCAGCTTCTGCGCGCGCTCCTCGAGCACGTAGGCGCTTTCCAGCGGGGTCAGGTTGCGTCCCTCGTGCTTGAACAGCGGGCAGCGCAGGGCGCTTTCCAGCGAGTGGATGGCGCGGTGCACGCTGACGTTGCTGGTGCCCAGTTCCGCCGCCGCGCGCGCCAGGTTGCCGGTGCGCATGAAGGCGAGGAAGGTTTCCAGCTTCTTGAGGGTGATTTCTTCGTCGATCCGCATGCGCGTTCCCCTGGCCGGTGGCATCCGGGGGATTGTGCCTGAGGCGGCGAGGGAGGGGTAAAAAGAGCCGTCATGTCCTGGTGCGTGGCGGAGCATGACGGCCGGAAAACGCCCCGGACGGGCGGACTTGCACTAACCGGGATGCAACGTAGGCTGGCGGGCGCGGGGCCCGCCAGGGGGATCCATCAGCGGATCGACTGGATGGTGCCCTTGCTGCCGGTGACCTTGACGTCGACCTTCTTGAATACGAAGTAGTCGTTCACCGAGACCTCGTAGCGCGGCGCCACGATCAGGTCGGCGTTGGAACTCTTCACCGCCTTGAACGCGGCGGCGGCCTTGGCCGAGGACACCGGGTCGAAGGCGCCGAGGTTCAGGCCCGAACCGCTTTCGGCACCGTAGGTGACGCCGTCGGCGAACTGGTTGTCGCCGCCGAACTTGATGAAACCGAACAGGATGTTGACCGAGGAATCGCCGCTGATCGGCCCGCCTACGGCGACGTCGGCCTTCAGGTCGGTCTTCACCGCGCCGGCCACCGGGGCGATGGGCTGGCTGATGTTGTAGCTGGTGCAGCCGGTCAGCGAGGCGGCGGCGAACAGGAAGGCGGGCAACAGGAACTTCTTCATCTGACTCTCCAGGATGACTCATCAATGAGACGGCAGGCCCGAATATCCATCGATCCTTGGGCATTGCCGGGCTACCGAACCGGGGCGATTCGGAGCGCCGGCCACCCTAGCAACGGAGGCTTTTTGCCACAGTCATCGGATTCGTCTTTGTCAGGAAGAAAATTCCTCTTTGAATGTCGGAAAGATGAGGGTCAGTGCCGGCGCTCGGCGAGCTTGCCCAGTTGCTCCCGGCAGTAGTCGACGAACAATCGTGCCGGCTTGGTCAGTTGCGCGCGTTTCAGCCAGGCGGCGGCGAGCCCGGAGGTGGACACCGGCTCGGCGAGGTCGACCATGACCACTTTCTTGCCGTCGTAGGTGCATTCCGAATGCGGGCGGGTGACCAGCAGGGAGAAGCCGAAGCCCTGGCCGACCATGCCGCGCACCATCTCGATGGACGGTGAGCTGAAGGCGATGTTCGGCGTCAGGCCGAGTTCCTCGAACAGGCTGACGAAGTAGGTCCGGCTGGGCTGCACGTCGAGCAGGATCATCGGCTCCAGGCACAGGTCGCGCAGCGACACCTGCGCCTGCCCGGCGAAGCGATGCCCTTCGGGGAGCAGCGCGTGGGGTCGTTGCGGCGGCATCAGCGGCTCGGTCTCGATGGTCGAGTCGAGGTCGTGCTCGTAGAGGAAGGCCAGGTCGAAGCGCCCCGAGGTGAGGCCTTGCACCAGTTCCTGCTGCTCGCCGTCGCGGATGCGGATCTCCACCCCCGGATAGGCCTGGCGAAAGCCGGCGATCAGGCCCGGCAGGTAGAGCGGGGCGACCGTCTCGAAGCAGCCGATGTCGATCTGCCCGGCGATCACGTCGTTGTCGGCCAGGGCGTTCTGCTCGAACTCGTGGGCCATCCGCAGCAGTTCCTGGGCCTTGCGGTAGAAGCGCGCGCCGGCGGGGGTCAGCGACACGCCCTGGGCGTGGTGGCGGATGAACAGCTGCACGCCGAAGCTTTCCTCCAGACCCTTCACCGCGGTGGAGATCGACGGCTGGGCGATGTACAGCTTGCGCGAGGCCTCGGCCACGCTGCCGCATTCCACGGTGGTCACGAAATACTTGAGTTGCCGCAAGGTATAGGACGCCACTGCAAGACCTCATCGGCGCATCATCCTCCCCGGGCCGGGCGTGTGCGCCTCGATTGTTGTGTTCGCCGCGCTGCAAGCAAGTTGCAGGCCGCTGCCGAGCGTCGCGGCGCTGGCCGCGACGACGATTGCCCGCCTGCACGATAACCCAGCACGACGCACTTTGCCGGGGCACGCCTGGCCAGCTTTTTCTTATGTCCCGAGGACATTTTTAATAATTTTCCTTCGCAGCGGCTTGCGCGACCATCCTTCCCCATCGACCCCATGGACAGCGGTCCGCCATCTGGCGGTCCGGGCCATGCGTGCAGAACCACGACCGGCGCAGACCGGCGAGATAACAAGGAGAAGGTGGGGTGTTCGAACTCAGCGATTGGCAACGGCGCGCCACGACACAGCGCTTCATCGACCAGGCCCTGATCGGCGGCCGCCAGCGTCCGGCCGCCAGCGGCGCTACCTTCGACGCCATCGATCCGGCGAGCAATCGCCTGCTGGCGCGGGTCGCGGCCTGCGACGCGGCCGACGTCGATGCGGCAGTGGCCGCCGCCCGCCGCGCCTTCGACGAAGGCCCCTGGGCGCGTCTCGCCCCGGTCGAGCGCAAGCGCGTGCTGCTGCGCCTGGCCGAGCTGATGCTGGCCCATCGCGAAGAGCTGGCGCTGCTCGACTCGCTGAACATGGGCAAGCCGGTGATGGACGCCTGGAACATCGACGTGCCCGGCGCCGCCCACGTCTTCGCCTGGTATGCGGAAAGCCTCGACAAGCTCTACGACCAGGTCGCGCCGACCGCCCGGCAGGCCCTGGCCACCATTACCCGCGTGCCGCTGGGGGTGATTGGCGCGGTGGTGCCGTGGAACTTCCCGCTCGACATGGCTGCCTGGAAGCTCGCCCCGGCCCTGGCCGCCGGTAACTCGGTGGTGCTCAAGCCGGCCGAGCAGTCGCCGTTCTCCGCCCTGCGCCTGGCCGAGCTGGCCCTGGAGGCGGGGGTGCCGGAAGGCGTGCTGAACGTGGTGCCGGGCCTCGGCGAGCAGGCCGGCAAGGCCCTCGGCCTGCACCCGGAGGTGGACGCACTGGTGTTCACCGGCTCCACCGAGGTCGGCAAGTACTTCATGCGGTATTCCGCGCAATCCAACCTCAAGCAGGTCTGGCTGGAGTGCGGCGGCAAGAGTCCGAACCTGGTGTTCGCCGATTGCCGCGATCTCGACCTGGCGGCGGAGAAGGCCGCCTTCGGGATTTTCTTCAACCAGGGCGAGGTCTGTTCGGCGAACTCGCGCTTGCTGGTGGAGCGTTCGATCCACGACGAGTTCGTCGAGCGCCTGCTGGCCAAGGCCCGCGACTGGCAGCCGGGCGATCCGCTGGATCCGGCCAGCCGCGCCGGCGCCATCGTCAACCGCCGGCAGACCGCCGGGATCCTCGCCGCCATCGAGCGGGCGCAAGGCGAGGGCGCGACCCTGCTCGGCGGTGGCCGCCAGTTGACGATCAACGGTTCGGACAACTTCATCGAACCGACCCTGTTCGGCGACGTACGCCCGGACATGCAACTGGCCCGCGAGGAAATCTTCGGTCCGGTGCTGGCGATAAGCGCCTTCGACTCCGAGGACGAGGCCATCCGCCTGGCCAACGACAGCCGCTACGGCCTCGCCGCCTCGCTGTGGAGCGACGACCTGCACCGTGCGCACCGGGTGGCGCGGCGCTTGAATGCCGGAACGGTGTCGGTGAATACCGTGGACGCGCTGGACGTCGCGGTGCCTTTCGGCGGCGGCAAGCAGTCCGGCTTCGGTCGCGACCTGTCGCTGCATTCCTTCGACAAGTACACCCAGTTGAAGACGACCTGGTTCCAGTTGCGCTGAAGACGCGACGGACGCGACACGACTCGATGCCGATAACGACAACAAGAGGACGATCGAATGAACGACACGCCGAACCTGCGTGAGCCGGCCCTGCGCCGCGTGCTCGGGCTGGGACCGCTGCTGGCGGTGGCCATCGGCCTGGTGGTTTCCCAGGGCGTGATGGTACTGATGCTGCAAGGCGCCGGGACGGCCGGCCTGGGCTTCATCGTGCCGCTGGGAGTGGCCTACCTGCTGGCGCTGAGTTACGCCTTTTCCTTTTCCGAGCTGGCCCTGATGATTCCCCGCGCCGGTAGCCTGAGCAGCTACACCGAGGTGGCCATCGGGCATTTCCCGGCGATCCTGGCGACCTTTTCCGGCTACGTGGTGGTGGCGATGTTCGCCCTCTCGGCGGAACTGCTGCTGCTCGACCTGATCATCGGCAAGGTCTACCCCGGCGCGCTGCCGCCGATGCTGGTGGCCTACGGCGTGCTCGGCCTGTTCACCCTGCTCAACCTGCTCGGCATCGACATCTTCGCGCGCCTGCAGAGCGCCCTGGCGCTGCTGATGATGATCGTCCTGCTGGTACTCGGCCTGGGTGCGGTGAGCAGCGAGCACGCTTCCGCGCAGACCGCCCTGGCGAGCGGCTGGAACCCGCTCGGGGTAAGCGCCCTGGCGCTCACCGCGATGGCCGTGTGGGGCTTCGTCGGCGCCGAGTTCGTCTGCCCGCTGGTGGAGGAGACGCGGCGTCCGGAGCGCAACATCCCGCGTTCGATGATCCTCGGCCTGAGCATCATCTTCCTGACCATCGCCCTCTACTGCTTCGGTGCGCTGCTGTGCATCCCGCAGGCGGAACTGGCCGGCGACCCGCTGCCGCACTTCCTCTTCGCCAACCGCGTGTTCGGTGAGTACGGCCAGCTGTTCCTGGTGATCGCCGCGATCACCGCCACCTGCAGCACCCTCAACTCGTCGCTGGCGGCGATCCCGCGGATGCTCTACGGGATGGCGCAGAACGGCCAGGCCTTCCCGCAATTCAAGCAGCTCAGCCGGCGGGCGCGCACGCCCTGGGTGGCGGTGCTGTTCGTCGCCGCGATCACCGGCCTGCCGATCCTGATCCTCGGCCAGGACCCGGACTCGATCAACCTGCTGCTGCTCGCCGCCGCGCTGGCCTGGCTGCTGGCCTACATCATCGCCCACGTCGACGTGCTGGCCCTGCGCCGTCGCTATCCGCACATCGCCCGTCCGTTCCGCACGCCGTTCTATCCGCTGCCGCAACTGTTCGGCATCGCCGGGATGATCTATGCGGTGGTCCATGTCTCGCCGACCCCGGAAATGACCGGACGGATCTTCGCCAGCGCCGGCGTGGTGCTGGGCGTGGTCTCGCTGGTGGCGGTGGTGTGGATCAAGGGCGTGATGCGCAAGCCCCTCTTCGTACCCGAACCGCTCGAGACGGCCGGTGAGACTGCCCAGGGCAAGTCCGTCGCCCTCGATCCCCTGCAATCCCCTTCGGCCTGACGCGCCAAGGGAACAAGGAGAACACAGACGATGACCGCTCAGCTCAACCCGCAGCGCGATACCCGCGACTACCAGCAACTGGACGCCGCGCACCACATCCACGCCTTCCTCGACCAGAAGGCGCTGAACCGCGAAGGCCCGCGGGTGATGGTCCGCGGCGATGGCCTGCAGCTCTGGGACAACGACGGCAAGCGCTACCTGGACGGCATGTCCGGCCTCTGGTGCACCAACCTCGGCTACGGCCGCCAGGACCTCGCCGCCGCCGCCAGCCGCCAACTGGAACAACTGCCGTACTACAACATGTTCTTCCACACCACCCACCCGGCGGTGGTGGAGCTTTCCGAGATGCTCTTCAGCCTGCTGCCGGACCACTACAGCCACGCGATCTACACCAACTCCGGCTCCGAGGCCAACGAGGTGCTGATCCGTACCGTGCGGCGCTACTGGCAGATCCTCGGCAAGCCGCAGAAGAAGATCATGATCGGCCGCTGGAACGGCTACCACGGCTCGACCCTGGGCAGCACCGCTCTTGGCGGGATGAAGTTCATGCACGAGATGGGCGGCATGCTGCCGGACTTCGCCCACATCGACGAACCCTACTGGTACGCCAACGGCGGCGAGCTGAGCCCGACCGAGTTCGGTCGCCGCGCGGCGCTGCAACTGGAGGAGAAGATCCTCGAGCTGGGCGCGGAGAACGTCGCCGCCTTCGTCGCCGACCCCTTCCAGGGCGCCGGAGGCATGATCTCCCCGCCGCAAAGCTACTGGCCGGAGATCCAGCGCATCTGCCGGCAGTACGACGTGCTGCTGTGCGCCGACGAAGTGATAGGCGGCTTCGGCCGCACCGGCGAATGGTTCGCCCACGAACACTTCGGCTTCCAGCCGGACACCCTGTCCATCGCCAAGGGCCTGACGTCCGGCTACATCCCCATGGGCGGCCTGGTACTCGGCAAGCGCATCGCCGAGGTGCTGGTGGAGCAGGGCGGGGTGTTCGCCCACGGCCTGACCTATTCCGGCCACCCGGTGGCGGCGGCGGTGGCCATCGCCAACCTCAAGGCGCTGCGCGACGAGGGCGTGGTCACGCGGGTCAGGGAGGAGACCGGACCCTACCTGCAACGCTGCCTGCGCGAGGTCTTCGGCGACCATCCGCTGGTCGGCGAGGTCCAGGGCGCCGGCTTCGTCGCCGCGCTGCAGTTCGCCGAGGACAAGGCGACCCGCAAGCGCTTCGCCAACGAGAACGACCTGGCCTGGCGCTGCCGCACCATCGGCTTCGAGGAGGGCGTGATCATCCGCTCCACCCTCGGCCGCATGATCATGGCCCCGGCGCTGGTGGCCGGGCGTGCCGAGATCGATGAACTGATCGACAAGACCCGTATCGCGGTGGATCGCACCGCGCGCGAGATCGGCGTGCTCTGACGCGCCCCGGCGGCCCGGCTTCGGCCGGGTCGCCTGCGACACGGAACGTCCCCCCATAACGACGACGCGGCGCCTGGCGACCGCGCGCGGAACCGTTTCGGCCTCTGGCCGGCAACTGCCTCAGCAACATCACAACAATGCCAATCGGCTGTGGGAGTGTTCCATGTTCAAGTCCTTGCACCAGTGCGCACACGTGTTTTCCCGGTTGTCCCTGTTCGGCCTGGCGTTCGCCGCGGCGGCCCAGGCGCAGAGCCAGAGCCTGACGGTGATCTCCTTCGGCGGCGCGACCAAGGCCGCCCAGGAACAGGCCTATTTCAAACCCTTCGAGCGAAGCGGCGGCGGGCAGGTGGTCGCCGGCGAATACAACGGCGAAATGGCCAAGGTGAAGGCCATGGTCGACGTCGGCAAGGTCAGCTGGGACGTGGTCGAGGTGGAGAGCCCCGAACTGCTCCGCGGCTGCGACGAGGGGCTGTTCGAACGCCTCGACCCGGCGCGTTTCGGCGACCCCGCGCAGTTCGTCCCCGGCACTTTCAGCGAGTGCGGGGTGGCCACCTACGTCTGGTCGATGGTGATGGCCTACGACTCGACGAAGCTGGCCAGGGCGCCGCAGTCCTGGGCGGATTTCTGGAACGTCCGCGAGTTCCCCGGCAAGCGTGGCCTGCGCAAGGGCGCCAAGTACACCCTGGAAGTGGCGTTGCTGGCCGACGGGGTGAAGGCGGAGGACCTCTACGAGGTACTCGCCACCCCGGAGGGGGTCAGCCGCGCCTTCGCCAAGCTCGACCAGCTCAAGCCGAACATCCAGTGGTGGGAGGCCGGCGCCCAGCCGCCGCAATGGCTGGCGGCCGGCGACGTGGTGATGAGCGCGGCCTACAACGGGCGCATTGCCGCTGCGCAGAAGGAGGGGGTGAAACTGGCCATCGTCTGGCCCGGCAGTCTCTACGATCCGGAGTACTGGGCGGTGGTGAAGGGCACGCCGAACAAGGCGCTGGCGGAGAAATTCATCGCCTTCGCCAGCCAGCCGCAGACGCAGAAGGTGTTCTCCGAGCAGATCCCCTACGGGCCGGTACACAAGGGCACCCTGGCGTTGCTGCCGAAGACGGTGCAGGAGGCGCTGCCGACCGCGCCGGCCAACCTCGGAGGCGCGCGGGCGGTGGATGCCGAGTTCTGGGTGGACCACGGCGAGGAGCTGGAACAGCGTTTCAATGCCTGGGCGGCGCGCTGAGCGCGCTGCGCGTCGGTAAAAAAACGACGGGCCCCAAGTCGTCCGGGCCCGTCGGGTCAAAGCGCTGACGGGGTGATCAGCGCAGCTCTTCCAACAACCCCAGCAGATACCGACAGCCCTCGGTATCCAGCGCCTGCACCGGAAGGCGCGGCGCCCCCACCTCCAGGCCGGAGAGGCCCAGGCCGGCCTTGATGGTGGTCGGCAGGCCCCGGCGGAGGATGAAGTCGAGCAGCGGCAACTGCCGGTAGAACAGCGCGCGGGCCTTCTCCAGGTCGCCGTCGAGCACCGCCTGGTAGAGCTGGCCGTTGAGCGTCGGGATCAGGTTCGGCGCGGCGCTGCACCAGCCTTTCGCGCCGGCCACGAAGGCCTCCAGCGCCAGCGGGTTGCAGCCGTTGTAGAAGGGCACCCGGCCTTCGCCGAGCAGGCGCAGCTTGTGCATGCGCTGGATGTCGCCGGTGCTCTCCTTGACCATGGTCACGTTGTCCACTTCGCGGACGATGCGCAGGATCAGTTCCACCGACATGTCGATGCCGCTGGTGCCCGGGTTGTTGTAGAGCATCACCGGCACGCCGATGGCTTCGCCCACCGTGCGGTAGTGCTGGAACACTTCCGCCTCGTTGAGCTTCCAGTAGGAGATCGGCAGGACCATCACCGCCTCGGCGCCGAGGGATTCGGCGAACTGCGCGCGGCGCACGGTCTTGGCGGTGGTCAGGTCGGAGACGCTGACGATGGTCGGCACGCGATGGGCGACGGTCTTCAGGGTGAAGTCGACCACCTCGTCCCATTCCGGGTCGCTCAGGTAGGCGCCTTCGCCGGTGCTGCCGAGCGGGGCGATGGCGTGCACGCCGCCGTCGATCAGGCGCTCGATGGAGCGGCCGAGGGCCGGCAGGTCGAGACCGCCGTCGGCGGCGAAGGGGGTGATGGTGTAGCCGATGATGCCGTGGATGGATGCGGACATTGGATGTACCCGTGACATTGAGTGGGAAATGCCAGGACGGACCTGGTGGGAAAGGTCGTTCAGCTCAGGCAGTCGCTGTTGCGCGGCAGGCAGCGCCGGGCGTAGTAGTTGAATGCGGCGCCGTGGCGCTTCGGGGTGGAGATCCAGTCGTGGGCCTCGCGCGCCAGGGCCGGCGGGATCGGCTTGATCTCTCCGGCGGCCATCGCCAGCAACTGCATCTTCGCCGCGCGCTCGAGCAGCACCGCGATCACGCAGGCCTCCTCGATGCTCGCACCCGTGGCCAGCAGGCCGTGGTGGGAGAGCAGGATGGCGCGCTTGTCGCCGAGGGCGGCGGAGATGATCTCGCCTTCCTCGTTGCCTACCGGCACGCCCGGCCAGTCCTTGAGGAAGGCGCAGTCGTCGTATAGCGGGCAAAGGTCCATGTGCGAGACCTGCAGCGGTACTTCCAGGGTCGACAGCGCGGCGATGTGCAGCGGGTGGGTGTGGATGATGCAGTTGACGTCCGGGCGGGCGCGATAGACCCAGCTGTGGAAGCGATTGGCCGGATTCGCCATGCCGTGCCCGTGGAGGACGTTGAGGTCTTCGTCGACCAGCAGCAGGTTGCCGGCGCTGATCTCGTCGAAGCCTAGGCCCAGTTGCTGGGTGTAGTAGGTCCCCGCCTCCGGGCCGCGCGAGGTGATCTGCCCGGCGAGCCCGGAGTCGTGGCCGGCCTCGAAGAGAATCCGGCAGGTCAGGGCCAGCTTTTGCCGGTCAGTCCACGTATTATCGCCGAGGCTGCTTTTCATCTGCTTCAGCGCGTGCTGGATCAGTTGATCCTTGGGTAATTCCAGTGTCGTAGCCATGCGAGGTTCCTTTGACGGAGCGAGTCGGGGGAAACGCCAGGCAGTTGCGCGCCACGCAACGACCCGGCTGTAAATGACACGGATCAAGTTATATGACACAAAGTGTCATTAGCAAGAGAAAAGTTTCATCGCCATCGGGAGAAGGCTGTCCTCAATGTCCATGCGCTTGAAATTGCTGAGAAAAAAACTCGGGGTCACGCTGGAGACCCTGGCCGACAAGACCGGCCTGACCAAGAGCTACCTGTCCAAGGTCGAGCGCGGGCTGAACACGCCGTCCATTGCCGCCGCGCTGAAGCTGGCGAAGGCGTTGAACGTGCAGGTGGAGGAGCTGTTCGCCGAGGAAAGCGACGGTGTCGACGGCTACAGCATCGTTCGTCGCGACCAGCGCAAGTCGCTGTCCAGCGGCGACGACGGCCCGGCCTACGCCTCCCTCGCGCAGCAGATCGGTGCCCGCGCGCTGTTGCCGTTCATCGTCCACCCGCCGCGCGATTTCAGTCACTCGACGTTCAAGGAGCACCTCGGTGAAGAGTTCATCTTCGTCCATGAGGGCCAGGTCGAGGTCGACTTCATGAACCAGCGGATCATCCTCGAGCGCGGCGACGCCCTGCATTTCAACGCACAGAAGCCGCACCGCATCCGCTCCCTGGGGGAGACCCAGGCGGAATTGCTGGTGGTGATCCACAGCGACGAATGAGGCGGCGGCTTCGGTCGATCGGATGCTTGCTAACGTTCTGTTCGATTACCGAACTGTTAATCGATTATCGGATTGTGAGCCCTCGGACCCCGGCGTAAGGTTCTCGTCACGTGCCGTCCAGGCAGCGCACAACAAGACGAGACCCGACCGATGGCTGAAATCCTCTCCCTGCGCGAAGCGGTGCGACGCTTCGTCCACGATGGCGACAGCGTCGCCCTCGAAGGCTTCACTCACCTGATCCCGACGGCCGCCGGCCACGAGCTGATCCGCCAGGGCAGGAAAGACCTGACGCTGATCCGCATGACCCCCGACCTGGTCTACGACCTGCTGATCGGTGCAGGCTGCGCGAAGAAGCTGGTGTTCTCCTGGGGCGGCAACCCCGGCGTCGGTTCGCTGCACCGCCTGCGCGACGCGGTGGAAAAGGGCTGGCCGCAACCGCTGGAGATCGAGGAACACAGCCACGCCGACCTCGCCAACGCCTATGTCGCCGGCGCCTCCGGATTGCCCTTCGCGGTGCTGCGCGCCTACGCCGGCTCCGACCTGCCGAAGGTCAACCCGCTGATCCGCAGCGTCACCTGCCCGTTCACCGGCGAAGTGCTGGCGGCGGTGCCCTCGGTGCGCCCGGACGTCAGCGTGATCCACGCGCAGAAGGCCGACCGCAAGGGCAACGTGCTGCTCTGGGGCATCCTCGGCGTGCAGAAGGAAGCGGCCCTGGCGGCGAAGCGCTGCATCGTCACCGTCGAGGAGATCGTCGACGAACTGGACGCCCCGATGAACGCCTGCGTCCTGCCGAGCTGGGCGCTCAGCGCCGTGTGCCTGGTGCCTGGCGGCGCGCATCCGTCCTACGCCCACGGCTACTACGAGCGCGACAACCGCTTCTACCAGGACTGGGACCCGATCGCCCGCGACCGCGAAAGCTTCACCGCGTGGATCGACGAATACATCCGGGGGACCGAGGATTTCGGCGCCTTCCAGGCCAAGCTCGCGGAGGGCAAGCGATGAGCAGCTACAGCACCAACGAGATGATGACCGTGGCCGCCGCCCGCCGCCTGCACAACGGCGCGGTGTGCTTCGTCGGCATCGGCCTGCCGTCGAAGGCCGCCAACCTGGCGCGCCTGACCTCCTCGCCGGACGTCGTGCTGATCTACGAGTCCGGCCCGATCGGCGCCAAGCCCAGCGTCCTGCCACTGTCCATCGGCGACGGCGAGTTGGCCGAGACCGCCGATACCGTGGTCCCCACCGGAGAGATCTTCCGCTACTGGCTGCAGGGCGGACGGATCGACGTCGGCTTCCTCGGCGCGGCCCAGGTCGACCGTTTCGGCAACATCAACACCACCGTGATCGGCGACTACCGCCAGCCCAAGGTGCGCCTGCCGGGAGCCGGCGGCGCGCCGGAAATCGCCGGCAGCGCCAAGGAAGTGCTGATCATCCTCAAGCAGTCGCACCGCACCTTCGTCGACAAGCTGGCCTTCGTCACCTCGGTCGGCCATGGCGAGGGCGGCGACTCGCGCCAGCGCCTCGGCCTGCCGGGCAAGGGACCGGTGGCGATCATCACCGACCTGTGCATCATGGAGCCGGAGGCCGGCAGCAACGAGTTCGTGGTCACTTCGCTGCATCCGGGCGTGACCCGCGAGCAGGTGGTCGAGGCCACCGGCTGGGCGATCCGCTTTGCCGAGCGGGTCGCCGAGACGCCCGCACCGAGCGAGGTCGAACTCGCCGCGCTGCGCGACCTCGAGGCGCGCACCGCGGCCGCCCATGGACAGAAGGGGAGCGACGAATGAGCCGCGAGGTATTCATCTGCGATGCCGTGCGCACGCCGATCGGCCGTTTCGGCGGCAGCCTTTCCGCGGTGCGCGCCGACGACCTCGCGGCGGTGCCGCTGAAGGCCCTGGTCGAGCGCAACCCTGGGGTCGACTGGTCGGCGCTGGACGAGGTGTTCCTCGGCTGCGCCAACCAGGCCGGCGAGGACAACCGTAACGTGGCGCGCATGGCGCTGCTGCTGGCCGGTTTGCCGGAGAGCGTGCCGGGTGTCACCCTCAACCGCCTCTGCGCCTCGGGGATGGACGCCATCGGCACGGCGTTCCGCGCCATCGCCTGCGGCGAGATGGAGCTGGCCATCGCCGGCGGCGTCGAATCGATGTCGCGCGCGCCGTACGTGATGGGCAAGGCCGATAGCGCCTTCGGGCGCGGCCAGAAGATCGAGGACACCACCATCGGCTGGCGCTTCGTCAACCCGCTGATGAAGGAGCAGTACGGCATCGATCCGATGCCGCAGACCGCCGACAACGTCGCCGACGACTATCGCGTGTCGCGTGCCGACCAGGATGCCTTTGCCCTGCGCAGCCAGCAGCGCGCCGGCAGGGCGCAGGCGGCCGGTTTCTTCGCCGAGGAAATCGTCCCGGTGACGATTCGCGGGCGCAAGGGCGACACCCTGGTCGAGCACGACGAGCATCCGCGTCCCGACACCACCCTGGAGGCGCTGGCCCGGCTCAAGCCGGTCAACGGGCCGGAGAAGACCGTCACCGCCGGCAACGCGTCCGGAGTCAACGACGGCGCCGCCGCGCTGGTCCTGGCCTCCGCCGAGGCTGTGGAGAAGCATGGCCTGACTCCGCGCGCGCGGGTGCTGGGCATGGCCAGCGCCGGCGTCGCCCCGCGGGTCATGGGCATAGGCCCGGTGCCGGCGGTGCGCAAGCTGCTGCGGCGCCTGGACCTGGCGATCGACGCCTTCGACGTGATCGAACTCAACGAGGCCTTCGCCAGCCAGGGCCTGGCCTGCCTGCGCGAACTGGGCGTGGCCGACGACAGCGAGAAGGTCAACCCGAACGGCGGTGCCATCGCCCTCGGCCACCCGCTGGGGATGAGCGGTGCGCGGCTGGTCCTCACCGCGCTCCACCACCTTGAGAAGAGCGGCGGCCGGCGCGGCCTGGCGACCATGTGCGTGGGCGTCGGCCAAGGTCTGGCGCTGGCCATCGAGCGGGTCTGACTGGCATAACCGGGTCGCCCGCCCGGTATCAAGAGCGCGCGTCGCGCGGCGCTGCCCATGTTTCGGCGGTGGCGCGGCGCGTGTGCAGCGGAACAGGACGCTCCGTCGCACGGTCAGGATGAAACGGACCCTGTCGAGAGAACAACAGCATGACTGCCCCTGTTCACCAGTACAGCAACGAAGAACGCCGCAAGCGCATCTTCGCCATCGTCGGCGCCTCCTCCGGCAACCTCGTGGAATGGTTCGACTTCTACGTCTATGCCTTCTGCGCGATCTACTTCGCCCCGGCCTTCTTCCCCTCCGACAACCCGACGGTGCAGTTGCTGAACACCGCCGGGGTCTTCGCCGCCGGTTTCCTCATGCGCCCCATCGGCGGCTGGATGTTCGGCCGCATCGCCGACAAGCACGGGCGCAAGACCGCCATGCTGATCTCGGTGGTGATGATGTGCGCCGGCTCCCTGGCGATCGCCTGCATGCCCACCTACGCCAGCATCGGCACCCTGGCGCCGGCGCTGCTGTTGCTGGCGCGGATGTTCCAGGGCCTGTCGGTGGGCGGCGAGTACGGCACCAGCGCGACCTACATGAGCGAGGTGGCGCTCAAGGGCCAGCGCGGCTTCTTCGCCTCGTTCCAGTACGTCACCCTGATCGGCGGACAGTTGCTGGCGGTGCTGGTGGTGGTGATCCTGCAGCAGTTGCTGAGCGAAGACGAACTGCGCGCCTGGGGCTGGCGGATTCCCTTCGTGATCGGCGCGATCACCGCGGTGATCGCCCTCTGGCTGCGGCGCTCGCTGAACGAGACCGCTTCGAAGTCGACCCTGGAGCGCAAGGAATCCGGCACCTTCGCCGAGTTGTTCAAGCACAAGCGGGCCTTCTTCACCGTACTCGGCTTCACCGCCGGCGGCTCGCTGATCTTCTACACCTTCACCACCTACATGCAGAAGTACCTGGTCAACACCGCCGGGATGAGCGCCAAGACCGCCAGCGCGGTGATGACCTTCGCCCTGCTGGCGTACATGCTGATGCAACCGCTGTTCGGCATGCTTTCCGATCGCATCGGGCGCAAGACCTCGATGCTCTGGTTCGGCACCCTGGGCACGCTCTGCACCCTGCCGATCCTGCTCGCGCTGAAGACCGTGAGCAGTCCCTACATGGCCTTCTTCCTGATCATCCTGGCGCTGGCCATCGTCAGCCTGTACACCTCCATCAGCGGCCTGATCAAGGCCGAGATGTTCCCGCCGCAGGTGCGCGCCCTCGGCGTCGGGGTGTCCTACGCGGTGGGCAACGCGATCTTCGGCGGCTCGGCCGAGTACGTCGCCCTGGGGCTGAAGTCGGTAGGGATGGAGAACGTCTTCTACTGGTATGTTTCAGCCATGTGCCTGCTGGCGCTGCTGGTCTGCGTGAGCCTGCCGGACCTGCGCAAGGTCAGCTACCTGAACGACGAGCCCTGACGGGCCGGGAAAAGGAAAACCGATGAGCGATGTACCCGCCAACCAGTTGTTCGATGCCTATTTCACGGCGGCGCCGATGCGCGCGGTGTTCTCCGACCGCGGCCGCCTGCAAGGCATGCTCGACTTCGAGGCCGCCCTGGCTCGCGCCGAGGCGCGCACCGGGGTGGTTCCCGCGACGGCGGTGGCGCCGATCGAGGCGGCCTGCCGCGCCGAACTGTACGACCCGCTGGCGCTGGCCGAGGCGGTCGCCAATGCCGGCAACTCGGCGATCCCGCTGGTCAAGGCGCTGGGCCGCCGGGTGGCGGCTGGAGACGCCGAGGCCGAGCGCTACGTGCATCTCGGCGCCACCAGCCAGGACGCCATGGACAGCGGCCTGGTGCTGCAACTGCGCCGCGCGCTGGCCTTGCTCGAGCAGGATCTGCAACGTCTTGCCGAGGTCCTGGCGGACCAGGCCGAACGGCATGCCGACACGCCGCTGGCCGGGCGCACCTGGTTGCAGCACGCGACCCCGGTGACCCTGGGCATGAAGCTCGCCGGCCTGCTCGGTGCCTTGACCCGGCACCGCCAGCGCCTGCACGAGTTGCGCCCGCGCCTGCTGGTGCTGCAATTCGGCGGCGCCTCGGGGACTCTCGCCGCGCTCGGCGAGCAGGCCCTGCCGGTGGCCGCGGCGCTGGCCGAGGAGCTGGGCCTGGCTTTGCCCGAACAACCCTGGCACACCCAGCGCGACCGCCTGGTGGAATTCGCCAGCGTGCTCGGCCTGGTGGCCGGTAGCCTCGGCAAGTTCGGCCGCGATGTCAGCCTGCTGATGCAGACCGAGGCCGGCGAGGTCTTCGAGCCGGCCGGTGCCGGGCGTGGCGGTTCCTCGACCATGCCGCACAAGCGCAACCCGGTGAGCAGCGCGGTGCTGATCGCCGCCGCCACCCGTGCGCCGGGGCTGCTCTCGACCCTGTTCGCGGCGATGCCGCAGGAACACGAACGCAGCCTCGGCCTCTGGCACGCCGAGTGGGAAACCCTGCCGGAACTCTGTTGCCTGGTTTCCGGCGCGCTGCATCAGGCGATCGGCCTGCTCGAAGGCCTGGAGGTGGACGCCGAGCGGATGCGCCGCAACCTTGGCCTGACCCACGGCCTGGTGCTCGCCGAGGCGGTGAGCATCGCCCTGGCCCGCCGTATCGGCCGCGAAGCCGCGCACCACCTGGTGGAGCAATGCTGCCGCCGCGCCGTCGAGCAGCGCCGCGAGTTGCGCGCGGTGCTCGGCGAAGAGGCGCGAGTGAGCGCCGAGCTGTCCGGCGACGAACTGGACCGCCTGCTCGATCCCGCCCATTACCTCGGCCAGGCTCGCGCCTGGGTCGAGCGCGCGCTCGCCGAACACCATGCCCTGGGCTGCGAACCCCATCCCGCCTGACTGGAGATCCCCTCGTGCCAACCGTACGCCTCGCCGACGGCGACCTGAACTACTCCCTGGAAGGGCCGGCCGGCGCGCCGGTCCTGCTGTTGTCAAACTCGCTGGGCACCGACCTGGGCATGTGGGACACGCAGATCCCTGCACTCACCGCCCACTTCCGCGTGCTGCGCTATGACACCCGCGGCCACGGCGCCTCGCTGGTCACCCCCGGACCGTACGCCATCGGCCAGCTCGGCGCCGACGTGCTTGCCCTGCTCGATGCCCTCGACCTGCCGCGCGTGCATTTCTGCGGGCTGTCCATGGGCGGCCTGATCGGCCAGTGGCTGGGCATCCACGCCGGCGAGCGGATCGGCCGGCTGGTGCTGTGCAACACCGCGGCGAAGATCGCCAGCGACGAGGTCTGGAACACCCGCATCGATACCGTCCTGAAAGGCGGCGAGCAGGCCATGCGCGACCTGCGCGACGCCTCGGTGGCGCGCTGGTTCACCGCGGGCTTCGCCGAGCGCGAACCGGCGCAGGTCGAGCGCATCGTCGCGATGCTCGCGGCCACCTCGCCGCAGGGTTACGCAGCTAACTGCGCTGCGGTACGCGACGCCGATTTCCGCGAGCAGCTCGGGCTGGTCCAGGCACCGACGCTGATCGTCGCCGGCAGCCACGATGCCGTGACCACTCCGGACAACGCCCGCTTCATGCAGGCGCGCATCGCCGACGCGCAGTTGGTCGAGTTCGCCGCCGCGCACCTGTCCAACGTCGAAGCGGGTGACGCCTTCAGCCGCCGCCTGGTCGATTTCCTGCTGTCCGCCTGAGGAGCCGCCGATGGACGAGAAACAACGCTACGAAGCCGGCATGCAAGTGCGCCGCGCGGTGCTCGGCGACGCCCATGTGGAGCGCAGCCTGGCCAACCTGACGCCGTTCAACGAAGAGTTCCAGGAGATGATCACCCGCCACGCCTGGGGCGACATCTGGACCCGTCCGGGGCTGCCGCGACACACCCGCAGCCTGGTCACCATCGCCATGCTGATCGGCATGAACCGCAACGAGGAACTCAAGCTGCATCTGCGCGCGGCGAAGAACAACGGGGTGAGCCGCGACGAGATCAAGGAAGTGATCATGCAGAGCGCCATCTACTGCGGCATTCCCGCGGCCAACGCGACCTTCCACCTGGCCGAATCGGTGTGGGACGAGCTTGGCGTGGAGTCGCGGCAGGAGTCCCGGTAGGCCGCCGGGCGGCGCTATCGGTAGGGCGAATGGCGTCGCAGGCGCTATCCGCCGATACTCCGAGGGCCAACGGCGGTTACCCATCCTGCGCGAGGGCCGGTGAGGCGGCGCTTCCCCTTGCCATTCGCCGGCGTTTCCCGGAAGGTCGACAGTTCCGTCATCCCTTCGGTCCGCCATGAGCCGCAAGCTGCATATCCACGCGCCCGCGATCCACTACTTCGACATGGTTCGCCGCTGCCATTCGATCCGCGAAGCCGCGCGACGCCTGAACGTTGCCTCGTCGGCGGTGAACCGGCAGATCCTCAAGCTGGAGGACGAGATCGGCGCGCCGTTGTTCGACCGCCTGCCCGGCGGCCTGCGCCTGACCGGTGCCGGGGAGATCTTCGCGCGCCATGTCACCGTGGTCCTGCAGGACATGGAGCGCGTGCGTTCCGAACTGGATGCGCTGCAAGGCCTGCGCACCGGCCATGTGGAGATCGCCACCATCGAGGCGGTGACCAGCGACCTGCTGCCCTGCGTGCTCAAGGCGATGCGCGAACGCTACCCGGACATCACCGTCGGTGTCACCCTGCTCGGTTCCCAGGCGATACCCGAGGCGGTGAGCAGTGGCGCGGTCGATCTCGGCCTGGCCTTCGCCCTGCCGCGCAGCGCCGACCTGCAACAGGTCAGCGTCGGCCATTTCCGCCTCGGTGCCATCGTCTCCCCGCAGCACCCGTTGGCGCGACACCAGGCCATCGCCTTCGCCGATTGCGTCGAACATGGCCTGATCATGGCCAAGAGCGAGCTGTCCATCCATCACCTGCTGGCGCCGCTCCAGCGCCGTTTGCGCGAACCGCGCCGGGCGGTGCTGGAGAGCAGCTCCCTGGAGCTGTCGCGACAACTGGCGCGGCGCGGGCTCGGCGTCGCCTTCCAGACCCGCCTGGGGATCGAGGCCGACATCGCCCAGGGCGAGCTGCGCTTCCTGCCGCTGAAAGACAATGGCGGCATCCACAGCGACCTCGGCCTCTACGTGCGCACCGGCCGTTACCTGCCGGTGGCGGTGGACGCCCTGGCCCGGCAGATCGCCGAGGAAGTGCGCCTGCGCGAGCGCGAGGAAGCGCGCCTGAACGAGGCCTGAGCGGCGCTCGCGCCGATGCCAGACGGCTTGCCCGAGCTTGTCCGTTCGCTGATGCCGTTTCGGCATCGGCATGTTCGATATTCTGTTCTTTGGTCAGCGCGGCGAAGTGCCGATACTGCTCCGCGACCCCGGCGCGAAACCGGGGGCTGAGTCGCCACAAGAACAACAAGCAACCAGCAGGACACACAGCATGAAGAAGATGATGCAGGGCGCCGCCGCCCTGGTCGCGCTCGTCGGCGCCGGGGAGAGCATGGCGCTGGAATGGATGAGCAACAGCGTCGGTTTCCGCTACGGCCAGCAATTCACCAACCCGAACAACCCGGACAAGTTCGCCAAGCGCATCTACAGCTTCACCCACGCCGACGGCTATCGCTACGGCAGCAATTTCTTCAATCTCGATGTGTTCCTTTCCGACAGCCGCGACCCGCGCAAGGGCACCGACCACGGTGGCAGCGAAGTCTATGCGGTCTACCGCCACCAGCTCTACGCTTCGCGGGTGTTCGACCGGCCGCTGGGCACCGGCCTGGTCAAGGACTACGCCTTCACCCTGGGCTTCGACGCCAGCCGCAACAACAACCTGGCTTCGGCCAAGAAGCGCGCCCTGGTGTTCGGCCCGACCCTCAAGTTCAACGGTCCCGGCGTGCTCGACCTGAGCCTGCTCTACTACCGCGAGAAGAACCACTTCGGCGTGCCCGGCGCGCGCCATCCCGACCACACCTTCGACACCACCTACATGCTCAACCTGACCTGGATGCGGCCGTTCAAGGTCGGCAACCATGCGGCGAAGTTCCAGGGCTTCGTCAACTACGTGGGAGAGAAAGGCGAGGACTACAACGACAAGGACACCGCGGCGGAAACCCTGGTCCGCACCGCCCTGATGGTCGCCGCCCTGCCAGGCGACAAGCGCCAGCCGAACCTGTGGCTCGGCGTCGGCTACGAGTATTGGCACAACAAGTTCGGCGTCGACGGCGGCACCGGCAGCCGCACCTCGACGCCGACGTTGAACATGGAATTCACCTTCTGAGGCGATGCGCCGTCGCCCGCGATGTCGCCAACCCTGGGGTAGGGCGAATAACGCCACCGGCGTTA
>NZ_KV811299.1:0-244369 GCF_001813025.1 Pseudomonas sp. HMSC066A08
CGCCTTGGCCAAGCCCGATACTCTGCGGCCCTGGAGCCGTATCGTCGAGCTTTACAGCAAGGCAGTTAAGCGTGGGCACTGGAAGGCGATGCATAACCTGGCGAATCTTTATCGTACAGGGTGGCCTGGTGGGGTAGAGAAGGATACGCAGAAAGCGTTGGACCTTTACCAGAAGATGATCGATCTGGGAGTGCCCCAAGGCTTCTATGACATGGGGGTAATGATTGGAAATCGTGCTGGGGTTAAGAATCCTGCGACTGATGGGCTTACCTTCTTGGATAAAGCCGCTAGTTTGGGAAATCCGCCGGCATTGACTGAACTTGGAAGGCTTTATATTTATGTAGCTAAGAAGAAAGATTTGGGTTTGGCGTATACCCATTGCGCTGCCAGTCAGGGTTATTCTCCGGCTAACTATGAGCTAGGGGCGTATTATAAGATAGTAGAGCATAACTTCCCCAGAGCGGCGAGCTATTATCTTCTCGCTGCCAGTCAAGGGAATGATGATGCGGCTTTCTTTCTTTCGCGAGTCTTCGGAGACAAAACTCCCCCCGCAAGTGCAATGTGGTACGTCCCCAACGAAGAATTACATAAAGCGTATTATTCAATTTATAAAAAGCTTGAAGCTGATCCTGATTTACGTTTTCCCAACCTGATGAAAGAGCATCCGTTACCGCCCCACCCGACCCAGGGCTACGACGCGGACCGCCCAGACTGGAAGCCGGAGCGGTAAGGACGCGAGGCGTGGGCCAGGCCAGAACGACGTCCAAGGTTTCCAGCGGCAGGCCGGGCGGCAAATGCTACATCTGCACGGCCCGCAAACGCTCCTCGGCCTGGCGGGCGAGCATCCGCAGCAGCGGAGCGAGGGTGTGCGGCGGGGTTTCGTCGGCGCGGGTGATGGCGTAGAGGGTGACCGGGAAGGCCGGGCTCAAGGGGCGGATCGCGGTGCTGTGCGGGTCGGCGCCGAGGGCGGTGAAGGGATCGACCAGCGCCAGGCCGGCCCCAGCCTCTACCAGGGCGCGGGCGAGGGCGTAGGTCTGCACGGCGATCTTCACCTGCGGCGGTGGCTCCACGGCGCTGAGGTAATCCTCCAGGCGGGCGAACAGCGGGTCGGCGGTGGACAGCCCGATCAGCGCTTCGCCGGCCAGTCCGGCCAGGCTCAGTGGCTGCCGGCGTTCCGCTTCGGGCCAGTGTTCGCGCGGCGCCAGGGCCACCAGCACGCCGCTGGCGATGGCTTCGCCGCGCAGGCCGGGGTGTTCCGGCTGCTTCAGGCTCAGGGCCAGGTCCAGTTCGCGCATCAGCAGGCCCTGCACCAGCTCGCGCGAATGCAGGGTGGCCAGTTCGCAGCCGCTCTGCGGATAGCGCGCGCTCCATTCGCCGATCGCTCGCGGCAGCAGCGACAGCGCCAGGGCCGGGGTGGCGCCGATGCGCAGGCTGTGGCCCGGCTGGCGCCGCAGGTTCTGCGCCAGGCGCCGCACGGCCTGGAGGCTATCGCTGAGCTTGGCCACTTCGCGCTCCAGTTCCAGCGCTTCCGGGGTCGCCAGCAGCTTGCCGCGTACCCGCAGGAACAGCGGGAAGCCCAGTTGCTGCTCGGCGTGTTGCAGGACCTTGCTCACCGCCGGCTGGGACACGTGCAGCAACTGTGCGGCGCCGCTGACCGAGCCAGCCTGGCGGATCGCCTGGAACACTTCGATATGGCGGAGCTTCATCGGTGCGAGCCCATAACCTGGATTTATACCCTGGCCATCTTTATTCATTGTCCTACCGCTGTCATCCGCGCCTATCGTCGAAGCCCTGGAAAACACCTGGATAACGATTGTCATGGCTCAGCGGGTTTGCATCATCGGCGCCGGTGTGGTCGGCCTGGCCACGGCCTACGCCCTGGTTCGCGAAGGGTTCGACGTGATCCTGGTGGAAGCGCGCGAGCGGGGCGGGCTGGAAACCAGCTACGCCAATGGCGGGCAGTTGTCCTATCGCTACGTGGCGCCATTGGCCGACAGCGGCGTGCCGGCCCAGGCGCTCGGCTGGCTGCTGCGCAACGATGCGCCGTTGCGTCTGCGGCCGCGCCTCGATCCGGCGCAGTGGCGCTGGCTGCTGGGCTTCCTCGCGGCTTGCCGCGGCTCGCTGAATCGCCGCAATGCCGCGCACCTGCTGCGCCTGGCATTGCTCAGCCAGCGCACCCTGCAGGCCTGGCGCGAGGAGGATGGCCTCGATGGCTTCGACTGGCGGCGCAACGGTAAGCTGGTGGCGTTCCGCCAACCGGCCAGCTTTGCGCGGGCTCGTCAGGGCCTGGCCGATCCCTCGGCGCAATTCGTCCTGTCCGCCGCCGAGTGCCGCGCGCTGGAGCCGGCCCTGTCTGCCGCGCCCTTCGTCGGCGGCATCCACACGCCGGACGAGGAGGTCGCCGACTGCCATGCCTTCTGCGTGCGACTGGCCGAGCGCCTGCAGGCTTCCGGACATTGCCGGCAACTGTATGGCCGCAGGGTGACGAAGATCGTCGAGGGCGGCGCGACGGTGCGTGGCGTCGAGGCCGGCGGCGATCTCATCGAGGCCGATCATGTGGTGCTGGCCGCCGGCTACCGCAGCGCCGAATTGATGCTGCCGGGCCTGCGCCTGCCGCTATACCCGCTCAAGGGCTATAGCCTGACCCTGCCGGTCGGCGCGCAGCACCGCGCGCCGGATACCAGCATCACCGATTACGACCGCAAGATCGTCTACGCGCGGATCGGCGAGCGGCTGCGGATCGCCGCGATGGTCGACATCGTCGGCTTCGACCCCGGCCTCGAGCCCGCGCGCCTGGCACTGCTGCGCCAGCAGGCGCGGGACACGTTCCCGCAGGGCGGCGATTTCGACGCCGCCGTCGAATGGGCCGGCATGCGCCCGGCGACGCCCACCGGGGTACCGCTGGTGGGCAACGGCGGCTACCGCAACCTCTGGCTCAACCTCGGCCACGGCGCGCTCGGCTTCACCCTGGCCTGCGGCAGCGGGCGCCTGCTGGCCGAACAGATCGGCCGCCGCCCGCCGAGCATCGATACCACTGGCCTGCTGCCGCGCGGCGCGCTGGCTGGCTGAACTCCCCTCGACCTGGAGCACTCCCATGGAACCGACCCGTATCGCCACCAACGACCGCCTGTCCGCCGCGGTCTGCTTCGACGCCCTGGTATTTCTTTCCGGCCAGGTGCCGGGCCAGGCCGAGGATATCCACGGCCAGACCCGCGAGGTGCTGGCGAAGATCGACGCGTTGCTGGCAGAGGCCGGATCGAGCAAGGAGCGTATCCTCAGCGCGACCCTCTACCTGAAGGACATCGCCCGCGATTTCGACGCGCTGAACGAGGTCTGGACCCAGTGGTTGCCGACCGGCCAGGCGCCCAGCCGGACCACCGTCCAGGCGGAGCTGGCGCGTCCGTCGGTGCTGGTGGAGATCACCGTGGTGGCGGCCAGGGGCTGACTTCCTTTCCATAGCCATAAGAAAAAAGAGGCAGAACCTCCGATGAAAACCCTTGTATCCAGCGCTCTCGCACTCTCCCTGTCGTTCGCCATCGGCGCCGCGCAGGCCGAGGAACTCAGCGGCACCCTGAAGAAGGTCGCCGACAACGGCACGATAACCCTGGGTTATCGCGATGCCTCGGTGCCCTTCTCCTATCTTGGCGATAACAGCGGCCAGCCCATGGGCTATTCGGTGGAACTGGCCGGCAAGGTGGTGGAGCGGCTGAAGAGCACCCTCGGCAAGCCGGAACTCAAGGTGAAGTACAACCTGGTCACTTCGCAGACCCGTATCCCGCTGGTGCAGAATGGCACCGTCGACCTGGAGTGCGGCTCTACCGGGGTCACCGCCGAGCGGCAGAAACAGGTGGCGTTCTCCTACGGCTTCATCTACGTCAAGGGCCAGTTGCTGACCCGCAAGGACAGCGGCATCGCCCACTTCGACGACCTCAAGGGCAAGAACGTGGTGACCACCGCCGGCACCACCAACGAGCGCTACCTGAAGAACTACAACGCCGAACACAAGCTGGGGATGAACGTGGTCAGCGCCAAGGACCACGGCGAAGCCTTCCAGATGCTGCAATCGGGTCGCGCGGTGGCCTTCTACATGGACGATGCGCTGCTCTACGGCGAACGCGCCAAGGCGCGCCAGCCGCACGACTGGGTGGTGGTCGGCGAGCCGCAATCGCGGGAGATCTACAGCTGCATGGTGCGCAAGGACGACCCGCAGTTCCTTGCCCTGGTCAACGAGACCCTGGCCGGGCTGTATCGCTCGGGCGAGATACAGGGCATCTACCAGCGCTGGTTCCAGCAGCCGATCCCGCCCAAGGGGCTGAACCTGGAGTTCCCCATGACCGCGGAGCTGAAGGCGATCCTCGAGAACCCCACCAGCGATCCGGTGCAGTGAGCGTCTAGCGCTGCAGGCCGAGGTGGCGGATCGACGGCGTCGGCGCGTCCAGGCGCGACCAGACGTCGTCGGCCAGTTCGGCCGGATAGAAGGACGGCAGGCCAGGCAGTTCGTCGCGGGCGATCCAGCCGACCTCGCGGATATCGAACTCGTCGCCGCCCAGGCCCTTCAGGTTGGCCAGGGTCGGCTCGCCACGCCAGGCGTCGATGCGGTAGAACAGCTCCATGTGGAAGCGCCCGGCGGCGGGTTCGGCGAATTCGCGCACGTAGACCAGCGGGCCGACGTCCACCCGCAGGCCGGTCTCCTCGAAAAACTCGCGCCGGACGGTATCCTTCGTCGATTCGTCGCATTCCGACTCGAAGCCGCCGCCGGGCGGAATCCAGTAGATGTCGCCGCCGACCTCGTGGCGGACCAGCAGGATGCGTTGCTCCACCACCAGCAGGCCGGCGGCGCGGATACGGTGTCGCAAGGCCTCGGCCATGCTCGCTCTCCCGGCGCCAGGCGCCGTTGCTTGGATTGATGGTTTCCCCTCTACCGGGGCGGACATGAAAGCCGCTCGGTTTTTTTCCCGGCGCCGAAGTATCATGCGCGGCAGAGCAAAGGACGGGCCCCGCTGTCGACGTTTGCGCCGGGGGCCGAACACATCGCCTCGGGAGCGCATCATGCTAGTTCTGTATCCGGAAATTAAACCCTACGCTCGCCACGAGCTGGCCGTCGACGAACCGCATGTGCTGTATGCCGACGAAAGCGGTTCGCCGGACGGACTGCCGGTCGTCTTCGTCCACGGCGGCCCCGGCTCCGGTTGCGATGCCCTGTCGCGTCGTTTCTTCGATCCCAACCTCTACCGCATCGTCACCTTCGACCAGCGCGGTTGCGGCCGTTCCACGCCCCACGCCAGCCTGGAGAAGAACAGCACCTGGGAGCTGGTGGCGGACATGGAGCGCCTGCGCGAGCACCTGGGTATCGAGAAGTGGGTGTTGTTCGGCGGCTCCTGGGGCTCGACCCTGTCGCTGGCCTACGCGCAGACCCATCCCGAGCGGGTCCATGCGCTGATCCTGCGCGGCATCTTCCTCTGCCGGCCGCAGGACATCCACTGGTTCTACCAGGAAGGCGCCAGCCGCCTGTTCCCCGACTATTGGGAAGACTATGTCGCGCCGATCCCGCCGGAAGAGCGCGGCGACCTGCTGGCGGCCTTCCACAAGCGCCTGACCGGGAGCGACCAGATCGCCCAGATGCACGCCGCCAAGGCCTGGTCGACCTGGGAGGGCCGCACCGCCACGCTGCGCCCCAACCCCATGGTGGTGGACCGCTTCACCGAGCCGGGCAGGGCGCTGTCGATCTCGCGCATCGAGAACCACTTCTTCGTCAACCAGGGCTTCCTCAGGCCCAACCAGTTGCTCGAGGACATGCAGCGCATCGCCCATCTGCCTGGCGTGATCGTGCATGGCCGCTACGACGCCATCTGTCCGCTGGACAATGCCTGGGCCCTGCACCAGGCCTGGCCGAACAGCGAATTGCAGATCATCCGCGACGCCGGGCATACCGCCAGCGAGCCGGGGATAGTCGATGCGCTGGTGCGCGCCACCAACGAGATCGGCCGGCGACTGCTCGACCTGCCGCCGGAGGCCGAATGAAGGCGTTGCTGCAGCGCGTCGGCGCGGCGCGGGTGGAGGTTGGCGGTGAAATCGTCGGCTCCATCGATCGCGGCCTGCTGGTGCTGGTCGGGGTCGAGCCCGAGGATGGCGAGCGTTGCGCGGCGAAGATGCTGCACAAGCTGCTCAACTACAGGGTGTTCGGCGACGACGAGGGCAAGATGAACCGGTCCTTGCTGGACGTGCAGGGCGGCTTGCTGCTGGTCTCGCAATTCACCCTGGCGGCGAACACCCGCAGCGGGCTGCGTCCGAGTTTCTCCAGCGCGGCCCCGCCGGCGCAAGGAGAGGCAGTGTTCGAGCACCTGGTGAAACTGGCGCGGGAGGCCTATCCGCGGGTGGCGACCGGGCGTTTCGGCGCCGACATGCAGGTACACCTGGTCAACGACGGGCCGGTGACCTTCCTGCTGGAGAGTTGATCGGCTTCGAGAGGGTTATCCCCAAGGTGCCTCAGCGACGGAGGGCGGGGCTGGAACGGTGAATTTTTGTGACAGATACATGGCCTTTTGTCACAACCTCGGTGCATCATCCGCACGCCGATTTCATGCTGTACAGGACAGGCCGGCCGGCATCCCGATGCCGGCCGGGGCGTCCTGCAACCCAATGGACGGGAATCATTCCGCCTGGGCAGGGTCGGAACCTCTGGGATCGCTAGCCGACGAGCGGCATGCCCCCTGGTTTTCCCGGCCCGGTGCACGTAACGCGAATGACTGGAAACAGGCATTCTTTTTGTCAGATCGCGCCAAATCTGGCTATCTATCGGGTTTGGCAGCGAATGTGGCGAAACCATGTTCGACCGGCACTCCGGTGCCGTCGGAGACCCCTGAACGGTCAGGGCGTCTTCAGTAATTCATGTTCACGGACGAGGGGGCCTCGTGATTTTCCGTTCCGTTTCAAACACCGATTTCCGCGCCCGCGTGCGCACCCTGCTGCTTGCCGGCTCGACCGCGCTGGCATTCGTCGCCGCCCCGGTATGGGCGTTCAGCATCGACGACGTGGCGAGCAAGGCCAAGGACCTGGCCGGCGACAAGTATTCCGCGCCGACCAGCAACCTGCCATCGGAATTCAGCGAAATGAAATTCGCCGATTACCAGCAGATCCGTTTCATCAACGAGCGCGCCTACTGGGGCAAGCTGAAGACGCCGTTCAAGCTGAGCTTCTATCACCAGGGCATGCACTTCGACACGCCGGTGAAGATCAACGAGGTGACTGCGACCACGGTCAAGCCGATCAAGTACGATCGCACCAAGTTCGATTTCGGCTCCCTGAAGTTCGACGAGAATGCCACCAAGGATCTCGGCTATGCCGGTTTCCGCGTGCTCTATCCGATCAACAAGGCCGACAAGCAGGACGAGATCGCCACCTTCCTCGGCGCGAGCTACTTCCGCGTGGTCGGCAAGGGCCAGGTCTACGGTCTGTCGGCGCGCGGCTTGGCCATCGATACCGCGCTGCCTTCGGGCGAAGAGTTCCCGCGCTTCCGCGAATTCTGGATCGAGCGGCCGAAGGCGCAGGACAAGCAACTGGTGATCTACGCCCTGCTCGACTCGCCGCGTGCCACCGGCGCCTACCGCTTCGTGCTGCGTCCGGGCAAGGAGGCGGTGATGGATGTCCAGGCCCGCGTGTTCCTCCGCGACAAGGTCAGCAAACTGGGTCTGGCGCCGCTGACCAGCATGTACCTGTTCGGCTCCAACCAGCCGTCCGAGCAGCACAACTTCCGGCCCGAGCTGCATGACTCGAGCGGCCTGCAGATCCATGCCGGCAACGGCGAGTGGCTGTGGCGCCCGCTGAACAACCCGAAGCACCTGTCGGTGAGCACCTTCAGCGTGGAGAACCCGAAAGGCTTCGGCCTGCTCCAGCGCGGCCGCGAGTTCTCCCGCTACGAAGACCTGGACGACCGCTACGACCTGCGTCCGAGCGCCTGGATCGAGCCGAAGGGCGATTGGGGCAAGGGCACCGTGGAACTGGTGGAAATCCCGACCCCGGACGAAACCAACGACAATATCGTCGCGTTCTGGAACCCCGAGACCCAGCCCGAGGTCGGAAAGCCGCTGGACTTCGCCTACCGCCTGCACTGGACCATGGATGAAGACGAGCTGCACGACCCGAAATCCTCCTGGGTCAAGCAGACCATGCGCTCGGTCGGCGACGTGAAGCAGAAGAACCTGATCCGCCAGCAGGACGGCAGCACCGCCCTGGTCGTCGACTTCGAAGGGCCGGCCCTGAAGGACCTGGCGCCGGACGCGCCGGTGACCACCCAGGTCAGCACCGACAGCAACGCCGAGGTGGTGGAGAACAGCCTGCGTTACAACCCGGTCCTGAAAGGCTGGCGCCTGACGCTGCGGATCAAGGTCAAGGATCCGAAGAAGCCGGTGGAAATGCGCGCGGCGCTGGTCGACGAGGCGCAGAAGCCATTGAGCGAAACCTGGAGCTATCAGCTGCCTGCCGATGAATAACCCATCCACTACGAAAGCACCGCTGGCCGACTACCTCGCTCATCTTCCCCTGGCGGAAGAGGAGCGGGAGCGGCTTGGCGAATCCGCTTCCTTCTCCGAGCTGCACGCTCGCCTGGCGGGAGCGGAAGGCGCCGCTGCCGATGCCGGCGGCGATCCCGCCCTGGCCTCGGTACGCGCCCGCCTGCAGCTGGGCACCCCTGAGCTGGACGACGCCGAGATGTTCGGCGTCGACGCCCAGGGTCGCACCTTCCTCAAGATTTCCCCGCCGATCCGCCGTACCAAGGTGATTCCCGAGCCCTGGCGCACCAACATCCTGGTGCGTGGCTGGCGTCGGCTGACCGGACGCAGCAACCCGCCCAAGCCCAAGCGCGCCCTGCCGCGGGCCCGCTGGCAGCGGGTCGGCTCGCTGCGCCGGTTCATCCTGCTGTTGCTGATGCTGGCGCAAACCTCGGTCGCCACCTACTACATGAAAGGCATCCTGCCCTACCAGGGCTGGGCCTTCGTCGACCTGGAGGAACTGGCCCAGCAGAGCCTGCTGGATACCGTCCAGCAGGTGCTGCCCTATGTCATCCAGTTCGGCATCCTGGCGCTCTTCGCGATCCTCTTCTGCTGGGTCTCGGCCGGCTTCTGGACCGCGCTGATGGGCTTCTGGGAGCTGCTCACCGGGCGCGACCGCTACCGGATATCCGGCAGCAGCGCCGGCAGCGAGCCGATCGCCGCCGATGCCCGCACGGCGATCGTCATGCCGATCTGCAACGAAGACGTGCCGCGGGTATTCGCCGGCCTGCGGGCGACCGTCGAGTCGATGGCCGCCACCGGCGAGATGGAGCGCTTCGACTTCTTCGTCCTGAGCGACACCAACGACCCGGATATCGCCGTCGCCGAGCAGCAGGCCTGGCTCGAGCTGTGCCGCGAGACCAAGGGCTTCGGCAAGATCTTCTACCGTCGTCGCCGGCGCCGGGTGAAGCGCAAGAGCGGCAACATCGACGACTTCTGCCGGCGCTGGGGCGGCGACTACCGCTACATGGTGGTGATGGACGCCGACAGCGTGATGAGCGGCGACTGCCTGGCCAAGCTGGTGCGCCTGATGGAGGCCAATCCTGAGGCGGGGATCATCCAGACTGCGCCGAAGGCGTCCGGCATGGACACCCTGTATGCGCGCATGCAGCAGTTCGCCACCCGCGTCTACGGCCCGCTGTTCACCGCCGGCCTGCACTTCTGGCAACTCGGCGAGTCGCACTACTGGGGCCACAACGCGATCATCCGCATGCAGCCCTTCATCGACCACTGTGCCCTGGCGCCGTTGCCGGGCAAGGGCTCGTTCGCCGGCGCGATCCTGTCCCACGACTTCGTCGAGGCTGCGCTGATGCGCCGTGCCGGCTGGGGCGTGTGGATCGCCTATGACCTCGACGGCAGCTACGAAGAACTGCCGCCGAACCTGCTCGACGAACTCAAGCGCGACCGCCGCTGGTGCCACGGCAACCTGATGAACTTCCGCCTGTTCCTGGTCAAGGGCATGCACCCGGTGCACCGCGCGGTATTCCTCACCGGGGTCATGTCCTACCTGTCGGCGCCGTTGTGGTTTTTCTTCCTGGTGCTTTCCACCGCGCTGCTGGCGGTGCACCAACTGATGGAGCCGCAGTACTTCCTGGAACCGCGGCAGCTGTTCCCGATCTGGCCGCAGTGGCATCCGGAGAAGGCCATCGCGTTGTTCTCCACCACCCTGACCCTGTTGTTCCTGCCCAAGCTGCTCAGCGTAATGCTGATCTGGGCCAAGGGCGCCAAGGGTTTCGGCGGGGTGATCCGGGTGACCCTGAGCATGCTCCTGGAGATGTTCTTCTCGGTGCTGCTGGCGCCGGTGCGCATGCTCTTCCACACCCGCTTCGTGCTGGCCGCCTTCCTCGGCTGGTCGGTGCAGTGGAACTCGCCGCAGCGCGACGACGACGCCACGCCCTGGAGCGAGGCGATCCGCCGGCACGGCATGCAGACCCTGCTGGGTATCGCCTGGACCCTGCTGGTGGCCTGGCTCAACCCGCGCTTCCTGTGGTGGCTGTCGCCGATCGTCGGTTCGCTGATCCTGTCGATCCCGGTATCGGTGATCTCCAGCCGGGTGAAGCTGGGCCTGCGCGCCCGCGATGAAAAGCTGTTCCTGATCCCGGAGGAGTACGACACGCCGCGCGAGCTGCGCGCCACCGACGAGTACACCTACGAGAACCGCTGGCATGCGCTCAAGGATGGCTTCCTCAAGGCCGCCGTCGATCCGTTGCTCAACGCCCTGGCCTGCGCCATGGGCACGGCTCGCCACAACCGAGCGCAAGCCATCGAGACGGTGCGCGGCGAGCGTATCGGCAAGGCCATCGAGAAGGGCCCGGAACAGCTCGACGGCGCCACGCGCCTGGCCCTGTTGAGTGACCCGGTAGCACTTTCGCGCCTGCATACGCGGGTCTGGGAAGAGGACCGCGACGACTGGCTCGGCCGCTGGCGCAAGGCCGAGGCGGACGACCCCCACGCCGCCAGCGTACCGCTGGCCCAGGTAGTGCCCGGCGACGCCGGCCTGCTGCCCGCCGCCCAGTCCTGATCCCACGCCCCCGGCGGAACGCCGCCGGGGGCGTGGTCTGTTTCTTGCCTGTTTTCCCCGTGCGGCGCTGCTGTTACCCTGCGCCGGCAATCCAGAAAGTCTCGTATCGTTCGCCAGCTGAGGTACTATCGGCCGCCTTTTGCGCAGCCGGTCATGGCCTGCTGCCCGCCCGGGACGGCGACACGACGAGAGCATCCGTTCGACGACTGTGTTTCTAAGACTGCTGGGGATTGGGGAATGAAAAAGTATCTTGCTTCATTGGTTCTGGGCGTCTGCGCCCTGGTGGGCGTGGCTTCGGTCCAGGCGGCCGGCGCGGTGGAGGACGCGGTCAAGCGCGGCACCCTGCGGGTCGGCATGGACCCGACCTACATGCCGTTCGAGATGACCAACAAGCGTGGCCAGATCATCGGCTTCGAAGTCGACCTGCTCAAGGCCATGGCCAAGTCGATGGGCGTCAAGCTGGAGCTGGTCTCCACCAGCTACGACGGCATCATCCCGGCGCTGCTGACCGACAAGTTCGACATGATCGGCTCGGGCATGACCCTGACCCAGGAACGCAACCTGCGCCTGAACTTCTCCGAGCCCTTCATCGTGGTCGGCCAGACCCTGCTGGTGCGCAAGGAGCTGGAAGGCAAGATCAAGTCCTACAAGGACCTGAACGATCCGCAGTACAGCATCACCTCGAAGATCGGCACCACCGGTGAGATCGTTGCCCGCAAGCTGATCAGCAAGGCCAAGTACCACGGCTTCGACAACGAGCCTGAAGCGGTGATGGACGTGGTCAACGGCAAGGCCGACGCCTTCATCTACGACTCGCCCTACAACGTGGTGGCGGTGAGCAAGTTCGGCGCCGGCAAGCTGGTCTACCTCGACCAGCCGTTCACCTACGAGCCGCTGGCGTTCGGCCTGAAGAAAGGCGACTACGACAGCATCAACTTCATCAACAACTTCCTCCATCAGATCCGCGAAGACGGCACCTATCAGCGCATCCACGACAAGTGGTTCAAGAACACCGAGTGGCTGAAGGAAATGGAATGAACCGCTGACGGCCCCCGCGAAGGGGGCCGTCGTGCCTGCGCATTCCATCGTTCGAGAGAGTTTCCGTGACCAAGAAGAAACGTTCCGTCTGGCCCTGGCACCTGCTGACCGGGCTGATCCTGCTGGTCCTGGCCTGGGCGCTGTGGTTCTCCACCTCGCTGATTTCCTATGAATGGCGCTGGAACCGCGTTCCGCAGTACTTCGCCTACCAGGCCGAGGAGCCGTTGCGGGCCAATGAGATCGGCCGGGTCGAGGCTATCGAGGAACAGGGCAGGGACGCGCGCGTCACGCTGCTCGGCGAGAGCGGCGAGAAGCAGGTCGTGACCGTCGCCCAGGACAGCCTGCAATTCTCCGAAGGCGACGACGTGGCCGAGGGCGACGCGGTCGGGGTGACCCGCCACTGGGCCGCCGGCCCACTGCTCTGGGGCCTGTGGACCACGCTGTGGCTATCGCTGGTGTCCGGTGCCATCGGTCTGGCTATCGGCCTGGTCGCCGGCCTCTGCCGGCTGTCGAAGAACCCGACCCTGCACGACCTGTCGACGATCTACGTCGAGTTGGTGCGCGGCACGCCGTTGCTGGTGCAGATCTTCATCTTCTACTTCTTCATCGGCACCGTGCTCAACCTGTCCCGCGAGTTCGCCGGGGTCGCGGCGCTGGCGCTGTTCACCGGCGCCTACGTGGCCGAGATCATCCGCGCCGGCGTGCAGTCCATCGCCCGCGGGCAGAACGAGGCCGCCCGCTCCCTGGGCCTGAACGCCGGCCAGTCGATGCGCTACGTGATCCTGCCGCAGGCCTTCAAGCGCGTGCTGCCGCCGCTGGCCGGGCAGTTCATCAGCCTGGTCAAGGACACCTCGCTGGTCTCGGTGATCGCCATCACCGAACTGACCAAGAGCGGCCGCGAGGCGATCACCACCTCGTTCTCCACCTTCGAGATCTGGTTCTGCGTCGCCGCGTTGTACCTGTTGTTGAACCTGCCCCTTTCGCACATGGCATCCCGACTGGAGCGGAGGCTCGGACAAAGTGATTGAAGTACGCAACCTGCTGAAGGTCTTCGATACCCGCGGCCAGGTAGTGCGCGCGGTGGACGACGTGAGTACCCACGTGGCCAGGGGCGAGGTACTGGTGGTGATCGGTCCGTCCGGTTCCGGCAAGTCGACCTTCCTGCGCTGCCTGAACGGCCTGGAGGAGTTCGACGAAGGCTCGGTGAGCATCGACGGCGTCGACCTGGCCGACCCGAGGACCGACATCAATGCCTACCGCCGCGAAGTCGGTATGGTGTTCCAGCATTTCAACCTGTTCCCGCACATGACCGTGCTCGACAACCTCTGCCTGGCCCAACGCGTGGTGCGCAAGCGCGGCAAGGCCGAGCGCGAGGCCAAGGCGCGGGCGCTGCTGGCCAAGGTCGGCATCGGGCAGAAGGCCGACGAATATCCCTCGCGCCTGTCCGGCGGCCAGCAGCAGCGCGTGGCGATCGCTCGCGCGTTGTGCATGGACCCCAAGGTGATGCTGTTCGACGAACCGACCTCGGCGCTCGATCCGGAGATGGTCGGCGAAGTCCTCGACGTCATGAAGACCCTGGCCGTGGAAGGCATGACCATGGTCTGCGTGACCCACGAGATGGGCTTTGCCCGCGAAGTGGCCGACCGCGTGCTGTTCTTCGACCACGGCAAGCTGCTGGAGGACGCGCCGCCGGCGCAGTTCTTCGACAATCCGCAGGACCCGCGGGCCCAGGCCTTCCTCCGCCAGGTCCTCTAGTACCGCGCTAGGCGAACGGCTTGCCCGGCGGCGGCAGGAGCGACGTCGGGCCCTGCCGCGCGGCCGGCTGGATATCGTTGTCCTCCAGCCAGTCCAGCGCCCATTCGCGCAGGCGCTCGTTCTGGTAGCGGTACCAGTCCTGCAACAGTTCCGGGTACTCCATCAGGGAGTGCTTGAAGGCCTTGAACGGCTTGCGGCCCTGCAGCGCGTTGGCGAGCGTCGCATAGGCGTGCGGCTCTTCCACCTCGCGGAGGAAATCCTGCATCAGTCCCAGCGACTGGGTGGTGCTCAGCGGGTCGATCAGCAGCAGGCGTTCCGGCTCGTTTTCCAGCAATGCGTCCAGTTCGGGATCGGGCGCCTCGGCGGAGATCAGCAGCACCTTGCCGCTGTACAGGTCGAGGTAGTGGTCGATTCCCGGGGTATCCAGGGCGAAGGCCAGTTCGTCGATATCGATGGTCATCGGGCGCATGGCGTCATCTCCCAAAAGGCGAAAGCCTGATCCTACGCAAAGGTGCCCCTCCTGTCCGCTTTCGATGGACGGGAGGAGCTGCCGATGCAAGGAGGATCCTCTCGGGATGTTACAGGCGGAAGCGTCCCACCTGCGCCTGCAACTGCGTGCCCAGGCGCGCCAGTTCGCCGCTGGAGGCGGCGGTCTGCTCGCTGGCGGCGGCCGACTGTTCGGCGACATCGCGCACGCTGAGGACGCTGCGGTTGATCTCCTCGGCCACCGTGCTCTGTTGCTCCGCGGCAGTGGCGATCTGCAGGTTCATGTTCTGGATGTCGGAGACGGTGCGGGTGATGCTGTCCAGCGCGGCGCCGGCGCGGCGCGCCAGTTCCACCGTGCTGGCGGTCAGCGAGCGGCTGTTCTCCAGGCGTTCGGCGGCTTCGCCGGCGCCCTGCTGGAGACGCTGGATCAGGCCCTCGATCTCGGCGGTGGACTGCTGGGTGCGCTGGGCCAGGCCGCGGACCTCGTCGGCGACCACCGCGAAGCCGCGTCCGGCGTCGCCGGCGCGTGCCGCTTCGATGGCTGCGTTGAGCGCCAGCAGGTTGGTTTGCTCGGCCACCGACTTGATCACGTCGAGGACGCTGCCGATCTGCTCGCTGTCGTTCTTCAGGCGCGCCATGGCTTCGCTGGAAACGTCCATCTCGCTAGCCAGGCGCTCGATGCGGGTCACCGCCTGGTCGACCACCGCGTCGCCCTGGCGCGCCTCTTCGTCGGCCTGGCGAGCGGCCTGGGAAGCCAGTTCGGCGTTGCGCGCGACGTCCTGCACGGTGGCGGCCATCTCGTGCATGGCGGTGGCGACCTGGTCGGTCTCCACTTTCTGGCTGTTGACCCCGGCGCGGGTCTGCTCGGTGACCGCCGAGAGTTCCTCGGCGGAGCTGGCCAACTGGCTGACGCCGTCGCCGATCCGCCCGACCAGCTCGCGCAGGCTGTCGCCCATGCGCTGCATGACTCGCTGCAACTGGCCCAGTTCGTCGCGGCGCTGGAGGGTCAGGGGATTCTGCGGACGCTTGCCAAGGTCGCCGGCGGCGATGGCCTCGGCCTGCGCGAGGGCTTCGTCCAGCGGCCGGACGATCTGCCGGTTGATCGCCCAGCCGGCGACGCAGCCGAAGGCCAGGGCCAGCGCGGCGATCAGCCAGAGGCTGGCGCGGTCGCGGCTGGCGGTGCTCTCGCGCAATTGGCGACCGGCTTCGGTGAGGGTCTGGCCGGCCCGGGCCATATCCTGGGTGCTGCTCTGCATCGCTTGCTGCGCCTGGCGCGTGCGGCCGACGCCGGTACGGAACTGCTCGATCCCGCCACGATAGCCCTGGAGGCTGCGCATGGCCTGTTCCAGCGCCGCATCGGCCTCGCCGGGCAATTGGCCACGCAGCGTCGTGCCGGCCTGACGGAGGGCGTCGAACGCGGCGAACGCGGCCTGCTCGGCCTTTTTGCTGCGCTCGAAGACGTAGCCGCGCACCTGGTAACGCACCATGAGCAACTGTTGGTGCAGGTCGGCCACCGCACGGCTGCGTTGCAACGCCTGCGGGTCGCCGGCCTGCTGCGCAAGGCTGGCGTCCATCAGTTCCTCGAGGCGAGCGAAGCTGTCCAGCGCCTGCTGTGCAGTGCCCACCAGCACACCACGGGCGGTGCTGCGTTGCTGATCGGCTGCGGCGAGGTCGTCGAAGGCCTTGCGGTAGGCTTCGATGGCTTCGGCCTGGTGGGCCAGGGCGGCCGGGTCGAGCTCGCTGTCGCGCAGCGCCTGCAGGCGCTGGAGCATGCCGGACAGGGTCTGGCGGACCTGCTCGGCCTGGCGCGGGTCGCTGCCGGCTTCGAATGCCAGGCGGCCTTGTTCGGCTTGCTGGGCCTGCTCCATCAGGCTGGCGACTTCGGCGAGCTGCTCGCTGAGGGCTGTCTGGTGCGTGAGGGTGCGGTTGCTGCTGATCACTACCAGCAGAAGCAGCGCGAGGAGGACACCGAAACCGACCATCAGCTTGCGGCTGACGCTCAGCTTGGCCAGTTGGAGAACCCACCAATCGTACATCGTCATTACTCCAGGCAGTGCGACACCCTGGGTTGGCAGTCCCATGGCGTGGCGGAACAGGTAATGGCTCAGCGTCGTCGCGCCCGGCGTGCGGGCGCGGAGGGCCGGTACGTGGCCGGCGGGCGAGGTCTTATGGTTGTCGTGCGGAGCCCTGCGCGACAGAGGATGTCGGCCGGGCGGGGAAAACCTTCAGTCTTTTACCGGAGTTTTTCAGAACAACCGCGCAAGCAGGGCGCTGACCGCGGTTTCCACGCGCAGGATGCGTTCGCCGAGCTGCACCGGATGCAGTCCGGCTTCGCGCAGCTTGTCGACCTCGTAGGGAATCCAACCGCCTTCCGGGCCGATCGCCAGGGTCACCGGCTTCTCCACCGCGCGCGGACAGGCCGGCCAGGGGCCGGGATGGCCGACCAGGCCTAGGCTGCCGGCGGCCAGGGCCGGCAGGCGGTCTTCGACGAAGGGTTTGAAACGCTTCTCGACGATGATTTCCGGCAGCACCGTATCGCGGGCCTGCTCCAGGCCGAGGACCAGGTTCTCGCGGATCGCCGCCGGGTCGAGGAACGGGGTCTGCCAGAAGCTCTTTTCCACGCGGTAGCTGTTCAGCAGCACCAGCTTCGGTACGCCCATCGCGGCGATGGTCTGCAACACCCGGCGGAGCATCTTCGGTCGCGGCAAGGCCAGCAGCAGGGTGATCGGCAGCTTGGCCGGCGGCGGCTGGTCGAAGCGTACCTCCAGGGTCGCCTCGCTGGCGTCGAGCTTCAGCAGGCGGCCTTCGCCCATCCAGCCGCCGAGGCGGCCGACCCGCAGGGTGTCGCCGTTCTCGGCGCGGTGTACTTCGTGCAGGTGCCTGAGGCGGCGATCGTGCAGGACCGCACGATCCGCCGACACGAAGTCGGCGTCGTCGAGGAGCAGCAGGTTCACGGGCGGGTGGCCGGAGGCTGGTCGCCGTCGCTGGCCGGTTGGTCGTCCGGATGCTCGCCGCGCTTGCGTACCAGGCGGCCGAACAGCAGGCCGATTTCGAACAGCAGCCACATCGGCACCGCGAGCATGGTCTGGGAGAAGATGTCCGGCGGGGTCAGGACCATGCCGACCACGAAGCAGCCGATGATCACGTACGGGCGGATCTTCTTCAGGTACTCGACGTCGACCACCCCGATCCAGATCAGCAGCACCGTGGCCACCGGGATCTCGAAGGCGACGCCGAAGGCGAAGAACAGGGTCAGGACGAAGTCCAGGTAGCTGTTGATGTCCGTCATCATCGCCACGCCCTCGGGCGTCACGCTGGCGAAGAAATGGAAGATCATCGGGAACACCAGGAAATAGGCGAAGGCCATCCCGGCGTAGAACAGGATGATGCTGGACACCAGCAGCGGCAGCGCCACGCGCTTCTCGTGCTTGTACAGGCCGGGCGCGATGAAGCCCCAGACCTGCGCGAGGATCACCGGCATGGCGAGGAACAGCGCCACCACCATGGTCAGCTTGAACGGCGCGAGGAACGGCGAGGCGACGTCGGTGGCGATCATGCTGGTGCCTTCCGGAAGGAAGCGGCGCAACGGCTCGGAGACCAGGGTGTAGATCTTCTGCGAGAAGTAGAACAGGCCGGCGAAGATCAGGAAGATCGCCGCCACGCTGCGCAGCAGGCGCGTACGCAGTTCGGTCAGGTGCGAGACCAGGGGCATTTCCTGGTCGTGCTCGGGCTGCTCGGGTTTATCGGCGCTCATGGATTACGCGGCGTCTCGGACGGTGGCGAAGGGGGAGTGGAGGCAGCGACTGCCGGCGGTGCCGCGGCGTCCGCGGGCGGAACCGCAGGCGTGCTGGTCGGCGGCGGCGTGGGTACGCTCGGTGCCGGGTTCTCGGCCGCCGGCGGCGGGGTCTCCTGCGGGGGAGTCTGGCCGGTCAGCGGGGCCAGCAGCTTCTGCGCTTCGCGCTCCATCGAGAGGATGTGCTCGTTGTGCAGTTGCCGGCGGATCTCGTCCGCGCCGATTTCCCGTTCCACTTCCTGCTTGATGGTATTGAAACTGCGCTTCAGGCGGCCGATCCACAGGCCGGCGGTACGCGCGGCGCCCGGCAGGCGCTCGGGGCCGAGCACCAGCAGGGCGACCAGCCCGACCAGCAACAGTTCGCTGAAGCTGATTCCGAACATCGATGGCTACCCGTCAGTCCTTGCGCGCCGGCTCTTCGACCTTCTGCGCCTGGGCGTCGATGGTGTGCGGCTGGTTCAGCGGCTGGGCCGGCTGGGCGGCGGGCTGGTCCTTCTTGTCGTCTTCCTCGGTGTTCACCGCCTTGCGGAAGCCCTTGATCGCTTCGCCGACGTCGGAACCGAGGTTCTTCAGGCGCTTGGTGCCGAACACCAGTACCACGACGATCAGGATGACGATCCAGTGTTTCCAGTCAAAAATGCCCATGTCGTATTCCTCGCAATGTGTAGGTTCAGGCCGATGGTTGGCGGGCGGCTTTCTCGGCGTGGCCGGAAAGGCCGAAGCGGCGCTCCAGTTCGTCCAGCACGGCTTGCGGATGCTGGCCGAGGGCCGAGAGCATCACCAGCGAGTGGAACCAGAGGTCGGCGGTTTCGTAGATCAGGTCCTGGCAGTCGCCGCTGGCCGCGGCATCCTTGGCGGCGATGATGGCTTCCACCGACTCCTCGCCGACCTTCTCCAGGATCTTGTTCAGGCCCTTGTGGTACAGGCTGGCCACGTAGGAGCTATCGGGCGCGGCGTTCTTGCGCTCCTCGAGCACCGCCGCCAGGCGGGTCAGGGTGTCACTCATGGTGGTGTCCTGCGTGTTCGTAGATGGCGTCCGGGTCCTTCAGCACCGGATCGACGGTCTTCCAGGCGCCGTTCTCGAAGACGCGGTAGAAACAGCTTTCCCGGCCGGTATGGCAGGCGATCCCGCCGACCTGCTCGACCATCAGGATGACCACGTCGGCGTCGCAGTCCAGGCGCAGTTCGTGCAGCTTCTGCACATGCCCGGACTCCTCGCCCTTGCGCCACAGCTTGCCACGCGAACGCGACCAATAGATTGCACGGTTCTCGCTGGCGGTCAGGGCCAGCGCCTCGCGGTTCATCCAGGCCATCATCAGCACGCGCCCGGTCTCGTGATCCTGGGCAATCGCCGGGACCAGGCCGTCGGCGTTCCAGTGAATCTCATCCAGCCAGTCTTTCATGGTCTTTCCACGTTCGTTGCCGGTACGTTGCGCGCGTTTCCGGCGGAAATGGGAGTAGTGTGCCAGCCGGGAGCGCGACTGGCTATCGGCGCGGGCCTAGTGGCCGTGCGCGACGCTAGCGGCGCAGGATCAGGAACACCCCGCCGGCCAGCATCACCCACGCCGGCCAGGCTTCCAGCTGCTGGCCCAGGCCGACCTCGGCGGCGCCGACCAGCAGCACCGCGCCCACCAGGCGCCCGAGCCAGTCGTGGCGGGAACCTTTCCACTCCGGCGGCGGCGCATTGTGGGCGTGCGGTTGTGACAGGCGTTCGAGGGTATCGCGGGCCATTTGCGACAGGTGCGGCACCTGCTCGACCTGTTGCTGGAAATTGCGCAGCAGTTGCTTCGGGCTGACCCGTTCGCGCATCCAGCGCTCCAGGAACGGCTGGGCGGTGGCCCACAGGTCGAGTTCCGGGTAGAGCTGGCGGCCGAGGCCTTCGATGTTCAGCAGGGTCTTCTGCAGCAGCACCAGTTGCGGCTGGATCTCCATGTTGAAACGACGCGCGGTCTGGAACAGACGCAGCAGGACCTGGCCGAAGGAGATGTCCTTCAGCGGCTTCTCGAAGATCGGTTCGCAGACGGTACGGATCGCTGCCTCGAAGTCGTTGACCTTGGTTTCCGCCGGGACCCAGCCGGAGTCGATATGCAGTTGGGCGACCTTGCGGTAGTCGCGCTTGAAGAAGGCGATCAGGTTGCGCGCCAGGTAGTCCTGGTCCTCGTCGGTCAGGCTGCCGACGATGCCGCAGTCCACCGCGATGTATTGCGGGCTCCAGGGCGCGCGGGTGCTGACGAAGATGTTGCCGGGGTGCATGTCGGCATGGAAGAAGCTGTCGCGGAACACCTGGGTGAAGAAGATCTCCACGCCACGCTCGGCCAGTGCCTTGAAGTCGGTGCGCTGGTCGCGCAGGGTTTCCAGGTCGGTCACCGGGATGCCGTAGATGCGCTCCATCACCAGCACCTTGGGCCGGCACCAGTCCCAGTAGACCTGTGGCACGTAGAGCAGCGGCGAGCCTTCGAAGTTGCGTCGCAGCTGCGAGGCGTTGGCCGCCTCGCGGAGCAGGTCGAGTTCGTCGACGATGGTCTTCTCGTAGTCGCTGACCACTTCCACCGGGTGCAGGCGCCGCGCCTCGCTGGAGACCCGCTCGGCGAGGCGGGCGAGGATGAACAGCCAGGCGATGTCGGAGCGGATCACCGGTTCCAGGTTCGGCCGGATCACCTTCACCACCACTTCCTCGCCGCTCTTCAGGCGCGCGGCGTGGACCTGGGCCACCGAGGCGGAGGCCAGCGGTTCGCGTTCGAAGCGGGCGAAGACCTGTTCGATCTTCGCGCCCAGCTGTTCCTCGATGCGCTTGACCGCCAGCTCCGGCGGGAAGGGCGGCACCTTGTCCTGCAACCAGGCCAGTTCGTTGGCGATGTCGTCGGGCAGCAGGTCGCGGCGGGTGGAGAGAATCTGGCCGAACTTGATGAAGATCGGTCCGAGGTCCTGCAGCGCCAGGCGCAGGCGCGCGCCGCGGGTCAGTTCCAGCTTGCGCCGCGGCAGCCAGCGCCAGGGCAGGGTGGCACCGAGCAGGCGCAGCCACCAGGGCAGCATCGGCAGTTCGAGGATCAGGTCGTCCAGGCGGTAGCGGATGACGACGCGCTGGATGCGCAGGAGGCGGCGGAAAGCGAGGAGCTTCATGCGTCGGGCTTGGTCTTTTGGCTGAGGCGTCCGACGCGCGCGTCGAGACGATCGAGGGCCAGCTTCAGCTGGTCCAGTTCGGCGAAGCGGGCTTCGGCTTCGTGCTGGCCGACCAGCGTGCGGCTTTCCTCGGCAAGGTAGTCGGCCAGGTTCAGGCGCAGGCTGTGCAGGCTCTGCGCGCTCCAGCGCGAAGCGTCGCGCAGGCCGCTGCCGAGCACCTGGGTGGCGAGCGGGCCGAGCCAGCGCGACAGTTCGTACTCCCAGTCCAGCTCCAGGCTCTGCAGGATGCCGGCCAGTTCCAGCAGGGCCGCACTGTCGCCGTCCATGCTGACCTCCGGGCTGTGCAGGACGCGGGTCTTGTCGCGCGCCAGGGCCAGGTGCAGGAGGTTGCCGGCCGGCGCACGCAGGGTGCAGTCGACCTCCGCCTCATGCCGCGCGGCGAAGTGCAGGCCGTCGCCGGCGGGCAGGATGAAGACCCGCAGCGGCGGGCTCAGGCAGTCGACCTCGATGACCTTGGCGGAAAGCCTGCGCAGGCGCGGCAGCGCTGTCCCGTCGAGGCGCAGGACGCGATTGATGCCGGTTTCGGCGGCGGCCAGCACGGCCTGGATCAGCAGCGAGCTCATCGGCGCGCCCCCGGTTAAGGCTTGATACCGCGGTGCAGGGCGACAATGCCGCCGGTCATGTTGTGGTAGGTCACGCGGTCGAAGCCGGCTTCCACCATCATCGCCTTCAGGGTTTCCTGGTCGGGGTGCATGCGGATCGACTCGGCCAGGTAGCGATAGCTCTCGGAGTCGTTGGTGACCAGCTTGCCCATCAGCGGCAGCAGGCTGAACGAATAGGCGTCGTAGGCCTTGGACAGCAGGTTGCTGCTCGGCTTGGAGAACTCCAGCACCAGCAGGCGGCCACCGGGCTTGAGCACGCGCAGCATGGAGCGGATCGCTTCGTCCTTGTGGGTGACGTTGCGCAGGCCGAAGGCGATGGTCACGCAGTCGAAATGGTTGTCCGGGAAGGGCAGCTTCTCGGCGTCCGCCTGGACGAAGCTGACGTTGCCGGAGACGCCCTTGTCGAGCAGCTTGTCGCGGCCGACCTTGAGCATCGAGGCGTTGATGTCGGCCAGCACCACCTCGCCGGTCGGGCCGACCAGGCGCGAGAACTGCCGGGTCAGGTCGCCGGTGCCGCCGGCGATGTCGAGCACGCGGTTCCCGCTGCGCACGCCGGACAACTCGATGGTGAAGCGCTTCCACAGGCGATGGATGCCACCGGACATCAGGTCGTTCATCAGGTCGTACTTGGCTGCCACCGAGTGGAATACCTCGGCGACCTTTTTCGCCTTCTGGCTTTCCGGAACGTTCTGGTAGCCGAAGTGGGTGGTGGGTTCGGCGTCGGCGCCTTTGCGGGGATCGTTCATGACGTTCTCACCTGGAAAGAATGCCGGGCATTCTAACAGGATGTGGGGAAAGTGCTGTGCCGCCGTCCGACGGCGCGGGTGCGGTGTTTTGTCTGGCCGCGTATAGTTTTCCGATCTGCAATCAGGAGTCGATCCATGTCGCGTATCCACATCGAACGTCCGCACAGCCTGGGGCTGGACGCCGCACGGGCCAAGGCGGAGAAACTGGCCGAACGTCTGGCGAAGGAGCACGGCGTGCAGTGCGAATGGCAGGGCGACGAGCTGACCTTCAAGCGCAGCGGTGTCGACGGCAGGATCGCGGTAGGGGCGGACAAGGTCGCGGTGGACGTCAAGCTCGGCTTGATGCTGTCGGCCATGAGCGGCCTGCTCAAGGGCGAGATCGAGAAGGCGCTGGACAAGGCGCTGGCCTGATCCCGCCGGGCGTTCGCCGTCCTGGCGGCGCCCATCTTCCGCTTAGTATGCGGTTTCTAATTTTCCCCGATACCTTGCTCTCACGCTGCCAGCGTTCCGGCGGCGCCTGCGGTTTCTTCAATCCAACGAGCGTGAGGTGCCCCATGGCCAAGATTGCCCTGAAGAAAAAGACCGTTTCCGAATCCACTTCCCTGGTCTCCGAGATCCGCCACTATGCCCGCCAGATCTGGCTTGCCGGCCTGGGTGCGTATTCCCGCCTGGGCACCGAAGGCAGCGACTACTTCAAGGAATTGGTGAAAGCTGGCGAAGCCCTGGAGAAAAAAGGCAAATCGCTGGTCACAAGTCAGGTCGATTCGGCCAATGACAGTGTCAAGACCGGCCTCTCTTCGGTGAAGGGAAAAGTCGAAGACCAGCTCGACAGGATCGAGCAGGCATTCGACAGCCGTGTCGCTAGCACGTTGAACCGGATAGGCATACCTTCCCGGAACGATGTCGAAGCACTCTCTGCTAAGCTGGATGAGCTGAGCGCAGTGCTCGAGCGTGTCGCGAGAACCCAATAAGGAGAGCAGGATGGCTGGCAAGAAGAAGAGCGAAAAAGAGTCCAGTTGGATCGGCGAGATCGAGAAATACTCGCGGCAGATCTGGCTGGCTGGTCTGGGGGCCTACTCGAAGGTCAGCAAGGACGGCAGCAAGCTGTTCGAGACCTTGGTGAAAGACGGCGAGAAGGCTGAAAAAGAAGCGAAGTCCGATGTGGATGCGCAGGTCGGTGCGGCGAAGGCTTCCGCCCGCTCTGCGAAGAGCAAGGTCGACGAGGTTCGGGACCGTGCGCTCGGCAAGTGGAGTGAGCTCGAGGAAGCTTTCGACAAGCGCCTGAACAGCGCCATCTCGCGTCTCGGCGTGCCGAGCCGCAACGAGGTGAAGGAGCTGCACAGCAAGGTCGATACGCTGACCAGGCAGATCGAGAAACTCACCGGCGTCAGCGTCAAGCCGGCGGCGAAGGCAGCGGCCAAGCCTGCGGCGAAACCGGCTGCCAAGCCCGCGGCGAAAACCGCAGCGGCCAAGCCGGCAGCCAAACCGGCAGCCAAGGCCGCCGCCAAGCCTGCGGCGAAACCCGCGGCGAAAAAACCCGCTGCGAAAACCGCGGCAGCCAAGCCGGCCGCCAAGCCCGCCGCCAAACCGGCTGCGAAGGCCGCAGCGAAACCGGCGACCAAGCCGGCAGCCAAGGCCGCGGCGAAACCTGCTGCGAAACCTGCCGCAGCCAAGCCTGCCGCGAAGCCGGCAGCCAAGCCGGCCGCTGCGACCGCCGCCAAGCCCGCGGCGAAACCTGCCGCCAAGCCGGCTGCGAAAAAGCCTGCGGCGAAGAAGCCGGCAGCCAAGCCCGCCGCGGCGAAACCGGCCGCTCCCGCCGCGTCTTCGAGCGCGCCCGCTGCCCCCGCCGCCACACCGGCTGCCAGCGCTCCGGCAGCGAACGCTCCGGCGACGCCGAGCAGCCAGGGCTGAGTCCTGGCGGCAAGGCACACGCCCGGCACTCGCCGGGCGTTTTTCATTCCGGTCCCAGGTAGCGCTGCGCCAGGCTTTCCGCCGAGCGCTGGGCCTCGCTGCGCAGATGCGGGGCGACCAGCATCATGATCTGGTAGACCACCGTGCGCACCTCGCCCTTGCTGCCCAGTACCCGCTGGTAATCCAGGGAGAACAGCAGGGTCAGGGTGATCTGTTCGACCAGTTGGCCGAGTGCCGGCGCGTCGCTGCGCAACTGCCGGTCGGCCTTGAGGCGGGCCAGCAGGGTGGCCAGGGTCCGCTTCAGCGCGCCGAGCCAGGTACGGATGCCGCGAGCCAGCCGTGGCAGGCGCCCGGTCAGGTTGGACAGGTCCTGGAACAGGAAGCGGTAGTGGGCGAGGCGCTCGACGATCAGGTGCAGGAACAGCCAGTAGTCCTCCGCGCCCAGGCGCACCTCCTCGGGCGGATCGAGCAGCGGCGCCAACTCGGCCTGGAACCGCTCGAACAGCGCCATCACCAGCGGTTCCTTGCCATGGAAGTGGTAGTAGAGATTGCCCGGGCTGATGCCCAGTTCGTTGGCGATCTCCAGTGTCGAGACGTTGGGCTCGCCCTGTTCGTTGAACAGCAACAGCGAGCATTCGAGGATTCGGTCGCGTGTCTTCATCCGGACTTCTTCTGGGGATGGAGGTGCCCGGCTCCAGGCGCCCGGGCCGGATCTTTCAGCGTATATGCACGTAGGTGCCCGGGGCCGCTTCGAGGGGCGGATGCGCGGCGCTGCCAAGGTTGAAGTCAGGGTTGCCCAGCTCGCCCGAGCGCTCCTGCAGCCAGCCCAGCCAGACCGGCCACCAGCTGCCCTCTTCGCGCTTGGCGTCGTAGTACCAGGCGCGTGGATCGCTGCTCAGCTTGTCGTTCTCGAAGTAGCAGGCCTTGGGGTTTCCGGGAGGGTTGAGGATGCTCTGGATGTGCCCGCTGTTGGACAGGATGAAGCGGCGCTGGCCGCCCAGCAGGAGGGCCGAGCGATAGACCGCGTCCCAGGGCGTGATGTGGTCGGTGATGCCGGCGACGTGGAAGCTGTCGATCGCCACCTTGCCCAGGTCCACCGCGGTCCCGCTGACTTCCAGCGCGCCCGGGCGGGTCAGCGGGTTGTGCTTGAACAGGTCGAGCAGTTCGCCGTGGAACGCCGCGGGCAGCCGCGTGTTGTCGTTGTTCCAGTAGAGGATATCGAACGCCGGCGGCTGCCTGCCGAGCAGGTAGTTGTTGACCCAGTAGTTCCAGATGAGGTCGTTGGGGCGCATCCAGGCGAACACCTTGGCCATGTCGCGCCCGTCCAGCACGCCATGCTGGTAGGAGCGGCGCTTGCTGCTCTCCAGGGTCTGCTCGTCGGCGAAGAGCATCGCCGGGCTTTCCACCTGGCTGTCGAGCAGGCTGACCAGGTAGGTGACGCTACTGACCTTGCGCAGTTGCCGGCGCACCTGCAGGTGGCCGAGCAAGGCGGCCACGGTGAGCCCGCCGGCGCAGGCACCGGCCAGGTTCACGCTGCGGCTGCCGGTGATCTCGCGGCTGACCTCGATGGCCTGGTCGAGGGCCTCGACATAGGTGCTCAGGCCCCATTCGCGGTGCTGGGCGTCGGGGTTGCGCCAACTGATGACGAAGACCTGCAGGTTGTTCTTCAGGGCGTACTGGACGAAGCTCTTTTCCGGCGACAGGTCGAAGATGTAGTACTTGTTGATCTGCGGCGGCACGATCAGCAGGGGCTTGGCGTACTGGCGCTCGCCCAGCGGCTTGTACTGGATCAGTTCCAGCACCTCGTTGCGGAACACTACCGCGCCTTGCGTGGTGGCGAGGTTGCGGCCGATCTCGAAGGCGGTCTTGTTCACCTGGCTGGGCATGCCGCCGTTGTGCACCAGGTCTTCGAGCAGGTGGCGGACGCCATTGAGCAGGCTGATCCCGCCGGTATTGAACAGTTCCTTTACCGCTAGCGGATTGATCAGGCTGTTGCTGGGTGCCACGGCGTCGGAGAGCAAGGCGACGAGGAAGCGGGCGCGGGCGCGATCGTCGCAGTCCAGGTTGCTTTCGTCGATCCAGGCGAGCAGTTGCTTCTGCCACGCCAGGTAGGCCTGCAGGGTGCGCCGGTAGAAGGGATTGAGGCGCCAGGATGGATCCTGGAAGCGGGCGTCCTGTGGGTTCGGCTGGTGCAGGGTGTCGCCCAGCAGCACCTTGCCCAACTGGCCTCCGAAGGCGACCAGGTGCCGCGCACTGTGCAGCGGCTGGCGCAGGCCGTGGACAGCCAGGCTGCGGACCGTCGTCAGCAGGTCCTTGCCGCGCAGGCCGACGATGGCGCTCTGTGCACTCATGAACTCGGCGGGCACCGGCACGCTACCCGATTCCTGCTTTTCTCGCATGGACCACACTCCGTCGTAGGACCACAGTCTGGATGCCACGGGCGATCGTCCCCTGGCTCGGAATACTCAGTTATAGCCTGTGGATTCCGTTTCACCCGGGGCAGAACCGCACACCTGCCTGAACAGGGAGGATGCCGCCCGACAGTGGGGCAGCAAGCGCTGTACCACAACGCCGGGAGGGGCGTCGCAGAGCTTGCGCTGTCGCGGCGAAGCCAGGCGCCATGCGCCGTTGCGGAGCATTGACTATGCACCTGCACCATGACGAAGCAGTGTCTGCTGCCCTGGTGTTGCCCGTGCAGCAATTCAGCCGGTCTTGGGCAGGAACGGACGAGGGTGCATGACGGCGCGGCGGCGCTCCTCGGCGAGGAACTTCATGATGATCGGCGCCACCGATTCGGCGCGGGTCACCAGGAACAGGTGGCCGTCGTCGATCACGTGCAGTTCGGCGTTGGGAATGCGCCAGGCCAGCACGCGCATGTTGATCAGCGGGATGATCGGGTCGTCGTCGCCGGCCAGCACCAGGGTCGGCTGGCGGATCCGATGCAGCCAGTGGATGCTGGTCCAACCGAGCCCGGCGAACAGTTGCCAGTAGTAGCCCAGCTTGCCCGACGAACGCACCTTGCTGGCATGCGCCATGGCCAGCTTGGGGTCGCGGCGGAAGGCCCCGCCGTAGATGTCCGGGGCGATGTGTACGCCATAGGAGGGCTGGATGTAGCGCCGCGGGCTGGCCATGCGCATCAGTACCTTCGGCTTGCCCGGCACCATCACCGCGCCAGCCGAAGTGGCGGCGAGGATCAGCTTCTTGCAGCGTTCCGGATAGTCGTGGGCGAACTGCTGGGCCAGCGCGCCGCCCCAGGACACGCCGATCGCGTTGACCTGGCCGTAGTCCAGGTAGTCGAGCATCCGCGCCGCCAGCTTGGCCAGGCCGGGAAAGCGGTAGGGCACGCTGGGCGTCGAGGAACCGCCGACGCCGGGAACGTCGAAGGCGATCACCTCCAGTTCCGGGTCGAGCGCCTGGACGAAGGGGAATACCAGTTCCAGGTTGGCGCCTATGCCGTTGAAGATCAGCAGCGGAGTGCTTCCTTCCTTGCCCGGCCGCACTGCGGTGCGGATGGTCTGGCCGTCGAGGTCGATGGTCCGGAAGACGAAGGGCTGGGGCATGCTCGGGGGCCTCGGCGGCGCAGCCGCGGGCTCGGCGATACGGGGCCTGGCCGGCTTCCGCGCGGCGCGGGGCCGCGCCGGAGGCGCTGGCGGGGTTTCGTCGGCGGAGGCCGCGGATCGCTCCTGCGGCAGCTCTTCAGGTTGGTCGCTTTTCATCGTTCATGCACGTAGGTTCCGGGCGCGGCTTCGCCGGCCGGATAGGACTTGTTGCCCAGGCTGGCGGGCGCCTTGCGGGTCTTGCCGGAGCGTTCGGCCAACCATTGCTGCCAGTGCAACCACCACGAGTCGGCGTGCTTGCCGGCCTGTTCCAGCCAGGCCTTGGGCTCGGCGGGCAGTTCCGGATTGGTCATGAAGCGTGCCTTGGGGTTGCCCGGTGGGTTGAGGATGCTCTGGATGTGACCGCTGTTGGAGAGGATAAACTCGCACTTGCCGCCCAGCAGCCTGGCCGACTTGTAGCACGACTCCCAAGGGGTGATGTGGTCGTTCAGACCGGCGACACAGTAGAAGTCGCAAGTCACCTGCTTCAGGTCGATGGGCGTGCCGGAGACCTCCAGGGCGCCGGGGCGGTTCAGCGGGTTGCTCTTGAACAGTTCGACGAACTCGCCGTGCAGCGCGGCGGGCAGGCGCGTGGTGTCGTTGTTCCAGTAGAGGATGTCGAACGCCGGCGGCTGGTTGCCGAGCAGGTAGTTGTTGACCCAGTAGTTCCAGATGAGGTCGTTGGGGCGCATCCAGGCGAACACCTTGGCCATGTCCTTGCCCTCCAGCACGCCGGACTGGTAGGAGCGACGCTTGGCGGCCTCCAGGGTCTTCTCGTCGGCGAATAGCGCGACCTGGGTATTCAGTTCGAAGTCGAGCACGCTGACCAGTTGGGTGAAGGCGTTGACCTTCTTCTCGCCGCTGGCCACGTAGTGGCCGACCAGGGTCGCGGTGGTGATCCCGCCGGAGCAGGCGCCGAGGAGGTTGAGGTCCTTGCTGCCGGTGATCGACAGGACTACCTCGATGGCTTCCTTGAGCGCCTCGATATAGGTGGTCAGGCCCCATTCTCGCTGCGACTTGGTCGGGTTGCGCCAACTGACGATGAAGGTCTGCACGCCGTTGCGCAGGCAGAAGCGCGCCAGGCTCTTGTCCGGCGACAGGTCGAAGACGTAGAACTTGTTGATCTGCGGCGGCACCACCAGCAACGGGCGTTCGTGCACCGATTCGGTGATCGGCCGGTACTGGATCAGTTCCAGCACGTCGTTGCGGAATACCACTGCGCCCTCGGTGGTGGCCAGGTTCTTGCCCACCTCGAAGGCGTCCATGTCCACCTGGCTCGGCATCCCGCCGTTGTTCACCAGGTCCTTGGCCAGGTGGCCGAGGCCGTCCAGCAGGCTCTTGCCGCCGGTCTCGAAGAAGCGCTTGACCGCCGCCGGGTTGCTCAGGCTGTTGGTCGGCGACATCGCCTCGGTCAGCAGGTTGATGACGAACTGGCCACGACTGATGTCCTGCGGCGACAGGTCGCTGTGGCTGATCCAGCTGTGCAGTTCCTTGCGCCAGGCCAGGTAGGTCTGCATGTAGCGCTTGTACAGCGGATTCTGGCTCCAGGCCGGATCGGAAAAGCGTCGGTCGTCGTCGCCTGGGCGTAGCTCCGACTGGCCGAGCAGGACGTTCTTCAGCTCCAGGCTGAAATGCGCCACGTGCCTGGCGCTGTGCAGCGGCTGGCGCACCGCCTGGAGCAGGACCATGCGCGCGGAGGTGAGCAGGTCCTTGCCCCGGATGCCGATCACCGGATTCAGGTTCAGCGTGTTTTCCGCGGCTTGCTTGGGAAGCTCGTTATTGTTCTTCTGACTCATCGGCAACGCTCCATTGTTCGAGGCGAAACAGGGGACCGCAACGAAACCGGGGACCAGGTGTCCGGCCGGCTACTGCTCGACTACCAGCCCACCCGCACGTATCAGGGCGGGGCGGACGCACGTCAGGGAAGGGAACCCGGACAAGGGGGCTGCACCGTCTTGGTTACGCGAGTTTCCGCTGGCGTGCAAGCTGGCAGAAGCATCGGTGGCCGGCGTGTCTGGCCCGGCGAGCGGCCGACCTGCGGACTAGAGCGGTGCTGCCGTGCAGGGTAGGACATTCGCCGTGGCGACCGCGCCGACCGGATGTCTGGTCTGGCAGTCTGCGGGGCGAATGTTGCAAATGACGTGCCCTCGTTCGGGGCAGCGGGGAAAAATCGCCTGGATGCCGTGTGCCGCGAAGGGGCACTCGGCCCGGCGCTTCAGAGCATCAGCTTGACGACCGATTCGTCGGGGTCGCGCGACTTGCCGGCGCTGGCCAGCTCCGCCAGGTAGTCGGCCCATAGCTGGTCCTTGCGGGTCGCCAGCTCGTACAGGTAGTCCCAGGTGAACAGGCCGCTGTCGTGGCCGTCGTCGAAGCTCAGCTTCAGTGCGTACTGGCCGGCGGGTTCGACGCCGACCAGGCCGACGTTCAGCTTGCCGTACTGCAATACCGGGTTGCCGTGGCCCTGGACCTCGGCCGAGGGCGAATGCACGCGGAGGAACTCGGCGGGCAGGTCGTAGCTATCCTCGCCGTAGCGCAGGGTCAGGGTCTTCGAGGCTTTGTGCAGCTGGATGGCGGAAGGGATACGCATCGCATCGGACTCGCGGAAGGGCGGAGTACAAGGATACCCCGGTTCGGGGCCGCGCGGCCCGCCGCCACGGTGCTGGCCGTGGCGGCGGCGTTGGTCAAAGGATGTAGCGGGACAGGTCCTCGTCCTCGGCCAGCTCGCCGAGGTGGCTGTTGACGTAGCCGGCATCGATCAGGATCGGCTTGTCGCTATGCTCGCTGGCCAGGTCGGCGGCGCTGAACGAGACCTCTTCCAGCAGCCGCTCGAGCAGCGTATGCAGGCGGCGGGCACCGATGTTCTCGGTCTTCTCGTTGACCTGCCAGGCGATCTCGGCAAGGCGCTTGATGCCGTCCTCGGCGAACTCGATGGCCAGTCCCTCGGTCTTCAGCAGCTCGCGGTACTGCTCGGTGAGCGAGGCATGCGGCTCGGTGAGGATGCGCTCGAAATCGTTCGGGCTGAGGGCCTTGAGCTCCACGCGGATCGGCAGGCGGCCCTGCAGCTCGGGAACCAGGTCGCTCGGCTTGCTCAGGTGGAAGGCGCCGGAGGCGATGAACAGGATGTGGTCGGTCTTGACCATGCCCAGCTTGGTGTTCACCGTGCAGCCTTCGATCAGCGGCAGCAGGTCGCGCTGTACGCCCTCGCGGGAGACGTCGGCGCCGCCGGCGTTGGCGCGCTTGGCGATCTTGTCGATCTCGTCGATGAAGACGATGCCGTGCTGCTCGACCGCCTCCAGGGCGCGTGCCTTGAGCTCTTCCTCGTTGACCAGGCGCACCGCCTCTTCGTCGCGGATCAGCTTCAGGGCCTCGGCGACCTTAAGCTTGCGGGTCTTCTTCTTGCCCTTGCTCATGCCGGAGAACAGGTTCTGCAACTGGTTGGTCATTTCCTCCATGCCGGGCGGGGCCATGATCTCCACGCCGGCCGGGTTGTCGGCCACCTCGATGTCGATTTCCTTGTCGTCCAGCTGGCCTTCGCGCAGGCGCTTGCGGAACAGCTGACGGGTGTTGCTGTCCTCGCGTGCCGGCTCGTCGCCGAAGCCCATGGCGGGACGCGCGGCCGGCAGCAGGGCATCGAGGATGCGCTCTTCGGCGGCGTCCTCGGCGCGATACTTGACCTTCTGGATCTCCTGTTCGCGAAGCATCTTCACCGCGGCGTCGGCGAGATCGCGGATGATCGACTCGACGTCGCGTCCGACATAGCCGACCTCGGTGAACTTGGTCGCCTCGACCTTGATGAACGGCGCGTTCGCCAGGCGCGCCAGGCGGCGGGCGATCTCGGTCTTGCCGACGCCGGTGGGGCCGATCATGAGGATGTTCTTCGGCGTGACCTCGGCGCGCAGCTCGGCCGGCAGTTGCATGCGTCGCCAGCGGTTGCGCAGGGCGATGGCGACGGCGCGCTTGGCGTCGTCCTGGCCGATGATGTGGCGGTTGAGTTCGTGGACGATCTCGCGGGGCGTCATGGACATTCGTTTACTCCAGCGGGGGACGAGCGCTTCAGACGGCGCTGTCCAGCTCCTCGATGGTCAGGTTCTGGTTGGTGAAGACGCAGATCGAGCCGGCGATGTTCAGCGCGGTCTCGGCGACTTCCCGAGCGCTCAGCTCGGCGTTGTGCTGCAGCAGGGCCAGGGCCGCGGCCTGGGCGAAGCCGCCGCCGGAGCCCATGGCGATCAGGCCGTGTTCGGGTTCGACCACGTCGCCGTTGCCGGTGATGATCAGCGAGGCATCCTTGTTGGCGACCGCGAGCATGGCTTCGAGGCGGCTCAGGGAGCGGTCGGTGCGCCAGTCCTTGGCCAGTTCGACGGCAGCGCGGACCAGGTGCCCTTGGTGTTTCTCCAGTTGCTGCTCGAAGCGCTCGAACAGGGTGAAGGCATCGGCGGTGGCGCCGGCGAAACCGGCCAGGACCTGACCGTGATACAGGCGCCGGACCTTCTTGGCGTTGCCTTTCATCACGGTGTTGCCCAGGGAAACCTGGCCGTCGCCGCCCATGACGACTTTGCCGTTGCGGCGGACAGATACGATGGTGGTCAAGGGGGAAATCTCCACACTGCGGGGCCGAATGCCCGGAATGCTGGGAGATATAGGGGCGATCCGCGGCTTTTCAACCGCACGCACCGCCGTGCGTCGGAACGCACGGCGTGGCCCGCGCTCAGCGGGCCTTGCGTTGCTGTAACAGCAGGTTGCTGAAGCCGTTGGAGGACAGTGTCTTCTGTGCCTGGGACAACTGGTCGCGGCTGTTGAACGGGCCGACCATCACCCGGTACCAGGTCTCGTCGCGGACGTTGCCGGCCTCGACGTTCACCGACTGCCCGAGCAGGATGATCTGCGCACGCACGCGGTCGGCGTCGGACTGCTTGCGGAACGAGCCGGCCTGCAGGAAGAACTGCGTACTGGCGGCGACCACCGCTTTCGGCAGCGGCGGTGGCACCTGCCCGGCGAGTGCGGCCTTGGCCCGCGCTTCGTCGGCCTTGGCCAGCTCGGCGGGGGTGGGTGGCGGCGGGGCCTTCTCCGGTACCGCTTCCGGCGGTACCACGACCTCGGACTCCGGCAGCAGCGTGTAGAACTCGTACTTCGGCTTGGCCTGGGTCGGCGTTTGCGTTTGCGCGGGCTGCTGGGCCTGGCCGTTCTGCTGCGGCTGCTTACCCTGCACGGCGGCCGGGCGCTGGGCGTCCGGGCGTTCGCGCTGGACGTCCTTGCGCCCGGGTTCGAGCTTCATCAGGAACATGATGAAGCCGCCGATGGCCAGGCCGGCGACCAGCCAGACCCAGCCGGGAACGCCGTTCTTCGCGGCGGGCGCCTGGTAGCGGCTGGCGCCGCGCTTGGGGGCGGGTTTCTTCTTTGCCATGGGGGTTCCCGGACTCCTGTTCGGGCGGGTTCGATTACATGCGTTCCAGAGTCTTCAGACCGAGCAGCTCCAGGCCCTGTTCCAGGGTGCGGCCGGTCAGCGCGGCGAGACGCAGGCGGCTGTCCTTCTGCGCCGGGTCCTCGGCGGTGAGGATCGGGCAATGCTCGTAGAAGCTGGAGAACAGACCGGCCAACTCGTACAGGTAGGCGCAGAGCAGGTGCGGCACGCCCTTGAGCGCGACGTTGTTGATCAGGTCGCCGAACTGCGCCAGCTGTGCGGCCAGGGCCAGCTCCTGGGGCTGCTCGAGGACGATCTTCCCGCCCAGTTGCTCGCGGCCCTGGCCGAGCTTGCGGAAGACGCTGGCCACGCGGGTGCAGGCGTAGAGCAGGTAGGGTGCGGTGTTGCCTTCGAAGCTGAGCATCAGTTCGAAGTTGAAGCTGTAGTCACTGGTGCGGTGCTTGGACAGGTCGGCGTACTTCACCGAGTCGATCCCCACCACCCGGCCGATCTCGCGCAGCTGGACCTCGTCGAACGGCTCCTCGCCACGCTCGGCGCGCTGCTCGTTGCGTTCCTTGACCAGCGCATAGGCGCGGCTCTCGGCCTCTTCCAGCAGGTCGATCAGCTTCACCGTACCGCCGTCGCGGGTCTTGAACGGACGGCCGTCGGCGCCGTTCATGGTACCGAAGCCCATGTGCTCCAGCTCCATGCCGGCCGGAACGAAACCGGCGCGCCGCGCCACTTCGAAGACCTGCTGGAAGTGCAGGGCCTGGCGCTGGTCGACGAAGTACAGAACACGGTCGGCGTGCAGCACGTTGTGCCGATAACGCATGGCGGCGAGGTCGGTGGTGGCGTAGAGGTAGCCGCCGCCGGCCTTCTGCACGATCACCGGGAGCGGATTGCCCTCGGCGTTCCTGAACTCTTCGAGGAAGACGCACAGCGCGCCGTTGTCTTCGGTGAGCAGGCCCTTGGCGGTCAGGTCGGCGACCACCTGGGCGAGGTCGTCGTTGTAGGCGCTCTCGCCCATGACGTCGGCCATGCTCAGCTTCACGCCGAGACGGTCGTAGACCTTCTGGCAGTGCGACAGGGAAATCTCGTTGAAGCGGGTCCACAGGCGCAGGCAGTCGGGGTCGCCGGTCTGCAGCTTGACCACCAGCTCGCGGGCGCGGTCGGCGAACTCGGGAGACTCGTCGAAGCGTTTCTTCGCCGCGCGGTAGAAGACCTCCAGGTCATGCAGCTCGGCCTCGGCGTCGACCGGTTGCTCTTCCAGGTAGGCGAGCAGCATGCCGAACTGGGTGCCCCAGTCGCCGACGTGGTTCTGCCGGATCACCGTGTCGCCGAGGAACTCGAGGACGCGCGCGACGGCGTCGCCGATGATGGTCGAGCGCAGGTGGCCGACGTGCATTTCCTTGGCCAGGTTCGGCGAGGACAGGTCGATCACCACGCGCTGCGCCGGGCCTGCCTTGCGCACGCCGAGACGTTCGTCGGCGAGGGCGCGGTCGAGGCTGGCGGCGAGCCAGACGTGATCCTGGAAGAAGTTGAGGAAGCCGGGGCCGGCGATCTCCACCTTGGCCAGTTGCTCGTGGGCGGGGATTGCCTCGACCAGCCTGGCGGCCAGGTCGCGCGGCTTCATACCGGCCGGCTTGGCCAGCATCATGGCGATGTTGCTGGCGAAATCGCCGTGGCTACGGTCCTTGGTGTTCTCCACCTGGATGTCCGGGGTCAGGCCGGCGGGCAGGGTGCCGTCCGCGGTCAGTTGGTCGAGGGCTTGCTGGATCAGCTGGCGAATCGTGTCTTTCATCGTTCTCTCCGTGCTCGCGGGCAGAGGGGCGGCGCGCGACGGTCGGGCAGGGGAAGGGCCGGCGGATGCGGCGCTCCGAAGTTCAGTCCCCGCGATGTGCGCGGGGTGGCCGGTCGAGGCTCAGAACCGCGCATTATCCGTGGGCGGACAGGCGTTGCCAACCGTTGCGGCGATTAGCCGACAGTTTGCGCCGGACATCGCGGATTCCGGCTGACCCCAGTCAAGCGGGGCGTCTTCCTGGAAAGCGCTCAGAACAGGTCGATCGGGTCGATATCGAGTGACCAGCGCACCTGGCGCCCGCCGGGCAACTGTTCGAGGCTCTGCAGCCAGGGCGTCAGCAAGCGATGCAGCGGCGCCCGGCTCATGCACTGCAGCAGCAGCTGCGCGCGGTGCTTGCCGGCACGCCGCTCCATGGGCGCGGGTACCGGCCCGAGCAGTTCCACCTCCGGTCCGCCCATCTGCTCGAGCAATTGCTCGGCGGCACTGCAGGCGCTGTCGAGGAAGGCTTCCGCCTGGCCCGGCTTGTGCGCTTCGGCGCGCAGCAGGGCGAGGTGGGCGAAGGGCGGCAGGCCGGCGGCGCGGCGTTCGCTGAGGGCCTGTTCGGCAAAGGCGAAGTAGCCGTCCTCGGTGAGCTGGACCAGCAGCGGGTGATCGGCCAGGTGGGTCTGGATCAGTACCCGTCCGGGCTCCTCGGCGCGTCCTGCGCGGCCGGCGACCTGGACGATCTGCTGGGCCATGCGTTCGCTGGCGCGGAAGTCGGCGGAAAACAGGCCGCCATCGGCATCGAGGATCGCCACCAGGGTGACCCGTGGGAAGTGGTGCCCCTTGGCGAGCATCTGGGTGCCGACCAGGATGCATGGCTCACCGCTGTTGATGGTGGCGAAGAGGTCGCGCATGGCGTGCTTGCGCGAGGTGCTGTCGCGGTCGATGCGCAGCACCGGATGGTTCGGGAAGAGAATCCGCAGGCGTTCCTCGGCGCGCTCGGTGCCGGCGCCTACCGGGCGCAGGTCGAGCTTGCCGCATTGCGGGCAGTTCATCGGCGGCCGCTGGCGGTGGTCGCAGTGGTGGCAGCGCAACTCGCCGCTGCCCTGATGCACGGTCATCCGCGCGTCGCAGCGCGGGCATTGGCTGATCCAGCCGCAGTCGTGGCAAAGCAGGGTCGGAGCGAAGCCGCGGCGGTTGAGGAACACCAGAACCTGCTGGCCGGCCGCCAGGGTATCGCCGATAGCCTGTTGCAGCGGACGGGAAAGGCCGGCGTCGAGCGGCATGCTCTTCACGTCGAGGCGGATGAACTTCGGCGGGTGCGCGCCACCGGCGCGCTGGGTCAGGCGCAGCAGGCCGTAGCGGCCGGCCTGGGCGTTGTGCAGGCTTTCCAGGGCGGGCGTGGCCGAACCGAGCAGGATCGGCACGTTCTCCAGGCGCGCGCGTACCAGTGCCAGGTCGCGGGCGTGGTAGCGCAGGCCGTCCTGCTGTTTATAGGAGGCGTCGTGTTCCTCATCGACGATGATCAGTCCCGGCCGCTTCAGCGGAGTGAACAGTGCCGAGCGGGTGCCGATGACGATATCGGCCTCGCCATCCCGGGCGGCGAGCCAGGCGTCGAGGCGCTCGCGGTCGGTCAGGGCCGAGTGCAGCAGGGCGATGCGCGCGTTGAAGCGGCGCTCGAAACGCGCCAGGGTCTGCGGACCCAGGTTGATCTCGGGAATCAGCACCAGGGCCTGGCGGCCTGCGGCCAGGGTTTCGCGGATCAGTTGCAGGTAGACCTCGGTCTTGCCGCTGCCGGTGACCCCGGCCAGCAGGAAGCAATGGAAACCGCCGTGGCTGGCGCGGACCGCCTCGAAGGCGGCGCGCTGCTCGGGGTTCAGCGGCAACTCCGCCTGGGCCAGCCAGCCGCCTTCGCGCGGCGGGGTGCTGTGGCGCCGCACCTCCAGTTCGACCAGGCCTTTTTCCTTGAGCAGGTCGAGGCTGTCCTTGTTTATCTGCAACTGGTTCAGCAACTCATGGGACACCCCGTGCGGATGCTGCTTGAGAATCGCCAGGGCCTGGCGCTGGCGCGGTGCGCGGGCCAGGCGCGGATCGTCGAGGCTGGATTGCGCGGTGGCATGCCAGAAGCGCTGCTGGCGCGCCTCGGCCGGCTCGCCCTGGCGCAACAGGTTGGGCAGCGCCCAGGACAGGGTGTCGCCGAGGCTGTGCTGGTAGTACTGGGCGGTCCAGCGACAGAGTTCGAGCAGGTGCGCCGGCATCGGCGGCTTGGCGTCGAGTACCCTGAGGGCAGGCTTGAGCTTGTCTTCGGGTACTTCGGAACGATCCGTCATCTCTATCAGAACGCCAACCAGCTCCCGGCGCCCGAACGGCACCAGCAGGCGAATCCCCGGCTGTAGGGCGCTGCGCGGAATGCCGCGGGGCGCGCGGTAGTCGAACAGGCGGCGGAGTGGCGAAGGCAGGGCTAGGCGTAGGATCAGGTCTGACACTCAGCGGCTTCCGGGGATGAAGGAAACGAGGACTGGGCCGGCGATGTTAGCAGACGACCGGCGGGCGGGGTCGCTTGCATAGATGAATCGGTCTGGTATGATCCACGCCCTTAATTACGTGCGGTGCCTGGTAAACGCGCTGGGTGGCGGCACACAACGCCTCGAGGATTGAATCATGAAAGCGGACATCCATCCGACTTACGAAGCTATCGAAGCTACCTGCAGCTGCGGTAACGTCATCAAGACCCGTTCCACCCTGTGCAAGCCGATCCACCTGGACGTGTGCTCCGAATGCCACCCGTTCTACACCGGCAAGCAGAAGGTGCTGGACACCGGCGGCCGTATCGACCGCTTCAAGCAGCGTTTCGGCGTATTCGGCGCCACCAAGTAAGCCGCTTGCCGCGAACGCGCGCAATGCTACTTGTCGCTGTACCGAGAAAGGCGTCCCTGGTGGGCGCCTTTTTCATGTCCGTGGTTTCCGCCTTCGCCGGTGCGGCAGAGGTCTGCCGGCCTACCGGTGCCTTGCAGAACGTCGAGGTGGCGCGGGTGGTGGACGGCGATACCGTGCGCCTGCGCGATGGCCGCAGCGTGCGGCTGATCGGTATCAACGCGCCTGAGCTGGCGCACAACGGTCGCACCACCGAGCCCTTCGCCGAAGCCGCGAAGCAGCGGCTGCAGGCGCTGGTATCGGCCAGCGACGGGCGTCTCGCCCTGCAGCCGGGCCGCCAGGCCCGCGATCACTACGGGCGGACCCTGGCGCACCTGTTCGATGCCAGCGGCGCCAACCTCGAGGCGCGCCTGCTCGGCGAGGGCCTGGGCTACCTGGTGGCGGTCGCGCCGAACACCGAGCTGACGGCCTGTCAGCAAGCGGCGGAACGTGCAGCGCGTTCGGCTAATCTAGGTGTATGGAAGCGTTCGCCGGTGCTTTCGCTCGATCGACTGGCGCAGAGCGGCTTCGCCGTGGTCCGCGGGCGGGTGCTCGAGGTCGAACGCAACCGGGGCGGTATCTGGCTGGAGATGGACGGTCCGTTGGTCCTGCGGATCGAGCCGAAGGTGCTCAAGGCGTTCGATGCGAAACGGGTGATGCAGATGGCGGGACGTTCGCTGGAAGTGCGTGGCTGGGTGGTCGATCGTTCCCGCCGTGGCGCGGTGCCGGCCGGCAAGGCGCGCTGGCAGATGTCGGTGACCGATCCGGCGATGCTGGAGTGGTTGCCATGAGGGCCGCCTGGCTCCTGCTGCTGTTGCTGGGAGTCGGCGCGCTGGGCGGCTGCGCGGTGAACCCGGCCACCGGCAAGAGCGATTTCGTGATGATGAGCGAGCAGCAGGAACTCGGCATGGGCGCTCGCTACAACCAGGAAATCCTCAAGCAGTTCCCTCGCTACAACGATGAAAAGCTCCAGGCCTACGTGCAACGGGTAGGCGAGCGGGTCGCACGCAGCAGCCACCGCAGCAACCTGCAATACCATTTCACCGTCATCGACTCGCCGGACATCAACGCCTTCGCCCTGCCGGGCGGCTACATCTATATCCATCGCGGACTGATCGCCTACCTTGGCTCCGAGGCCGAACTGGCCGCGGTGCTCGGTCATGAGGTCGGCCATGTCACGGCGCGCCACAGCGTGCGCCAGCAGAGCCAGGCCAGCGCCTGGAACATCCTTGGCCAGGCCGTGGCGATCGGCACCGGGGTCGGCGCCGCCGGCGACCTGGCCAACGTGCTCGGCACGGCCTTCGTCCGCGGCTACGGGCGGGACATGGAACTGGAAGCCGATGGTCTCGGCGCCCAGTACCTGGCCCGCGCTGGCTACGATTCGACGGCGATGATCCAGGTGGTGCGGGTGCTGAAGAACCAGGAGGACTTCGCTCGCGAAGAGGCTGCGCGCAATGGCCAGGCGGTGCAGGCCGGCGGTTACCACGGGTTGTTCGATACCCATCCGGACAACGACCGGCGTCTGCAGGAAGTGGTCGGCCCGGCTCGGCAACTGGCCAACGGACAGCAGGAAGTGGGGCGCGAGGTCTTTCTTCGTCATCTGGAAGGCATGCCCTTCGGCGACTCGGCATCGGCCGGGGTGCGTCGCGGGCAGAACTTCTACCATGCCGAGCTGGACTTCACCCTGAGCTATCCTGCGGGCTGGAAGATCCTCAACCAGCCCAGCGCCCTGCTTGGCTATCCGGCGGACGAGCAGTCGTTCATCGGCATGAAGCTGGTGCCCCATGATTCCCGCCTGACGCCCGCGGAGTTCCTGCGCAAGAATGCCGGGCAACGGCTGGCCCAGGAAGAGTCGCTGAAACAGGCCGGACTGAACGGCTACACGGCGGTGGTGCCAGGCAACCCGGCGCGACGGGTTGCTGTGATCTACCAGGGCGACCGCGCCTACCTGTTCGTCGGCGTGGTCAAGGTCGGTTCCCTGGAGACCCAGGACGACCGCTTCCTCAGCGTGATCCGCAGCTTCCGTCCGCTGCGCGACAAGGAGCGGGCCCTGGCGCAGCCGCGACGCCTGCATCTGGTGCAGGTCAAGGCGGGGCAGACGCTGGAGCAATTGGCGGCTGGCGGCGAGGGGTCATTGAGTGACTCCGTGGCTCGTCTGCGTCTGCTGAATGACCTTTATCCGAGCGGTGAGCCCCGTCCGGGCGATTGGCTTAAAGTCGTACGCTAGAGGTCTTGACAGCCGGGTCCTGACGATCTTGTGGGGCGTCGTCTTCTTGCGTATGCTCGGTCGCCCCGTCTGTCCAACAAGCAATAAAGCGGAAGTGCCCAAATGTCCGATCTTAAAACCGCTGCCCTCGAATATCACGCACAACCCCGTCCGGGAAAACTGAGTGTCGAGCTGACCAAACCCACCGCTACCGCCCGGGACCTGTCCCTGGCCTACAGTCCGGGTGTCGCCGAGCCGGTGCGTGAAATCGCCCGCGATGCCGAGCTGGCCTACCAGTACACCGGCAAGGGCAACCTGGTGGCAGTGATTTCCGACGGCACCGCGATTCTCGGCCTGGGTAACCTCGGCCCGCTGGCCTCCAAGCCGGTGATGGAAGGCAAGGGTGTGCTGTTCAAGCGCTTCGCCGGCATCGACGTGTTCGACATCGAGGTCGACGCCGAGAGCCCGCAGGCTTTCATCGATACCGTCAAGCGTATTTCCATCACCTTCGGCGGTATCAACCTCGAGGACATCAAGGCTCCCGAGTGTTTCGAGATCGAGCGCGCGCTGATCGAGCAGTGCGACATCCCGGTGTTCCACGATGACCAGCACGGCACCGCCATCGTGACCGCGGCGGGTATGCTCAACGCGCTGGAACTGGCCGGCAAGAAGCTGGAAGAAGCGAAGATCGTCTGCCTCGGCGCCGGCGCTGCCGCCATCTCCTGCATGAAGCTGCTGGTGAGCATGGGCGCCAAGGTCGAGAACATCTACATGATCGACCGCAAGGGCGTGATCCACGCCGGTCGCGACGATCTGAACCAGTACAAGTCGGTGTTCGCCACCGAGACCGACAAGCGCACCCTGGCCGACGCCCTGGAGGGCGCCGACGTGTTCGTCGGCCTGTCCGGCGCCAACCTGCTGGAGCCGGAAGACCTCAAGCGCATGGCGCCGAACCCGATCGTGTTCGCCTGCTCGAACCCGGACCCGGAGATCAAGCCGGAGCTGGCCCATGCCACCCGCAACGACGTGATCATGGCTACCGGACGTTCCGACTATCCGAACCAGGTCAACAACGTGCTCGGTTTCCCCTTCATCTTCCGTGGTGCCCTGGACGTACGTGCCACGCGCATCAACGAAGAGATGAAGATCGCCGCCGCCCTGGCCCTGCGCGACCTGGCCAAGCAGCCGGTCCCGGAGGACGTCTGCGCCGCCTATGGCGTGGACAAGCTGGAATTCGGCCGCGAGTACATCATTCCGAAGCCGATGGACAAGCGCCTGATCACCGTGGTCTCCGATGCCGTGGCCAAGGCTGCCATCGAGACCGGCGTGGCTACCCTGCCGTATCCGAAGAACTATCCGCTGAAATCGGTGGACGACGTCTTCAACGGCTGATCGATCCGCCGGATAAAAAGAAACCCCGCCTTGGCGGGGTTTCTTTTTGCCTGTGCCTCGCGCTCCGTCGTCGTCAACGAAGCGCAGGCGCCGGTTCAGAACAGGTCGATCGGCGCGCCTTCGTCATCCGGCAGCGGGCTGCCAGGGAAGCTGCCCGGCGGGAGTTCGTTGACCGAGGGCGGGGTGTCCTCGTTCTTGAACATCTCGAAATAGGCGCCGGGAGTGCCCGGCGCGGCCGAACGGCCGGTCACCGGGTCGATGCGCAGGCTGACGATGCCTGGCGGCTCGGCCATGGTGTGCATCGGCTTGTCCTTGAGGGCGAAGCCCATGTACCTGATCCAGATCGGCAGCGCAACGGTACCGCCGTACTCGCGGCGACCCAGGGTCTCCGGCTGGTCGAAGCCGACCCAGACGCTGGTCACGTAGTCGGAGTTGTAGCCGGAGAACCAGCCATCCTTGGAATCGTTGGTGGTGCCGGTCTTGCCGGCCAGGTCGGTGCGCTTCAGCGCCAGGGCGCGACGCCCGGTACCGCGCTTGATCACGTCCTGCAGCATGCTGGTCATGATATAGGCGGTACGGGCATCGATGATCCGCTCGGCCGGGGTCGGCTCGAAGGTGGTCTGGGCCTTGGCGGCGATTTGCTGGGCTTCGATCGAGCCTTCGCCTTCGGCGCTCTCCGGATTCTCGGGGTCGCCAGGATTCCCGGCGTCCTCCGCATCCGGCGCAGCGACCTGTTCTTCCACCGGCACGCGGGGCGGATTGGCCTGGTACAGCACCTGTCCGTCGCGGCTCTCGATGCGTTCGATGACGTACGGATTGACCTTGTAGCCACCGTTGGCGAATACGCTCCAGGCGCCGGCGATTTCCATCGGTGTGACTGTCGCGGTACCCAGGGCCAGGGAGAAGTTGCGCGGCAGTTCGTCGCGCTGGAAGCCGAACTTGGTGATGTAGCTGATCGCCCGCTCGATGCCCAGGCCCTGCAGGACACGGATCGAGGCCATGTTGCGGGACTTGTACAGGGCTTCGCGCAGCGGGATCGGGCCGAGGAAGGTATTGGTGTCGTTCTTCGGTCGCCAGACCTTGTCCAGGTACTCGTCGACGAACACGATCGGCGCATCGTTGACCAGGCTGGCGGCGGTGAAGCCGTTGTCCAGGGCCGCGCTGTAGATGAACGGCTTGAAACTGGAGCCCGGCTGGCGCTTGGCCTGGATCGCGCGGTTGTAGTTGCTCTGCTCGAAGGAGAAGCCGCCGACCAGCGAGCGGATCGCCCCGTCCTTCGGGTCCAGGGAGATCAGCGCGCTCTGTGCGGCGGGAATCTGTACGAAGCGCAGGGTGCCGTCTTCCTGGCGCTGCACGCGGATCTGGTCGCCGGCCTGGGCCACGTCGGCGGGCTGGCGCGGCATCGGGCCCATGCTGTTGTTGCTGAGGAAGGGGCGTGCCCATTTCATGCTGTCCCAGGTCACGGCTTCTTCCTTGCCGTCGCGGGTCATCACCATGATCCCGCTCTTTTCCACCTGGGTGACGATCGCCGGCTCCAGGCCGCCGATGCTGCGCTGCTGGCCCAGGTGCTTGAGCCAGGCGTCGCGGGTCTGGCCCGGTAGTCGGGTCTCCGGGCCACGGTAGCCGTGGCGCTGGTCATAGTCGATGAGGCCGTCGCGGACTGATTGGCTGGCGGCGTTCTGCAGGTCGCTGCGGACCGTGGTGATGACCTTGTAGCCCTCGGTATAGGCCTCGCTGCCGTAGCGGCCGACCATCTCGGCACGGGCCATCTCGGCGATGTAGGGCGCATTCAGTTCGGGGGTCTGCACGTGGTAGGAGGCGTTGATCGGCTCCTCGACGGCGGCCTGGTAGCGCTGCTGGTCGATGAAGCCGAGCTTGAGCATGCGCTCGAGGATCCAGTTGCGTCGTTCCGTGCTGCGGGTCGGGTTGACCAGCGGGTTGTAGCGCGAGGGCGCTTTCGGCAGGCCGGCGATCATCGCCATTTCGGCCAGGCTCAAGTCTTTGATCGGCTTGCCGTAATAGACCTGTGCGGCAGCCTCGATGCCATAGGCACGGTTGCCCAGGTAGATCTTGTTGACGTAGAGCTCGAGGATCTCGTCCTTGGTCAGCTGTCGCTCGATCTGCAGGGCCAGGAGGATTTCATTGATCTTTCGCGAGAAGCTTCTTTCATTGGTAAGGAAGTAGTTCTTCGCTACCTGCATGGTGATGGTGCTGCCGCCAGTCTGGATGTGACCGCTTTTCAATAATTGCGCGGCGGCGCGCATTAGGCTTTTCACATCGACGCCATAATGGTTGGCGAAATTGTCGTCCTCGGCGGACAGCAGGGCATGGATGAAGTCCTGCGGGATGTCGGCGAAGCGGATCGGCGTCCGGCGCATCTCGCCGAACTCGGAGATCAGCTTGCCGTCCTCGCTGTAGACCTTGAGGGGGATCTGCAGCTGGACGTTACGCAGAGCTTCCACCGAGGGCAGGCTGGGACTCAGATAGAGATAGGCGCCGCTGAAACTGAGCAGCAATCCACAAATCAGGGTGACGCAAGTCCACCACAGGAACTTCAGCAGGCGCATGGGTAGATTCGGATTTCCAGGAAAAAGAAAGAGTTAAGCGAATAGGACAGGAAAAAGGCAAAAGCTGTTCACATTATAAGCAATTTTTCTGTGACCTAGCCATTTGCCTGGCCTTCGGCTCTGGTATCTAATGTGAAAAAAGAAGAATCGTTCGTAAGTATTGAACGCTAATAGGGAATTGGTCGTGCTAGGGCTCATAAAGAAGAAAGCGAACACCTTGCTGGGGATCGACATCAGCTCGACCTCGGTAAAGCTCCTTGAGTTGAGCCGCTCCGGAGGCCGCTACAAAGTGGAGGCCTATGCCGTCGAGCCGCTTCCGCCGAATGCAGTCGTGGAAAAGAACATCGTCGAGCTGGAAGGGGTCGGCCAGGCGTTGTCGCGGGTGCTGGTCAAGGCGAAAACCAACCTGAAGTCGGCCGTGGTCGCCGTCGCCGGTTCGGCGGTGATCACCAAGACCATCGAGATGGAGGCCGGGCTTTCCGAGGATGAACTGGAAAACCAGCTGAAGATCGAGGCCGACCAGTACATCCCCTATCCGCTGGAGGAAGTCGCCATCGACTTCGAGGTCCAGGGTCTCTCCGCGCGCAATCCCGAGCGCGTGGACGTACTCCTGGCCGCCTGTCGGAAAGAGAACGTCGAGGTTCGCGAAGCGGCCCTGGCGCTGGCCGGCCTGACCGCCAAGGTGGTCGACGTCGAGGCCTACGCGCTGGAGCGCTCCTATGCGCTGCTGAGCAGCCAGCTCGGTGCCGATACCGACCAGTTGACCGTGGCGGTAGTGGACATCGGCGCGACCATGACCACCCTGAGCGTCCTGCACAACGGACGCACCATCTATACCCGCGAACAGCTGTTCGGCGGTCGCCAGCTCACCGAGGAGATCCAGCGGCGTTACGGACTCTCGGTGGAGGAAGCCGGTCTCGCCAAGAAGCAGGGCGGTCTTCCGGATGACTACGACAGCGAAGTTCTGCGTCCGTTCAAGGACGCCGTGGTGCAGCAGGTTTCCCGCTCGCTGCAATTCTTCTTCGCCGCCGGACAGTTCAACGACGTCGACTACATCGTCCTGGCGGGCGGTACGGCGTCTATCCAGGATCTCGATCGGTTGATCCAGCAGAAGATCGGCACCCCGACCCTGGTCGCCAACCCGTTCGCCGACATGGCGCTGAACGGCAAGGTGAATGCCGGCGCCCTGGCCAGCGACGCTCCGGCGTTGATGATCGCCTGCGGCCTGGCGTTGAGGAGTTTCGACTGATGGCACGGATCAACCTTCTACCCTGGCGCGAAGAGCTGCGCGAGCAGCGCAAGCAGCAGTTCCTGGTGATTCTTGGCGGCGTCCTGGTGGCATCGGCGGCGCTGGTATTCCTTGGCGACCAGTACTTCACCGCGGCCATCGAGAACCAGAACGCCCGCAACGACTTCCTGCGCAAGGAAATCGTCGTACTCGACGCCCGGATCAAGGAAATCAGCGAGTTGAAGTCGCGGCGCCAGCAATTGCTCGAGCGGATGAAGATCATCCAGGACCTGCAGGGCAACCGTCCCATCATCGGGCGGGTGTTCGACCAGCTCGTGCGGACCTTGCCCGACGGCGTGTATTTCACCGACCTGAAGATGACCGGCAAGAACATCGCCATCGCCGGCGCGGCCGAGTCCAACAACCGCGTTTCCAATCTCATGCGCAACATGGACGCGTCCGAGTGGTTGACCGCTCCGACCCTGAACGAGGTCAAGGCGGTGACCCAGGGTGCAGTGGACCAGGCCAACGTGTTCCAACTGACCGTGCAGCAGACGCAGCCCGGCGAGGAAGACGCCAAGGCGAAGCATGGGGTTGCGCAAGGAGCCAAGAAATGAGTCTGGCCAGTTCCCTGGAAAGTCTGCGCAAGATCGATATCAACGATCTCGACCTGAACAACATCGGTTCCTGGCCGGCGGCGGTCAAGGTCATCGTCTGCGTGCTGCTGACCGCGGCGGTCCTGGCGCTGGGCTACAACTTCCATCTGAGCGACATGCAGGCTCAGCTCGAACAGCAGGCCGCGGAAGAGGAGACGCTCAAGCAGCAGTTCTCCACCAAGGCCTTCCAGGCCGCGAACCTGGAAGCCTACAAGGCACAGATGAAGGAGATGGAAGAGTCCTTCGGCGCCTTGCTGCGGCAGTTGCCCAGCGACACCGAGGTACCCGGGCTGCTCGAGGACATCACTCGTACCGGCCTGGGCAGCGGCCTGGAGTTCGAGGAAATCAAGCTGCTTCCCGAGGTTGCCCAGCAGTTCTACATCGAGCTGCCGATCCAGATCAGCGTGGTCGGCGGCTACCACGACCTGGCGACCTTCGTCAGCGGCGTGTCCAGCCTGCCGAGGATCGTCACCCTGCATGACTTCGAGATCAAGCCGGTCGCGCCCGGCAGCACGTCCAAGCTGCGCATGAGCATCCTGGCCAAGACCTATCGCTACAACGACAAGGGGCTGAAGAAATGAGAGCCCGCCTGATTCTGAGCAGCCTGCTGCTCGCCAGCCTGGCCGGATGCGGCGGCGGTTCCGATTTCGCCGATCTGCAGTCCTACATGGACGAGGTTCGCGCCCGACCCAAGGGCACCATCGAGCCGTTGCCGAAGTTCCAGCCGTACGAGGCTTTCACCTATAGCGCCGCGTCGCTACGCAGCCCGTTCCAGCCGCCGGTGAAGATCGACCTGACCGTGCGGCAGAAGGGCAACAAGGTGATCAAGCCCGACGAGACTCGGGTCAAGCAGTTCCTGGAAGGCTTCAACATCGAGACCTTCGAGATGGTCGGCACCCTGTCCAACGCCCAGGGCACCTTCGCCCTGGTGAAGGGCGCGGGTGGCGTGCACCGGGTGAGGGTCGGGGACTACCTGGGGCGCAACGACGGCAAGGTCGTCGGCATCAGCGAAGGAAAAATAGACGTGATCGAAATCGTTCCTGACGGAGAGGGGAACTGGCTGGAGCGTCCGCGCAGCCTGACTCTCAAGGAACGCTCCTGAGGGCGGGGAAAAACATGCATAACCAACAGCAGTCTGTACAACGGAGTCGGACGATGAACAGTGGCCTCTCGCGCCTCGGGATCGCTTTGCTGGCCGCCATGTTCGCGCCGGCATTGCTCGCCGCGGACCTGGAGAAACTCGACGTGGCGGCACTGCCTGGAGACCGGGTCGAGCTAAAGCTGCAGTTCGACGAGCCCGTCGCCGCGCCGCGTGGCTATACCATCGAGCAGCCGGCGCGAATCGCCCTCGATCTGCCGGGGGTGCAGAACAAGCTCGGCACCAAGAACCGCGAGCTGAGCGTGGGCAATACGCGCAGCGTCACGGTGGTCGAGGCGAAGGATCGCACACGGCTGATCATCAACCTGACCACGTTGTCGTCCTATACCACCCGCGTGGAAGGCAACAATCTCTTCGTGGTGGTCGGCAATTCGCCGGCCGGCGCCAGCGTCGCTTCCACCGCTCCGGTCAAGGCAAGCCCGGCTCCGGCCAGCTATGCCCAGCCGATCAAGCCCAAGCCCTACGTGCCGGCGGGTCGTGCCATTCGCAACATCGATTTCCAGCGTGGCGAAAAGGGCGAGGGCAACGTGGTCATCGACCTGTCCGACCCGACCTTGAGCCCGGATATCCGGGAGCAGGGCGGCAAGATCCGCCTGGACTTCGCCAAGACCCAACTGCCGGATGCGCTGCGGGTTCGCCTGGACGTCAAGGACTTCGCCACTCCGGTGCAGTTCGTCAACGCCAGCGCGCAATCCGACCGTACCAGCATCACCATCGAGCCGAGCGGGCTCTACGACTACCTGGTCTACCAGACCGACAATCGCCTGACCGTCAGCATCAAGCCGATGACCACGGAAGATGCCGAGCGGCGCAAGAAGGACAATTTCGCCTATACCGGCGAGAAACTGTCGCTGAACTTCCAGGACATCGACGTGCGTTCGGTGCTGCAGCTGATCGCCGACTTCACCGACCTGAACCTGGTGGCCTCGGATACCGTGCAGGGCAATATCACCCTGCGTCTGCAGAACGTGCCGTGGGACCAGGCGCTGGACCTGGTGCTGAAGACCAAGGGCCTGGACAAGCGCAAGCTCGGCAACGTGCTGCTGGTGGCCCCGGCCGACGAGATCGCCGCCCGTGAGCGCCAGGAGCTGGAAGCGCAGAAGCAGATCGCCGAGTTGGCGCCACTGCGTCGGGAACTGATCCAGGTGAACTACGCCAAGGCCGCGGACATCGCCAAGCTGTTCCAGTCGGTGACCAGCGAGGGTGGCCAGGAAGGCAAGGAAGGCGGGCGCGGCTCGATCACCGTCGACGACCGCACCAACAGCATCATCGCCTATCAGCCCCAGGAGCGACTGGACGAGCTGCGGCGGATCGTTTCGCAGCTGGATATTCCGGTGCGCCAGGTGATGATCGAGGCGCGCATCGTCGAGGCCAACGTCGGCTACGACAAGAGCCTCGGGGTGCGCTGGGGCGGCGCCTACCACAAGGGCAACTGGAGCGGCTACGGCAAGGACGGCAATATCGGGATCAAGGACGAGGACGGCATGAACTGCGGCCCGATCGCCGGTAGCTGTACCTTCCCGACCACGGGTACCAGCAAGTCGCCGTCGCCGTTCGTCGACCTCGGTGCCAAGGATGCCACCTCGGGGATCGGCATCGGCTTCATCACCGACAACATCATCCTCGACCTGCAACTGTCGGCGATGGAAAAGACCGGCAACGGCGAGATCGTCTCCCAGCCCAAGGTCGTGACCTCGGACAAGGAAACCGCGAAGATCCTCAAGGGCTCGGAAGTCCCCTACCAGGAGGCCAGTTCCAGCGGCGCTACCAGCACCTCGTTCAAGGAGGCCGCGCTGTCCCTCGAGGTGACCCCGCAGATCACCCCGGACAACCGGATCATCGTCGAAGTCAAGGTGACCAAGGACGCGCCGGATTACCAGAATATGTTGAACGGCGTACCTCCGATCAACAAGAACGAGGTCAACGCCAAGATCCTGGTCAACGATGGCGAGACCATCGTCATCGGCGGCGTGTTCAGTAACGAGCAGAGCAAGTCGGTGGAGAAGGTGCCGTTCCTCGGTGAACTGCCTTACCTGGGGCGGCTGTTCCGGCGCGATACCGTCACCGACCGGAAAAACGAACTTCTGGTTTTCCTGACACCGCGGATCATGAATAATCAGGCCATCGCAATCGGTCGCTGATATCGAACAACGTGGTCAACCTGATCCTCGTCGGCCCGATGGGTGCTGGAAAGAGCACCATCGGGCGCCTGCTCGCCAAGGAGCTGCATCTCGCGTTCAAGGACTCCGACAAGGAGATCGAACAGCGGTGCGGCGCGAATATCCCATGGATCTTCGATGTCGAGGGCGAGGTCGGTTTCCGCGAGCGCGAGCAGGCCATGCTCACCGAACTCTGCGCCGCCGACGGCATGGTGATCGCCACCGGCGGCGGGGCGGTGATGCGCGACGGTAACCGCCAGGTGTTGCGCGCCGGTGGCCGGGTTGTGTACCTGCATGCCTCGGTCGAGCACCAGATCGCGCGCACGGCGCGGGACCGCAACCGCCCCTTGTTGCAGAAGCCCAACCCGGGGCAGATCCTCCGCGACCTGATGGCGCTGCGCGACCCGCTCTACCGCGAAATCGCCGATGTGGTGGTGGAGACCGACGAAAGGCCGCCGCGTCTGGTCGTCCAGGAAATTCTCGAACGCCTGCGCAAGTTGCCGCCCCGCTGAGGCGCGGCGAATTGCGTTATCCTATTGCCCTTTCCTGTCTGGGGGCCTCATGCGCACACTTCACGTCGATCTAGGCGAGCGTAGCTATCCCATTTACATCGGTGAAAACCTGCTGGGCGACGCCCGCTGGTTCGCGCCGCATATCGTCGGTCGCCGGGTCGCGGTGATCAGCAACGAAACGGTCGCTCCTCTCTATCTGGAAACCCTGCTCAAGGCACTGGAAGGCCACGAGGTCACCCCTGTGGTGCTGCCCGACGGCGAGGCCTACAAGCAGTGGGAAACCCTGCAACTGATCTTCGATGCCCTGCTGAAGGAGCGGCATGACCGCAAGACTACTCTGATCGCCCTGGGCGGCGGCGTCATCGGTGACATGGCCGGTTTCGCCGCGGCCTGCTACCAGCGTGGGGTCAACTTCATCCAGGTGCCGACCACCCTGTTGTCCCAGGTCGACTCCTCGGTGGGCGGCAAGACCGGGATCAACCATCCGTTGGGCAAGAACATGATCGGTGCGTTCTACCAGCCCCAGGCGGTGGTCATCGACACCGCGTCGCTGAAGACGCTGCCGTCCCGCGAGCTGTCCGCCGGGCTGGCGGAGGTGATCAAGTACGGTTTCATTTGCGACGAACCGTTCATCACCTGGCTGGAAGCGCACATGGATGCCTTGCTGGCACTGGAGCCGACCGTTGTCACCGAGGCCATCGAGCGCTCTTGCGCGGCGAAGGCACGCGTGGTGGGCGCCGACGAGCGCGAGTCGGGCGTGCGTGCCACGCTGAACCTCGGCCATACCTTCGGTCACGCGATCGAGACCCAGCAGGGTTACGGCGTCTGGTTGCACGGCGAAGCGGTAGGGGCGGGAACCGTGATGGCACTCGAGATGTCGCATCGGTTGGGTTGGCTGAGCGCCGCCGAGCGCGATCGCGGTATCCGCCTGCTGCGCCGGGCTGGCCTGCCCGTGGTACCGCCGGCCGAGATGACGGCGGAAGATTTTATGGAACACATGGCCGTCGACAAGAAAGTGCTCGATGGCCGCCTGCGTCTGGTTTTGCTGCAAGGACTGGGGAATGCCGTGGTCACCGGCGATTTTCCCCGTGAGATCTTGGACGCGACCCTGCGCACCGACTATCGGGCCTTGGCCGACCAGCTTGGAGATGAATGAGGTCCCATGACCAGCTTGCATGCCGATGAGGCCTTCCTGGGCCACTACCAATTCAGTCACGACCCGTTCGCGCCGCGCGTTCCGGGTTTCAAGTTCTTCCCGGCGCAGCGCAAGCCGGTGCTCGGCCAGTTGCACCATCTGGCCCGCTACAGCCAGCTCCTGCTGCTGGTCACCGGGCCCCTGGGCAGCGGCAAGACCCTGTTGCGCCAGGCGCTGGTGGCCAGCACCAACAAGGATGCGGTCCTCAGCGTGGTGATTTCGGCGCGTACCGCCGCCGACGAGACTTCGTTGCTGCGCCAGGTGGCGCAGGGCCTGAGCATCAACCAGGCGAGCCTGGAGGCGATCCTGACCAAGGTGGCGCAGCTGGCGATCACCGGGCAGGACGTCTACCTGATGGTGGACGATGCCGAGCAACTCCAGGACAGCGCGCTGGAAGTACTGTTGCTGCTGGCTTCCGGCACCAACGAGGGGCGCCTGCATGTATTCCTGTTCGGTGAGCCGTCGCTGCTGCCGCGCCTGGAGGTGTTTTCCGAGGGTGAGGAGCGTTTCCATGCCATCGAGTTGCAGCCATACAGCGAAGAGGAAACCCGCGACTACCTGGCCCAGCGCCTCGAGGGCGCCGGGCAGGGCATCGAGCTGATTTCCAACGACCTGCTGGTGGACATCCACGAGCAGTCGGAAGGCTGGCCGGGAGCGATCAACCAGGTCGCCCGCGATGCCCTGATCGAAGCGATGCTGGCCAATCGTGGCGCAGCGCGCAAGGCAACCGGAGGGTCTTTCAACTTGCCCAAGAAGCATCTGGTGATTCTTGCGGTCGTGGCCATCGGTGTGATCGCCGCCTGGTTCATGCAAGGCAAGAGCAAGCCGGAGGCGCCGCAGACCGCCTCTACCGAATTGTCCATGAATGGCGGTACGCCCGCCCAGGCCCAGCAGCCGGGCAGCGGCCCGGCGGTAGAGTTCAACGGCTCCAGCCAGCCGTTGCCGCTACCGTTGGTCGGCGAGTCGCAGCCGGTCATTCGCGAGCCGCTGGCCCAGGCCGCCGGGCAAGGTGGCGACGACGAAGGCGGCCTGCCGTCCGCCGCGGTGCCGCCTACCGTTTCCAGCTCGGCTCCTCCGGTGACGCCACTGGCCAACAACGGCGTCACGCCGATGCATCCGGTGCCGCCGGCGCCGACCGAACCGACCGCGCCTGCGGCGACCCCGACTCCGGCGCAGACCCCGGCGCCGGCCGCGCCGGTCGCCAGCGCCCCGGCGAGCAAGCCGGCCCCGGCCCCCGCTCCGGCCAAGCCGGTGGCGAGCAAGCCGGCCACCACCGCCGCGGCGAAGCCGGCCCCGGCTCCGGCCGCCAAGCCGGCCAGCGGTGGCGGTGCGGGAAGCCAGTGGTATCGCAACCAGTCTGGTGGTAACTTCGCCCTGCAGATCCTCGGTACCGGCTCCGAAGCCAATGCCCAGGCGTTCATTCGCCAGCAGGGCGGCGGCGATTTCCGCTACTTCAAGAAAACCCTGCAAGGCAAACCGTTCTACGTCGTCACCTATGGCAGCTTCCCGAACCGTGCCGCCGCCCTGGCCGCAGTGAAAAAACTGCCGTCCAAGGTGCAGGCCGGCAAGCCGTGGCCGCGTACCTTCGCCAGCATCCAGCAGGAGATCGGCCAGGCGCATTGATCCGACCCGCCGTCGCCTCTTGACGAAACTCGCTAGTCGTTAGCATGACCGGCGGGTTTCGTCTTTCATTTTGGCGACATTGAATTTCATTTTCTCGCCGCAAAATTTGTGAGGCCTTGTGCACCTGTGTACAATGGCCTCCCTTTGCCTGTCGAAAACTCGCCGCATGAGCGGGTGACAAGCGAAGTAGATGACTAAAAAAGTTTTGCCGGTGAGAGTTCCTTATGAAAGCAGGTCTGTACCATCCTGAAACGTTCAAGGATAACTGCGGATTTGGCCTGATCGCCCATATGCAGGGCGAGCCGAGCCATCAACTTCTGCAAACCGCAATCGAAGCACTGACCTGCATGACCCACCGCGGTGGGATCAATGCCGATGGCAAGACCGGGGACGGCTGCGGGCTGCTGATCCAGAAGCCTGACCTGTTCCTGCGTGCCGTCGCCAGGGAAGCCTTTTCTGTCGACCTGCCCGAGCAATACGCGGTGGGTATGGTGTTCTTCAACCAGGACCCGGTGAAAGCCGAGGCGGCACGCGAGAACATGAATCGCGAGATCGTCGCCGCCGGACTGGAGCTGGTCGGCTGGCGCAAGGTGCCGATCGATACCAGCGTTCTCGGCCGCCTGGCGCTGGAGCGCCTGCCGCAGATCGAACAGGTGTTCATCGGTGGCGCCGGCCTGAGCGACCAGGACTTCGCCATCAAGCTGTTCAGCGCACGGCGCCGTTCGTCGGTGGCCAACGCCGCCGACAGCGACCACTACATCTGCAGCTTTTCGCACAAGACCATCATCTATAAGGGCCTGATGATGCCGGCCGACCTGGCCGCCTTCTATCCGGACCTTGGCGACGAGCGCCTGCAGACCGCGATCTGCGTATTCCACCAGCGCTTCTCCACCAACACCCTGCCGAAATGGCCGCTGGCGCAGCCGTTCCGCTTCCTCGCCCACAACGGCGAGATCAACACCATCACCGGCAACCGCAACTGGGCCCAGGCGCGGCGGACCAAGTTCACCAACGAACTGATCCCCGACCTGGAAGAGCTCGGCCCGCTGGTGAACCGCGTCGGCTCCGACTCGTCGAGCATGGACAACATGCTCGAACTGATGGTCACCGGCGGCATGGACCTGTTCCGCGGCCTGCGCATGATCATCCCGCCGGCCTGGCAGAACGTCGAGACCATGGACGCCGACCTGCGCGCGTTCTACGAGTACAACTCGCTGCACATGGAGCCCTGGGACGGTCCCGCCGGCGTCGTGCTGACCGACGGTCGCTATGCCGTCTGCCTGCTCGACCGCAATGGCCTGCGCCCGTCGCGCTGGGTCACCACGAAGAACGGCTACATCACCCTGGCCTCGGAAATCGGCGTCTGGGACTACAAGCCCGAGGACGTCATTGCCAAGGGTCGCGTCGGTCCGGGGCAGATCCTCGCGGTGGACACCGAGACCGGCCAGGTCCTGCACAGCGACGACATCGACAACCGCCTGAAGTCGCGCCATCCCTACAAGCAATGGCTGCGGCAGAATGCCCTGCGCATCCAGGCGACCCTGGACGACGACCATGGCGTGGCCAGCTACGACGCCGACCAGCTCAAGCAATTCATGAAGATGTTCCAGGTCACCTTCGAGGAGCGTGACCAGGTGCTGCGTCCGCTCGGTGAGCAGGGCCAGGAAGCGGTGGGCTCCATGGGCGACGATACGCCGATGGCGATCCTCTCCCGGCGCATCCGCTCTCCGTACGATTACTTCCGCCAGCAATTCGCCCAGGTCACCAACCCGCCGATCGACCCGCTGCGCGAAGCCATCGTGATGTCCCTGGAAACCTGCCTGGGCGTCGAGCAGAACATCTTCGAGGAAGCCCCGCACCATGCCAACCAGGCGATCCTCACCACTCCGGTGATCTCGCCGGCGAAGTGGCGGACCATCATGACCCTGGACCGCCCGGGCTTCGACCGCCACTTCATCGACCTCAACTACGACGAGTCGATGGGCCTGGAGGCTGCGGTGCGCAACATCGCCGACCAGGCCGAGGAAGCCGTGCGCGGCGGCAAGGTGCTGCTGATCCTCAGCGACCGCCATATCGCTCCCGGCAAGCTGCCGGTGCATGCTGCCCTGGCCGTCGGCGCGGTGCACCACCGCCTGGTGCAGACCGGGCTGCGCTGCGACTCCAACATCCTGGTGGAGACCGCCACCGCCCGCGATCCGCACCATTTCGCCGTGCTGATCGGCTTCGGCGCCTCGGCGGTCTATCCGTTCCTCGCCTACGAGGTGCTGGCCGACCTGATCCGCACCGGTGAAGTGCTGGGCGACCTCTACGAGGTGTTCAAGTACTACCGCAAGGGGATCTCCAAGGGCCTGATGAAGATTCTCTCGAAGATGGGCATCTCCACCGTCGCGTCCTACCGTGGCGCGCAGTTGTTCGAGGCGGTGGGTCTGTCCGACGAGGTCACCGGCCTGTGCTTCACCGGAGTCGCCAGCCGCATCCAGGGCGCGCGCTTCGTCGATATCGAGAACGAGCAGAAGCTCCTGGCCGCCGAGGCCTGGAGCAACCGCAAGCCGATCCAGCAGGGCGGCTTGCTGAAGTTCGTCTATGGCGGCGAATACCACGCCTACAACCCGGATGTGGTGAATACCTTGCAGGCCGCCGTGCAGCAGGGCGACTACGAGAAGTTCAAGGAGTACACCGCGCTGGTGGACCAGCGCCCGGTGTCGATGATCCGCGACCTGTTGCAGGTGAAGACCGCCGCGCAGCCGCTGGCGCTCGACGAGGTGGAGCCGCTGGAAGCCATCTTCAAGCGCTTCGACGCCGCCGGGATTTCTCTCGGCGCGCTGTCGCCGGAGGCCCACGAGGCGCTGGCCGAGGCGATGAACACCCTGGGCGGTCGCTCCAACTCCGGCGAGGGCGGCGAGGACCCGGCGCGCTACGGCACGCTGAAGAGTTCGAAGATCAAGCAGGTGGCTACCGGCCGCTTCGGCGTGACCCCGGAATACCTGGTCAACGCCGAGGTCCTGCAGATCAAGGTGGCCCAGGGCGCCAAGCCCGGCGAGGGCGGCCAGTTGCCGGGCGGCAAGGTCAACGGCCTGATCGCCCGCCTGCGCTATGCGGTACCCGGCGTGACCCTGATCTCGCCGCCGCCGCACCACGACATCTACTCCATCGAAGACCTGGCGCAGCTGATCTTCGACCTCAAGCAGGTCAACCCGCAGGCGCTGGTATCGGTGAAGCTGGTGTCCGAGCCGGGCGTCGGCACCATCGCCGCCGGCGTGGCCAAGGCCTATGCGGACCTGATCACCATCTCCGGCTACGACGGCGGTACCGGCGCCTCGCCGATCACCTCGATCAAGTACGCCGGCTCGCCCTGGGAGCTGGGCCTGGCGGAAACCCACCAGACCCTGCGCGGCAACGACCTGCGCGGCAAGGTTCGGGTGCAGACCGATGGCGGCCTGAAGACCGGCCTGGACGTGATCAAGGCGGCCATCCTCGGCGCCGAGAGCTTCGGCTTCGGCACCGCGCCGATGATCGCCCTGGGCTGCAAGTACCTGCGCATCTGCCACCTGAACAACTGCGCCACCGGCGTGGCGACGCAGAACGACAAGCTGCGCAAGGACCACTTCATCGGCACTACCGCGATGGTGATCAACTTCTTTACCTTCATCGCCACGGAAACCCGCGAGTGGCTGGCGCGCCTCGGCGTGCGCAGCCTGGGCGAGCTGATCGGCCGCACCGACCTGCTGGAGATCCTACCCGGCGAGACCGCCAAGCAGCAGAACCTGGATCTCGCTCCGTTGCTGGGCAGTGACCTGATCCCGGCCGACAAGCCGCAGTTCTGCGAGGTGGAGAAAAACCCGCCGTTCGACCAGGGCCTGCTGGCCGAGAAGATGGTCGAGCTGTCGAAGGCCGCCATCGAAGGCCTGAGCGGCGGCGAGTACGAGCTGGACATCTGCAACTGCGACCGATCCATCGGCGCGCGAGTATCCGGCGAGATCGCCCGCCTGCACGGCAACCAGGGCATGGCCAAGGCACCGGTGGTGTTCCGTTTCAAGGGCACCGCGGGACAGAGCTTCGGCGTGTGGAACGCCGGTGGCCTGCACCTGTACCTGGAAGGCGACGCCAACGACTACGTAGGCAAGGGCATGACCGGCGGCAAGCTGGTGATCACCCCGCCCAAGGGCAGTCCGTTCAAGACCCAGGAATCGGCCATCGTCGGCAACACCTGCCTGTACGGCGCCACCGGCGGCAAGCTGTTCGCCGCCGGAACCGCCGGCGAGCGCTTCGCCGTGCGCAACTCCGGTTCCCATGCGGTGGTGGAAGGTACCGGCGACCACTGCTGCGAATACATGACCGGCGGTTTCGTCTGCGTGCTGGGCAAGACCGGCTACAACTTCGGCTCCGGCATGACCGGGGGCTTCGCCTACGTCCTCGACATGGACAACACTTTCGTCGACCGCGTGAACCACGAGCTGGTGGAAATCCAGCGGATCAGCGGCGAGGCGATGGAGGCCTATCGCAGCCACCTGCGCAAGGTCCTGGTCGAGTACGTGAACGAAACGGCAAGCGAGTGGGGCGCGAACATCCTGGAAAACCTGGATGACTACCTGCGTCGGTTCTGGCTGGTGAAACCGAAGGCGGCCAGCCTCGGTTCGCTGCTGACCAGCACCCGTGCCAACCCGCAATAAGCGCCCGAAGTTGTGATGAGGTTTCGATATGTCTGAACGTCTGAATTCCGACCGCCTGAACAACGACTTCCAGTTCATCGAAGTCGGGCGCAAGGACCCGAAGAAGAAGCTGCTGCGCCAGCGCAAGCGCGAGTTCGTGGAGATCCACGACCTGTTCAAGCCGCAGCAGGCCGCCGACCAGGCCCACCGCTGCCTGGGCTGCGGCAACCCGTACTGCGAGTGGAAGTGCCCGGTGCACAACTTCATCCCTAACTGGCTGAAGCTGGTTTCCGAAGGCAACATCCTGGCCGCCGCCGAACTGTCGCACCAGACCAACACCCTGCCGGAAGTCTGCGGCCGGGTCTGCCCGCAGGATCGCCTCTGCGAGGGCGCCTGCACCCTCAACGACGGCTTTGGCGCGGTGACCATCGGCTCGGTGGAGAAATACATCACCGATACGGCCTTCGCCATGGGCTGGCGCCCGGACCTGTCCAAGGTCAAGCCGACCGGCAGGCGCGTCGCGGTGATCGGCGCCGGCCCGGCCGGCCTCGGCTGCGCCGACGTGCTGGTGCGCAACGGCGTGACCCCGGTGGTGTTCGACCGCAACCCGGAGATCGGCGGCCTGCTGACCTTCGGCATTCCCGAGTTCAAGCTGGAGAAGCACGTCCTCAGCCGTCGCCGCGAGGTGTTCACCGGCATGGGCATCGAGTTCCGCCTGAACACCGAGATCGGCAAGGACGTGACCATGGAGCAGTTGCTCGACGAGTACGATGCCGTGTTCATGGGGATGGGCACCTACACCTACATGAAGGGCGGTTTTCCCGGCGAGGACCTGCCGGGCGTACACGACGCCCTGGACTTCCTGATCGCCAACGTGAACCGCAACCTTGGCTTCGAGAAGTCGGCCGAGGACTTCGTCGACATGAAGGGCAAGCGCGTGGTGGTCCTGGGCGGCGGCGACACCGCGATGGACTGCAACCGCACCTCGATCCGCCAGGGCGCCAAGTCGGTGACCTGCGCCTATCGCCGTGACGAAGAAAACATGCCGGGCTCGCGCAAGGAAGTGAAGAACGCCAAGGAAGAGGGCGTGAAGTTCCTCTTCAACCGCCAGCCCATCGCCATCGTCGGCGAGGACAGGGTGGAAGGCGTGAAGGTGGTCGAGACCCGTCTCGGCGAGCCGGACGCCCGCGGACGCCGCAGCCCCGAACCGATCCCCGGTTCCGAGGAGATCATCCCGGCGGAAGCCGTGCTGATCGCCTTCGGCTTCCGGCCGAGTCCGGCGCCGTGGTTCGAGCGCTTCGAGATCGCCACCGACAGCCAGGGCCGCGTGGTGGCTCCGGCGCAGGCGCAGTTCAAGCATCAGACCAGCAACCCGAAGATCTTCGCCGGTGGCGACATGGTCCGTGGTTCCGACTTGGTGGTGACGGCGATCTTCGAAGGACGTACCGCGGCCGAAGGCATCCTCGACTACCTTGGCGTCTGACCTGCGGCGCCACCGGCGCTGCGACAAATCACCGCGATAGACAAAAGGCACGGCCCCCGCCGTGCCTTTTGTTTTGTGCTTTGCGACAATAGCGGCCCTTTTCGCCCGCCGGCCTGTGGATAACCCTTTCCGCATGCGCCCGCGTGAAGCCAGCAGCCTTTGATCGGATGCCGTTATGACTGCCCTGAAGAACGACCGCTTCCTCCGCGCCCTGCTCAAGCAGCCCGTCGATGTCACCCCCGTCTGGATGATGCGCCAGGCCGGTCGTTACCTGCCGGAATACCGTGCCACCCGTGCCAAGGCCGGCGATTTCATGAGCCTGTGCATGAACCCGGAGCTGGCCTGCGAAGTGACCCTGCAGCCGCTGGACCGTTACCCGCAGCTGGACGCCGCGATCCTCTTCTCCGACATCCTGACCATTCCCGATGCCATGGGCCAGGGCCTGTACTTCGAGACCGGCGAAGGCCCGCGCTTCCGCAAGGTGGTCTCGTCGCTGGCCGACATCGAGGCGCTGCCGGTTCCCGATCCGGAAAAGGACCTGGGCTATGTGATGGACGCCGTGCGCACCATCCGCCGCGAGCTGAACGGCCGCGTACCGCTGATCGGCTTCTCCGGCAGCCCCTGGACCCTCGCCACCTACATGGTCGAGGGCGGCTCGAGCAAGGACTTCCGCAAGTCCAAGGCGATGCTCTACGACAACCCGAAGGCCATGCACGCTCTGCTGGACAAGCTGGCGCAATCGGTGACCAGCTACCTCAACGGGCAGATCCGCGCCGGCGCCCAGGCGGTGCAGATCTTCGACTCGTGGGGCGGCAGCCTGTCGGCGGCGGCCTACCAGGAGTTCTCCCTGGCCTACATGCGCAAGATCGTCGATGGATTGATCCGCGAGCACGACGGACGCCGGGTGCCGGTGATCCTCTTCACCAAGGGAGGCGGCCTGTGGCTGGAGTCGATGGCCGAGGTCGGCGCCGAGGCGCTGGGCCTGGACTGGACCTGCGATATCGGCAGCGCCCGGGCCCGTGTCGGTGAGCGCGTAGCCCTGCAAGGCAACATGGATCCCTCGGTGCTCTACGCCAATCCGGCGGCGATCCGCGCCGAAGTAGCGCGGATCCTGGCGGCCTACGGCAAGGGCACGGGGCATGTGTTCAACCTCGGCCACGGCATCACTCCGGAAGTCGACCCGGCCCATGCCGGTGCCTTCTTCGAGGCGGTGCACGAGCTGTCGGCGCAGTACCACGGCTGAGCCGGAACGAAAGAAGGGGAGCCGAGGCTCCCCTTTTTCATGCGTGGGCCGACTGCCCTCCGACGCGTTGGTTGGCGGGGTCGCGCCGGTGGCGTACCCGCCCTACGCAACCCGCCCGGCTCAGCTGCTTACCTTGCCGGTGCGGTCGTTGATCACGAACAGCTTGCCGTTGGCGTCGCGTACGAGGATTTCCGCGCCCGGCTGGCCATCCATGTCGGCCACCGAATCGATGCTGTAGTTGACGTCGCCGATGCGGTAGTCGTTGCTGGCGCCGCTGGCGTGGTGGATGACCCGCACCTTGCCCTGCATCACCACGATCAGCTCGTTGCCCGGCTTGCCGTCGGTGTCCGCGGTGCCGCCATAGAGTGCCCAGGCGCTGGCGCCGATGCTGTATTCCTTGCGGGAGCTGGCGTTGCTGATCACGTAGATGCCGGTGCTGGTGCGGCCGATGATCTCCGCGCCGGGCTGGCCGTCGAGGTCGGCGATCTGTGCGAGCGCGTGGTAGCCGCTGAAGGTGAAGTCCTTGGCGCCGCCGGTGCGCGGGTCGATGACCTTGACGCCGTTGCCCATGTTCAGCACCAGTTCCTTGCCCGGCGTGCCGTCCACGTCGGCGACGTCGAACAGGCCCCAGGTGCCGTTGTAGCTGAAGGTGGCGTCGCGTTGCGTACGGGTGCGATCGAATACGGTGCGCACGCCGTTGCCGATGCTGAGGATGACTTCGTCGCCGGCGACGTTGTCGACGTCGGTGGCGCGCATGATCGCCCAGGAGACGTTGCCTACCGGGTACTTGCGCTGGGTGGTGCTGGCGTGGGAAACGATCACCAGGTCGGGACCGGCCTTGACCAGAATTTCCGCGCCGGGCTGGCCGTCGGTATCGGTGGCGCCGAATACCGACCAGACCACGTTGCCGAAGCTGTAGTTGCGGGTGCTGCCGCCTTCCACCACCTGCAGGTTGGCGCCGTCGCGGTAGACCGCGGCGAGCTGGCCGTTGCCCCGCAGGTCCCAGGTTCCTACCAGAACGCCGGCCGCCTGGGCTGCGCTGGCGCAGAGGGAGAACAGTGCCGTGCCGAGCAGGCAGGCGCGCTTGATCGCTGGTTTCATAAAGTCCCTTTCATATCGGTTGTCGAAGCTGGCGGATTGCCAGTCGCAACAGCATAGAGCTGCGCCGGCGGCGCTCAAGGGAAAAACGAAGGATTTGCCGAGCGCTTGGCATTCATTCCGCGCAGGCGTGGCGCCGGCGGGTGCGGCTTGGGACTTCGCCGGCGCGGCGCGAGAAGGGGCAGGGAAGCTGAGCGGGTCGCCGCAGCCGTAGTGCAGGACGATGTACCGCGGCGGTACCTCCGGACGTTGCGGCAGGCTCAGGCCTGGCGCTGGGCGGTTTCCGAGGAGCGGTGCGCGCTCCTGCCCGCTCGATGGGGCGCCAGCGGAGCGGCGCCCGGGGCTTCAGTGGGCGGCCTGCGCCAGGGTGTTGCCAGGCAGGGCCGGCAGGCGCGCCAGGTGCAGCGAGACCAATACCGCGACCACCAGCAGCGAGCCGATGAACAGCCCGATGCCGTTCCAGCCGTAGTAATGCCAGAACACCCCGCCGAGGGTGCCGGCCAGGCTCGAGCCGACGTAGTAGCTGAACAGGTAGAGCGACGAGGCCTGGCCCTTGGCGCGCAGGGCGCGGCGCCCGATCCAGCTGCTCGCCACCGAGTGCGCACCGAAGAAGCCGAAGGTGAACAGCAACAGGCCGGCGAGCATCAGCGGGATCGGCTCGAACAGGGTCAGCAGCAGGCCGCCGAGCATCAGCAGGATGACCGCCCAGAGCACCTTGCGTCGCCCCAGCTTGTCGGCCAGCGAACCGACCCAGGCCGAGCTGTAGATGCCCGAGAGGTAAACCACCGAGAGCACGCCGACCACCGCCTGGCTCATGTGGTAGGGCTCGGCCAGCAGGCGGTAGCCGATGTAGTTGAACAGGGTGACGAAGCTGCCCATCAGCAGGAAGCCGATCAGGAACAGCCAGGGCAGTCCGGCGTCGCGGAAGTGCAGGCGGTAGCCGTTGAGCAGGGTTGCCGGCTTCAGCGGTGCCGGCCGGAAGTGCTTCGATTCGGGCAGCACGCGCCAGAACACCAGCGCGGCGACCAGGGCCAGGCCGCCGAGGACCGCCAGTGCGGCATGCCAGGAGATGAAATCGACCAGGACGCCGCTGATCAGGCGTCCGCTCATCCCGCCGATGGCGTTGCCGCCGATGTACAGGCCCATCGACAGGCCGATGTGCTGCGGATGGATCTCTTCGCTGAGATAGGTCATCGCCACCGCCGCCAGGCCGCTCAAGGACAGCCCGACCAGCGCGCGCATCAGCAGCACGCCATGCCAGGTGGGCATCACCGCGCTGCCGAGGGTGAACAGCGCGGCGGCCAGCAGCGAGACGACCATCACCGGCTTACGGCCGATCGCGTCGGAGATCGGGCCGGTGACCAGCAGGCCAAGGGCGAGCATGGCGGTGGCGACGGACAATGCCAGGCTGCTTTCCGCGGCGCTGATGGAAAACGCCTTGGACAGCACCGGCATCATCGGCTGGATGCAGTAGAGCAGGGCAAAGGTGGCGAAACCGCCGGAGAACAGCGCCAGGGAGGTGCGCATGAACTGCGGGGTGCCTTTCTCGATATAGCGTTCGACTTCGGTGGCGGCTTCCAGCACCTCGTTGGCTGCTTCGCGGGCCGCCTCGATTAACGCGGGTTCTTCTTCGGCCTGTGGCCGGACTTGCGGATTGCTCACGGGGCACCTCTGGGGACGGTGGCGAGCAGGCACAACGAGGCCGCGCCACCTGGATTTCAGGGACAAGGGGTCGTTGTTGGAGGTTATGTGGCAAAGGATATAGATAGGTTTATATGATTTCCAATATATTGATCGACACGATTGATATGTAAAAAGACCTAATCGGAGGGTCCGCTTGGAACTCAGGCACCTGCGCTATTTCATCGCCGTCGCCGAGGAGCTGCACTTCGGCCGCGCCGCCGAGCGCCTGGGGATCTCCCAGCCGCCGCTGAGCCAGCAGATCCAGGCGCTGGAGGAGGAAATCGGTGCGCGCCTGTTCGAGCGCACCAACCGCCGCGTCGAACTCACCGACGCCGGCCGGCTGTTCCTCGACGAGTCCCGCCAGGTGCTGGCCCAGGTAGACAAGGCGGTGCTACTGGCGCGTCGCGCCCACCTGGGGGAACTGGGCGAGCTGAAGATCGGTTTCACTTCCTCGGCACCCTTCACCTCGACCATACCCAGCAGCATCCATGCCTTCCGCAAGGCCTATCCGGACGTACACCTCGACCTGCAGGAAATGAGCAGCCGCCAGGTACTCAAGGCGCTGCTCGAGGAAAGCCTGCAGGTGGGCGTGATCCGCCCGCTGGCGCTGCCGGATGCGGTGCATTGGGTGGAATTGTTCCGCGAACCGCTGGTGGCGGTGCTGCGGGCCGACCATCCGCTGGCGGCCGGCAGCGAGGATGGCCTGGCCATCGCCGCCCTGGCCGAGGAGCCCTTCGTGTTTTTCCCGCGCAGCTACGGCACCGGGCTCTACGACCAGGTCATCGCCCTGACCCGACAGGCCGGCTTCAGCCCGCGCATCGCCCAGGAGGCCAGCGAGGCGATGACCATCATCGGTCTGGTCTCGGCCGGACTGGGGGTGTCGATCCTGCCGGCTTCGTTCCGCCGCACCCGGGTCGACGGCGTGGTCTACCGTACCCTGAGCGATCCCGAGGCGACGACTGCGGTATGGCTGGTCCGCCGGCAGAACGAGGGTTCGCCGCTGGCGCTGTCCTTCATCGACCTGGTGACCCGCGAGGCGGCCAGCCTGCGCCGGCGCTGAACCGCTCTACGTCAGGACCGAGACGGCGCTCGCGCTTGCCCGCGGCTTTGCCTATCATCCGGGATCAGGCTCGGCTCACGGAGATTTCCCATGCGGCGCGTGGTGTTCAATCAGAAAGGCGGGGTAGGCAAGTCCAGCATCGCCTGCAACCTGGCGGCGGTCAGTGCGGCGGAGGGCTATCGCACCCTGCTGGTGGACCTGGACGCCCAGGCCAACTCCACGCACTACCTGACCGGACTGACCGGCGAAGACCTGCCGGTGGGGATCGCCGACTTCTTCAAGCAGACCTTGTCTTCCGGGCCCTTCAGCAAGAAGGGCAGGGTCGAGATCTACGAGACGCCGTTCGACAACCTGCACATCGTCACCTCCAGCCCCGAACTGGCCGACCTGCAGCCGAAGCTGGAGTCGAAGCACAAGATCAACAAGCTGCGCAAATTGCTGGACGAACTGGACGAAGACTACGACCGGATCTACCTGGACACCCCGCCGGCGCTGAATTTCTACACGGTATCTGCGCTGATCGCTGCCGATCGCTGCCTGGTTCCCTTCGATTGCGACAGCTTCTCCCGCCAGGCGCTATATGGCCTTCTCCAGGAGATCGAGGAACTTCGCGACGACCACAACGAAGACCTGCAAGTCGAGGGCATCGTGGTCAACCAGTTCCAGCCGCGCGCCAGCCTGCCGCAGCAACTGCTCGACGAGCTGCTGGCGGAGGAACTGCCGGTGCTGCCGGTGTACCTGATGAGTTCGGTGAAGATGCGCGAGTCGCACCAGGCTTGCACCCCGCTGATCTTCCTCGAACCGCGGCACAAGCTGACCCAGCAGTTCGTCGAGTTGCACGGGCTGCTCGAAAGCTGAGCGGCCTCTCCGGCAGCGCTCTACGAGGTAACCAGGACATCGCAGCTCGGCTGGCGCAGGTAACGCTGCGCCAGGTTGCCGAGCAGCGCCTGCATCAGCGCGTTGCGGCTGTGCCGGCCGAGGGCGAGCAGCTCCGGCTGGCGCTGCTTCAACGCGGCGTCCAGGCTGTACGGCAGCACGCCGGGAACCACTTCGTGGCTCAGCTGCGGCCCGACGTCCGGCAGGCGTTCCTGCTCGTCGCTCAGCAACTGTTCGATCAGCCCGGCCTGGGTGGCCAGGTGCGCGGCATTCTGCCTGGGCAGGCCGAGCACGCCGTCGTCGGGGGACTCGAACACGTGCAGGGCGTGCAGGTCGGCTTCCACCGGCAGCAGGCGGTAGGCCTGGCGCAGCGCGGTACAGGCGCACTGGGAAAAGTCCAGGGCACTGAGCGCCTGGCGGTAGGGTTCGTCCGCCTCGCGCACGGCGAGCAGCACCGGCACCCGGCTGCGCCGCACCACCTGGTCGAGGGTGGTGTTGCCGAAGCGTTCGAAGGTCTTCTGGTGGTGCGCACCCATCAGCAGCAGGTCCGGTTCGAGCGCCCGGGTCTGCTGCAGGATGCCGTCGATCGGCTGGCCCCTGAACAGGTGGATGGCGGTGTCCTCGTCGAGGCCGGCCTCCTTGCGCTTGAGCTGCAGCATGGTGCTGACGGTCTTCACCGCCGACGCCGATAGCCCCGGGTCGTACACGTGCAGCAGGCTGACTCGCGCATCGTGCTGGCGGGCCAGTTGGTCGGCGCGGGCGAGGGCGACGTCGGCTTCCGGGGTGAGGTCGTGGGCGACCAGGAGGTGGCGGATCATGGCGGACTCCGTGGGATGGCTACGCTGGCTTCCCCACTGTCGCGCCGCAGCTCGCTACGGACCTTGATCCATGGCAGAAAAAACCTTCGCCGGGCCCTGCGAAATCTGCCAGTCAGGGCCGCGCGTGGCTGCGCAGCTGGTACAACGCGGTGCTTTCCGCCACCACCTCGCCCTGCTCGTCGGTGAGTTGCAGCTCGAGGCTGTATTCGGCCTTGCCGCGCTCTCCGGCCTCGGCTTCCAGTTGGCGGATGCGCTCGGCATCCAGGCGTGCCTCGACGCGAATGTCGCCTTTGGCCGGGCGGCGGAAGCGCAAGGTCATCTCCTTGACGATGGGATAGAAGCGGGCACTGTCGAAGCTGGTCAGGAACAGCGCGCCACCGGGAATCTCGGCGAGGGTGAAGAGCGCCCCGGCGTACATGCTGCCGATGTGGTTCTCGTTGCCGGCGCCCGGCATGCGCAGGCGCACGTAGCCGGGTTCGAGGACTTCCGCCCTGAGTCCGCTGCGCTGGACGAAGGCGATCTTTTCTTCGGTCAGGTGCCTGGCGAGTTCGGTGGGCAGTGGCATGGCGCTCTCCATGTCGGGGATCCCAGCCAGACTAGCCGGCCGGCCAGGCCGGGCAAGGACCGAAACGCTCGCCCGGACTGACCGATCCGCTCAGCGTGCGGCGGCGGCCAGGGCCTGGTCGAGGTCGGCGAGGATGTCGTCGATGTGCTCGATGCCGATCGACAGCCGCACCATGTCGTCGGAGACTCCGGCGCGGGCCAGTTCCTCCGCGTTCAACTGGCGGTGGGTGGTGCTCGCCGGGTGGCAGGCCAGGGACTTGGCGTCGCCGATGTTGACCAGCCGCACCACCAGCTTCAACGCGTCGATGAAGCGCGCGCCAGCGGCGCTGCCGCCCTGGATACCGAAGGACAGGATCGCCGCCGGGCGGCCCCCCAGGTAGCGCCGGGCCAGGGCGTGCTCGGGGTTGTCGGCGAGGCCGGCGTATTTCACCCAGGCCACCTGCGGATGTTGCTGCAGGTAGAGGGCCACGGCGAGGGCGTTGTCGCAATGGCGCTCCATGCGCAGCGCCAGGGTCTCCAGGCCTTGGAGGATGAGGAAGGCGTTGAACGGCGAGAGCGCCGCGCCCATGTTGCGCAGTGGTACCACCCGGCAGCGGCCGATGAAGGCGGCGGGTCCGAAGGCCTCGGTGTAGGTGACGCCGTGGTAGGACGGATCGGGCGTGTTCAGCAGCGGGAAGCGCGACTTGTTCGCCGCCCAGTCGAATCTGCCGGAGTCGACCACGATCCCGCCGATGCTGGTGCCGTGGCCGCCCATGTACTTGGTCAGCGAGTGCACGATGATGTCGGCGCCGTGCTCGAACGGCCGGCAGAGCACCGGGGTGGCTACCGTGTTGTCGACGATCAGCGGCACGCCGTGGCGGTGAGCGGCGTCGGCCAGGGCCTGCAGGTCGATGATGTTGCCCGCCGGGTTGCCGATGGTTTCGCAGAACACGGCCTTGGTCCGCTCGTCGATCAGCGCTTCCAGGGCGGCGATGTCGTCGTAGGCGGCGAAGCGCGCCTGGATGCCGATACGTGGCAGGGTGTGGGCCAGCAGGTTGTAGGTGCCGCCGTAGAGCTTGGCCACCGAGACGATGTTGTCGCCGGCCTCGGCGACGGTCTGGATCGCGTAGGTGATGGCCGCCATCCCCGAGGCCACCGCCAGCGCCCCGACCCCGCCTTCCAGTGCCGCGACGCGCTGTTCCAGTACGTCGTTGGTGGGGTTCATGATCCGTGTGTAGATATTGCCCGGTACCTTCAGGTCGAACAGGTCGGCGCCATGCTGGGTGTCGTCGAAGGCGTAGGAGGTGGTCTGGTAGATCGGCACCGCCACCGCGCGGGTGGTCGGGTCGGGGCTGTAGCCGGCGTGGACGGCCAGGGTTTCCAGTTTCATGCAGCGTTCCTTCGGGCAGATTGGAAGGACGCAGCATGGGAAAGCGCGGCGGGCGGGTCAATGCGCCCGGGCAAGGAAAAGCGTGCCTGGTTAGACCGTTGTGTTCGCCGCTTATGCCTGTCAGTGCAGGCCGATGTAGATGTTGTAGGCGCTGATCAGGGTGATCAGGGTGCCGACGATGACCAGCAGGGTGCGCGGCGAAAGCTTCTTGCACAGCAGGGCGGCGAACGGCGCGGCGAACAGGCCGCCGAAGACCAGTCCGGCGACCATCTTCCAGGTGTCTGGCTGGCCGGCGAGGAGGATGAAGGAGGTGGCGCTGGCGATGGTCAGGAAGAACTCGGCGAAGTTCACCGAGCCGATGGTGGTGCGCGGGTCGCTACCCGAGCCGATCAGGCTGCTGGTGACCACCGGGCCCCAGCCGCCGCCGCCGGCGGCATCGACGAAGCCGCCGAAGAGTGCCAGCTTGGCCACGTGGCGCGGTGCCCGGCGCTTGATCACGTGGCGGTAGGCCTTGCTCAGGATGTACAGGCCCATCAGCAGCAGGTAGGCGGAGATGAAGGGCTTGAGCTGGTGGCCGTCGAATCGGGTTATCAGCACGGCGCCGAGCACCGCGCCGATCATCCCCGGCAGCAGCAGGCGGAGGAAGAGTGACTTGTTGACGTTGCCGAGCTTGACGTGGGAAATCCCGGAAAATCCGGTGGTGAACACTTCGGCGATGTGCACGCTGGCACTGGCGGCAGCCGGCGTGGCACCGGCGCTGAGCAGGAAGGTGGTGGCAGTAATGCCGTAGGCCATGCCCAGCGCACCGTCGATCACCTGGGCGAAGAAGCCCACCGCCACCGCGCTCCAGAAACCTCGGCTGGTCAGGGTCTGCTCGATGATCTCGAAGCCGCTGCTGCCGCCGTTGTCGAAGAACAGGCGCCAGGCCAGGAAGGCGAGCAGGCCGACCAGGATCAGCACCGCTGCCCACATGGCGGCGCGCAGTACCGGGTGGTCGTCCGGATGGGTGACGAAATCTTCGACAGGAGGCAGACCTAGCGCCTGGTGTTCGGTGTTGATCGAACTCTGGCTGAGATCGAGGTCGCGTATCTTCATGCGGCAAGGCGCCTGACAGGAGGTGGTAGAACAGGCTGGAATAAGTGTGGCGGCGAAGATAATCGGCTTTTCTTAGTGCGTCTAAGAAGTTTTCCGAAGGTATTTATTCTATTTAGGCATTAACGACCGCCGTTCTGCCAGGGCATTCCGTCAGGAGGAACAACTGATTTCCAGGTGCCGCCCCCAATCCGGCGGGCGCCGGGTGAAGCGCTCCATGCCCGGCTGTTCCTCGAACGGGCGACTCAGCACCTGGTGCAGCAAGCGGACCTCCGTGTAGTCGCCCTGCTCGGCCGCTTCGATGGCCTGCTGTGCCAGGTAGTTGCGCAGCACATAGAGCGGATTGACCGCGTGCATGCGCTGGCGCCGCGACTCCTGGTCTCCGCCTTCTTCCTCGACGCGCCGGCGGTAGGTCTCGGCCCAGCGGTCGAAGGCCTCGCGGTCGACGAAGTCGTCGCGCAGGCTGGCCAGCGCCCGCTCCGGAGTCTCTTCGCCGAGTCGGCGGAAGAACAGCGAGTAATCCACCGCGCTGCCCTGCATGCGCTGCAACAGTTCCTGGACCAGGGCCTGGTCGTTCTCCTCGGCGACGCCCAGGCCCAGGCGCCGGCGCATCAGGTCGAGGTAGTGGGCCTGGTAGAGGGGCAGGAACAGGTCGAGGCTGGCGCGCAGTTCGTCCACTTCCACCAGTGGCGTCAGCGCCTGGGCCAGGGCGGCCAGGTTCCAATGGGCGATCGGTACCTGGTTGCTGAAGGAGTAGCGGCCGGCGTCGTCGGAGTGATTGCAGATGTGATTGGCGTCGAAATCGTCGAGGAAGGCGTAGGGCCCATAGTCGAAGGTAATGCCGAGGATCGACATGTTGTCGGTGTTCATCACCCCGTGGCAGAAGCCATAGGCCTGCCAGCGGGCGATGAGTTCGGCGTTGCGCTCGACGACCTGGCGGAACATTGCCGCGTACGGCCGCTCGGCTGCGCCACAGTCGGCGAAATGGTATTCCAGGACGAACGCCGCCAACTGTTTCAACTGGTCGTGTTGACGGGTGTAGTAGAAGTATTCGAAGTGACCGAAGCGTACGTGGCTGGGCGCCAGGCGCAGCAGCGTCGCCGCGCTTTCCTTCTTCTCGCGCCAGACCGGCGTGCTCGAACCGATCACGCAGAGCGCCCGACTGCTGGGAATGCCCAGTGCCGGAAGGGCTTCGGAGGCGAGGAACTCGCGGATCGACGAGCGCAGCACGGCGCGCCCGTCGCCCATCCGCGAGTAGGGGGTCTGGCCGGCGCCCTTGAGGTGCAGGTCCCAGTGCTCGCCGGCCTGGTTGATCACCTCGCCGAGCAGCAGGCCGCGGCCGTCGCCCAGGCGCGGGTTATAGGAGCCGAACTGGTGGCCGGAATACACCATCGCCCGCGGCTCGGCCTCCGACCACAGTTTGTGCCCGCCGAACAGTTCGGCGAACAGCGCTTCGTCGCTGGTTTCCGCTGGCAGGTCGAGCAGCGCCAGGGCGGTGGGGCTGGCTACCACCAGGCGCGGCTCGGCAATGGGGTCGGGCAGGACTTCGGTGGAGAAGGCGTCGCCCAGGCGGGCGAAGCGGTTGTCGAAGTCGAGGTCGTCGAGTGATTTCAAGAGAGGCCTCCGGCAATTCCCGAGCATTGTGCTGGGAATTGCCGGAGGGCGTCCAGGCCCGGAGGTTCAGCGGGTCGGTTCGGCGGGACCGTCCTGGCCCTTGAGCGCGGGCGGATTGCCGACGCCGCTGTGCTGCGGCTCGCCGACGAACAGCTGGACCTGCTGGCCCTGGAGATTCTTGACGAACACATCGACCTGGTTGAAAGCCATGTCGATCTTGTGTTCGCGGAAGCTGGTGGCGATCTTCGTCAGGATCTCGTCGGTGGAGGGGTTGCGGTCGCCCAGTTCGCGGACGTGGAAGCGCAGCTCGTAGTCGAAGGTGCTGGCGCTGATGGTCAGGAAGTACAGCAGCGGCTCCGGGTCGCGCAGTACCCGCGGGTTTTCCTTGACCGCCTGCATCATCAGCTTGCGCGCCAGCGGCAGGTCGGTCTCGTAGGCCAGGCCGATCTTGATGGTGACCCGGGTCACGGTATCGCTCAGCGACCAGTTCACCAGTTGCCCGGTGATGAAGGTCTGGTTCGGGACGATGATCTCCTTGCGGTCGAAATCGGTGATGGTGGTGGCGCGGATGCGGATCCGGCTGACCGTGCCGGACAGGTTGCCGATGGTCACCACGTCGCCGATTCGCACCGGACGCTCGAAAAGGATGATCAGGCCGGAGACGAAGTTGGAGAAGATCGCCTGCAGGCCGAAACCGAGGCCTACCGAGAGCGCCGCCACCAGCCATTGCAGCTTGTCCCAGCTGACCCCGAGGGTGGACAGGGCGCTGACGATGCCGATGCCGCTGATGGCATAGGAAAGCAGGGTGGTGGTGGCGTAGGCGCTGCCCTGGGCCAGGGTCAGGCGCTGTAGCACCAATACCTCCAGCAGGCCGGGCAGGTTGCGCGCCAGGGCCACGGTGACCACCGCGATGGCCAGCGCCGCGAGGAAGTCGCGCAGGCTGATCGGCACGCTGGTGGCCGCTTCGCCGGTGCCGGCGGTGTACTGGTACAGGGTGACGTTGTCGAGGTAGGAGATCACGCTGATCAGGTCGGCCCAGACCCAGTACAGGCAGACGATGAAGCCGATCAGCAGGGCCAGGCGGATCAGCCGCAGCGATTGCTGGTTGATCTGCTCGATGCCGAGGGTCGGCTCCTCGACGTTGGTCTCGCCGTCGGCGCCTTCCTTCGCCGCGTTCTGCCGCTTCGCCAGGGCCCGTGCGTAGGCCAGGCGCCGGGCCGCCACGCCCAGGCCGCGGACGAAGGCGGCCTCGATGACGAACCAGAGCAGCAACAGGTAAAGGGTGTCGATGAGACGGTCGGTGAGCTTCAGCGAGGTGTAGTAGTAGCCGAAGCAGACCGCGACGAAGAGCACCAGCGGCAGCGCGGTGAAGAGGATGCCGACGATCATCTTGATCAGCGACGGACGCTCGTCGCCGGGACTGCTGAACAGCAGGCGGCTGAGCAGCCAGGCCATGGCCGCGTAGCCGAGCAGGACCACGGCGATGCCGATCACGTCGTCGGCCAGGCTCGCCGGCTGGTGCTCGGCCACCGTCACCACGCCGACCAGCGCCAGGACCACAACGCCGAGGCGGACCAGATGCCTGTCGAGGAAGCCGACCTGTTCGCGGCTCCAGTGGAAATGCCGCTCGGCGATGCCGCCCGGGGTGAGGATGCGATGGGCGGTATAGAACAGCAGCCAGACCTGGGCCATTTCCAGCAGGGCGCTGCCGAGGGTGGCGTTCTGGCCGCGGGCGTCCAGCAGCAGGGCCAGGCCGGCGACGGCGAAGGTCAGGGTGCCGGGCAGGGCGAGGAGGATGGTGATCAGGATCGCCAGCGGGGTATGCAGCTGGCTGTCGCGCTTGAAGTGGCCGATGTCATCGTTCAGCTCCGCCAGCTTGTCGTACAGGTAGCGGCGTTTCCACAGCAGCGCGGCGATCAGCAGGAACAGCGGCAGGAACAGCAGCGGCCGATCGACCAGGCCTTCGCCCAGTTCGCGCACCCCGGAGCCCCAGGGGATCTCGGTGAGCTGGTTCTTCAGCAGGGTCGGGGTCATCTTGAACCAGGACAGGTCCAGCGGCTGGTTGCTGGGAATCCAGAACATCTGCTCGTCGAGGGTGGTGCGCAGGCTCTCGCTGGTGGAAAGCAACTGCTTCTGGTTCAACTGCAAGGTGATCGCTTCGTTGAGCAGCGCGTTGAGTTCGTGGTTGAGGCGATCGAGCAGTTCGGAACGGGTCGCCAACAGGGTGTCGAGATCCTTGCGCAGCTCCGGCGTGACCTGCTCGCTGGGCTGCTGGGCGAGCAGGTCGTCCAGGTATTGCTGCGGGGTCGCCAGCTTGTCGCGTTCCTGGTTCAGTTCGAACTGGCCGAGGCGCAGGTCGGCGATCTCGTCGGCCAGGCTCTGGTCGGCCTTGATCTTCGGCAGCGCCTGTTTCTGCTTGTAGAGGATGCGCGACAGCAGCAGGCTGCCGCGCAGGACGTTGATCTGCTCCTCGAGGGCCTGGTTGGACTGGGTCAGGTTGTCCAGTTGCTGCTTGGTCTCGAGGTTGCGCCGGGTGAGCACGTTGAGGCGGTCGGTGGCGCGCAGGAGATAGTCGGAGAGACGCAGGTTCTTGGCGTTCTCCTGGCTCAGCAGGCTGTCGGTGCCGGCTCCCTGGGCGCCTTCCTTGGACAGTTCGGCGACGGTCTTTTCCGACTGCTCGCGGCGCTTCTCGCTGATCAGCGCCTGCAGGTCGAGGGTTTCCTTTTCCAGGCGCGAGATCTTCTCGGTGAGCAGATCGTGCTGGCTCTTGCCGAGGTCCTGCAGCAGGTTGTTGCCGGCCAGTTCCTGGCGCAACAGCTGGCTCTGCACGGTCAATGCGGCCTGCTCGGCGAGCAGCTCGCCGCGACGGTCGGCGTTGATCGCCTTGCCGCTTTCCTTGCCGGCCTTGAGCAGCGAGCCGATTTCCAGGATCCGTGCCTGCATGCTGCTGATGCCGGCCTGGGCTCGTTCCGGACGGGTCTCTGCGGTGATCGACAGGCTATTGGCCTCGCCCAGGGCTTTCTGCCACTCGGCCTGCTGGGTGGTGCGGTCGTTGAGCAGCATCTCCAGGCGGGCCGCGCTCTCGCCGCTGTAGCGTTCGCTGACCGGGCGTTCTTTGGTCTTCTTCAGGCGCTCCAGTTCGCGCTGGTTTTCCTCGATCTGCCGGGGAGCGTCGCTCAGGCGCTTTTTCAGGTCCTCCAGGCTCTGCAGCGCTTCGTCGCGCGCGGCGAGGAACTTGAGGGTCTGTTCGAGGCTGGCCTTGGCGACCTTCTGGTCGGCTTCGGCGAGCTTGCGCTCGGCCAGCTTGTCGAGGCTTTGCTGGACGGCCTCGGCCGAGGGCGGCTCGGACTGGGCGAGGAGCGGCGGACTGGCAAGGCAGAGGCCGAGGAAAAGAATAGCGATCAGGGAGCGGAGGGCAGGCATGGTCGAGAAGAGACTCGAAGAAGGGTGAATGCAGGTTAGTGGTGGCTCCGAGGCGCCGCAAGGCGCCTCGGAACGGGAATTCGACAGGAAATCAGAGGAAAAGTCCGGGCCCTGGGCGGCCTTCCGGAAACTTCACGCCGACCTTGCGGATACGGTTGCCTTCCAGGGCGGCCACGGTCCAGGTCAGGCCATTCCACTCCACCTGGTCGCCGATCACCGCTTCGCCGCCGATCTCGTGGGCGATGAAGCGCCCCAGCGCTTGCTCGCCGTCGATGCCGTCGAGCTTCAGGCCGTAGAGCGAGGCCACCGCCGACAGCTGGGCATCGCCTTCCAGCACGAAGTCGCCGAAGAAACGCGCGCCGAGGCCCCGGTCGGGCGCCTGGCTGAACAGCTTGCCGAGGGCCGGCAGGTCGTGTTCGTGGCCGATCACGCAGAGGATGTCGTCGGCCTCGAGGATGGTGCTGCCCGACGGGTGGAGCAGTTCGGTGCCGCGGAACAGCGCGGCGATCCGGGTCCCGCCGGGCATCTTCAGCTCGCGCAGGGCGGCGCCGATGCACCACTTTTCCTTGTTCAGGTGGTAGACGAACAGCTCCCACTCGCTGGTCGGGTGGATCTCCAGGCCGGCGCGGGATATCGGTGCCGGGTCCGGCGGCACCACCACCCGCAGCAGCCTGGCCGCCCAGGGCAGGCTGGTGCCCTGCACCAGCAGCGAGACCAGGACGATGAAGAAGGCCACGTTGAAGAACAGCTGGGCGTTCGGCAGGCCGGCCATCAGCGGGAACACCGCGAGGATGATCGGCACCGCGCCGCGCAGGCCGACCCAGGCGATGAAGGCTTTCTCGCGGTCGTGGAAGGCGCGGAACGGGATCAGTCCGATCAGTACCGACAGCGGCCGTGCCACCAGGATCATCCACAGCGCCAGGGCCAGTGCCGGCAGGGCGATCGGCCACAGGTCGTGGGGTGTGACCAGCAGGCCGAGGACCAGGAACATGCCGATCTGCGCCAGCCAGGCCATGCCGTCGAGCATGTGCAGGATGCCGTGGCGGCTGCGGATCGGGCGGTTGCCGAGGAGCAGGCCGCACAGGTAGATGGCGAGGATGCCACTGCCGCCGACGGCGTTGGCCAGGGCGAACACCAGCAGGCCACCGCTGATCACCAGCAACGGGTAGAGGCCGCCCGCCAGGTGCATACGGTTGATCAGTTGCAGCAGCAACCAGCCGCCGCCAAGGCCGAGCAGGGCGCCGAGACCGAACTGCTGTACCAGGTGCAGGGCGAAGCCCCAGCTGAGGCCGGTCTGGCCGCTGGCGAGCATCTCGATCAGGGTTACGGTGAGGAACACCGCCATCGGGTCGTTGCTGCCCGATTCGATTTCCAGGGTCGCGGTGACCCGCTCGTTGAGACCTTTGCCGCCGAGCAGGGAGAACACCGCGGCGGCGTCGGTGGAGCCGACGATGGCGCCGATCAGCAGGCCTTCCATCCAGTGCAGGTCGAACAGCCAGGCTGCCGCGATGCCGGTCAGGCCGGTGGTCACCAACACACCCAGGGTGGCCAGCGACAATGCCGGCCAGAGCGCCACGCGGAAGCTGGAGACGCGGGTGCGCAGGCCGCCGTCGAGGAGGATCACGGCGAGCGCCAGGTTGCCCACCAGGTAGGCCATCGGATAGTTGTCGAAGACGATGCCGCCGACCCCGTCGTTGCCGGCGATCATGCCGACGGCGAGGAAGATCACCAGGATCGGGATGCCCAGGCGGGAGGACAGCGAGCTGACGAGGATGCTCATGCCGACCAGCACCGCCCCGATCAGGAAGAAATTATTGACGGTGACGGCGTCCAAGGTCGGCCTCCTCGCGGCGGGACAGGGGGAAGGCGACGCTACGGGTCGGTTTTACGTAGGGGAATTACGTAGACAGGATGCAGGCCGCATGCCAAGTGATTCTAACCTGCGGATTTGGCGGACTGTAAAGGGGCGGCTGCGGTTTTTTTCGAAGGAATTCCAAGGCTTTCGCGTTGTCCGGGCGAGTGCGCGCGGACTCGCCGGCGTGGCCACCAGGCAACGGCAACCCGGCGCCCATGCCCGGGCATAAAAAAGCCCCGGACGTGACCGGGGCGGGAAAGGGCAGGCAGGATCAGAACCATTCTTCCTGCATGCTCGAACACACGTCGTCGCGGGCCTCCAGCAGCGCCAGTTCGTGGTGGCAGCCAGGCACCTCCCAGGTCAGGAAATAGCGTGCGGCCTGCAACTTGCCGCGATAGAAGTCGGCGTCGGCGGAGTCGCCGCGAGCCAGCCCTTCCTCGGCGCGGATCGCCTGCTCCAGCCAGCGCCAGCCGATCACCGCATGGCCGAACACCTTCAGGTACAGCGCCGAGTTGGCCAGGCCCTGGTTGACCTGGCCCTGCATCAGGTCGCCGAGCAGCGCCAGGGTCACCTCGGACAGCCGCGCCACCAGCCGTTCCAGCGGCTGGCGCAGGGCGGCCAGGGATGGATGGGCTTCGGCGCGCCGGCAGGCGTCCTGGATCAGGCGGGTCAGCTGGCGCAGGCCGGCGCCATTGTTCTGCCCGACCTTGCGTCCCAGCAGGTCGAGGGACTGGATACCGTGGGTGCCTTCGTGGATCGGGTTCAGGCGATTGTCGCGGTAGTACTGTTCCACCGGGTACTCGCGGGTGTAGCCGTGGCCGCCGAGGATCTGGATCGCCAGCTCGTTGGCCTTCAGGCAGAACTCCGAGGGCCAGGACTTGACGATCGGGGTCAGCAGGTCGAGCAGTTCGTGGGCCTGGCGCCGTTGTTCCTCGTCCTCCAGGGTCTGGCTGTCGTCGAACAGGCGCGCGGCGTACAGGCCCAGGTCGAAGGCGCCTTCGACATAGGCCTTCTGGGTCAGCAGCATGCGCCGCACGTCGGCGTGGCGGATGATCGCCACCTGTGGCGCGCTCGGATCCTTGCCGTCCGGCAGGCGGCCCTGCGGGCGTTCGCGGGCGTACTCCAGCGAATAGAGGTAACCGGCATAGCCAAGCATCACCGCGCCCATGCCGACGCCGATGCGCGCCTCGTTCATCATCTGGAACATGTAGGCCAGGCCGTGGTGCGGCTTGCCCACCAGGTAGCCGACGCAGGCGCCGTTGTCGCCGAAGTTCAGCGCGGTGGAGGTGGTGCCGCGATAGCCCATCTTGTGGAACAGGCCGGCGAGGATCACGTCGTTGCGCGGCCCTAGGCTGCCGTCGGCGTTGACCAGGAACTTCGGCACGATGAACAGCGAGATGCCTTTCACCCCCGGCGGTGCATCCGGCAGCTTGGCCAGGACCATATGCACGATGTTCTCGGAGAGCGGGTGGTCGCCGCCGGAGATGAAGATCTTGTTGCCCTTGATCCGATAGCTGCCGTCGGCAGCCGGTTCGGCGCGGGTGCGGATGTCGGAGAGAGAGGAGCCGGCGTGCGGCTCGGTGAGGGCCATGGTGCCGAAGAAGCGGCCCTCGATCATCGGTTGCAGGAAGCGCTGCTTCTGCTCCTCGCTGCCGAAGCTCTCGATCAGGTTGGCGGCACCCATGGTCAGGAACGGATAGGCCGAGCTACCGACGTTGGCCGCCTGGAAGTGGGCGAAGCAGGCCTGCGACAGCAGGGTAGGCAACTGCATGCCGCCTTGCTCGAAGCTGCGGGTGGCGTTGAGGAAGCCGGCGTCGAGGAAGGCATCCACTGCCGGCTTCACTTCCGGAATCAGCGTGGCTGAGCCATTCTCATAGAGCGGCTCGTGTTCGTCGCCCTTGCGGTTGTGCGGGGCGAACAGCTTTTCCGCCAGGCTCCGCGCGGTGCCGAGGGCGGCATCGAAGGTTTCGCGGCTATGTTCGGCGAAGCGCGGGCGCTGGGTCAGGGCTTCGGCATCGAGGACTTCGTACAGCTCGAACGCCAGGTTGCGGGAACTGAGCAGGGTTTCGGACATGACGACCTCGGCGAAAGGGGATCGTGGGGCGGCGCGGCGAAGGCATCGACCGTCGCCGGCGGTGCCAGGCTGCCAGCGAGTCTAGGCTGGTGAATGAAGGTCGCCAACCAACATCGATATGCGTGATACAAGGGCCAAACCTGCGACGGCAAGACCGCTGCCGAAGCGCCGGGAGGCTGGTAGAATCCGCGCCCCTCGCCCATGGGCGAGGGCCTGTGCCGACGCGGGGTCGGCGCGAATCCGCAGGGGCCGGGCGGTCCGGCTAGCAGCGCTGCCTGGCGCTGTCCAAGGAGCAGTCATCATGAACTATCGTCACGCTTACCACGCCGGCAACCATGCCGATGTCTTCAAGCACCTGGTGCTGGCGCGGATCTTCGCCCTGCTGGGGCGCAAGGACACGCCGTACGCCTACCTGGACAGCCATTCCGGGGTCGGCCTCTACGACTTGCAGGGTGACGAGGCCAGTCGCACCGGCGAGTGGGAGCAGGGCATCGCCCGCCTGTGGGAACGCGAAGGCCTGCCCGAGCAGCTGGACGATTACCTGGACGTGATCCGTCACCTGAATCCGGACGGCTCCCTGCGCTACTACCCGGGCTCGCCGGAACTGGCGCGGCGCCTGACCCGCGCCCAGGACCGCGTGCTGCTCAACGAACTGCATCCCGAGGACGGCCGCCTGCTCAAGGCCAACATGGCCGGCGAACGGCGGGTCGCCGTGCACCAGGGCGACGGTTGGCTGCTGCCGCGGGCGTTCCTGCCGGCGCCGGAAAAGCGCGCGGTGCTGCTGATCGATCCGCCGTTCGAGCAGGCCGACGAATTGCAGCGTTGTGTCGCTGCGCTCGACGAGGCGATCGGGCGGATGCGCCAGACGGTGGTGGTGATCTGGTATCCGATCAAGGACGAGCGCCAGCTCAAGCGTTTCTACCAGGCCCTGGAGCGTAGCGTCGCGCCGAAGCTGCTGCGTGCCGAGCTGCACGTGCATCCGATCGACGACGCCGAGCGTTTCAACGGCTCCGGGCTGGCCATCGTCAATCCGCCGTGGCCGCTGGAAGACGAACTGCGCGACCTGCTGCCCTGGCTGGCCGAGGTCATGGCCCAGAGCCAGGGCGGCTGGCGTCTCGACTGGCTGGTGGCGGAGTAGTCGTCAGGCCGGCAGGCACACCCCGGTGCCGCCCAGGCCGCAGTAGCCGTTGGGGTTCTTCGCCAGGTACTGCTGGTGGTAGGCCTCGGCGTAGTAGAAGGGCGGGACGTCGGCGATCTCGGTGGTGATGCGGTCGTAGCCGGCTTTCGCCAGTTCGGCCTGGAAGCTCTCCCGGCTGGCCATGGCCGCGGCCTTCTGGGCCGCGTCGAAGGTGTAGATCACCGAGCGGTACTGGGTGCCGATGTCGCCGCCCTGGCGCATGCCCTGGGTCGGGTCGTGGGCTTCCCAGAAAACCTTGAGCAGCTGCTCGAAGCTGGTCTCCTGCGGGTTGTAGACCACCAGTACGACCTCGCTGTGGCCGGTCAGGCCGGAACAGACTTCGTCGTAGGTCGGGTTCGGCGTGTAGCCGCCGGCATAACCCACCGCGGTCACCCAGACGCCCGGTTGCTGCCAGAGGCGGCGCTCGGCGCCCCAGAAGCAGCCCATGCCGAACAGCACCTGTTGCAGGCCGGCGGGGAACGGCGCGGTCAGCGGGCGGCCGTTGACGAAGTGCGCTTCGGGCACCGGCATGGCGCTTTCGCGACCCGGCAGGGCCTGGTCCGGCGTGGGCAGCTCGCTTTTCTTGGTGAGGATTTCAGAACGCAGAACCATGGCTCTCGTCTCCTGCTCAGGGGGTAGGCGAATGACTCGCGGATGAGCACAGAGAGTACAGCCTTTCCGCGCCGGCGGGGGAGGCCTGGGCGATCAGTGCAGGGTGCGGCAGGGATAGCGCAGCAGGCTGGTATTGAGCAGGTCGCTGGGGATCGGCCGGTCGAACAGGTAGCCCTGGCCGATATCGCAGCGGTTGCGCCGGAGGAAGGCCAGTTGCTCGGCGCTCTCCACGCCTTCGGCGACTACCTTGAGCTTGAGGTTGTGGGCCATGGCGATCACCGCCGAGGTGATTTCCATGTCGTCCTGGCTGTCCGGAATGTCCTTGATGAAACTGCGGTCGATCTTGATCACGTCGATGGGGAATTTCTTCAGGTAGCTCAGCGACGAGTAGCCGGTGCCGAAGTCGTCCATCGCCAGGGTCAGGCCGAGGCTCTTCAGGCGTTCGAGTTGCTGGCGGGTATCGTCGGTGGCGTCCAGCAGCAGGCTTTCGGTGAGCTCCAGTTCCAGCTGGCTGGCCGGGATGTTCTCTTCGTGGAGGATCGCCGCGATCGAGCCGACCAGGTCCGGGTCGGTGAACTGCTTGGGCGACAGGTTGATGGCGATCTGCAGCTCGCCCAATCCGGCCTCGGCCAGCTCGCGGGCCTGGCGGCAGGCCTCGCGGATCACCCACTTGCCGATTGGCACGATCAGCCCGGTTTCCTCGGCCACGCTGATGAAGCGGTCCGGGCGGATCATGCCTTTTTCCGGATGCTGCCAGCGCAGCAGGGCTTCCAGGCCGAGCAACTGGCCGCTGCGCAGGCACAGCTTGGGCTGGTAGTGCACCGCCAGTTCGTTCTGCGCCAGGGCGCGGCGCAGGTTGCTCTCGACGAACAGCTTGTAGCTGGCCTCGGCGGTCAGCGCCTCGGTGAACACCTGGACCTGGTGCTTGCCGTTGGCCTTGGCCTTGTGCAGCGCCAGGCCGGCGTACTTCATCAGGGTCTGTGGGTCGCAGCCGTGCTGCGGGGCGCTGGCCAGGCCGATGGAGCCGGTGATGTTGATCAACTGGTTGTCGACGAACAGCGGCTTGTCGAGCATGTGCAGGACCTGCGCGGCGATGCTTTCGCCCTTTTCCACCGCGGTGTCGTCGAGCAGCACGGCGAACTCGTTGCTGGCGAAGCGCGCCAGGGTGGCGCCGTCGCCGAGGCAACTGCGCAAGCGCCGGGCCAGGCTGACCAGCAGCTTGTCGCCGGTCTGGTGGCCGAGGCTGTCATTGATCCGCTTGAAGTTGTCGATGTCCACCAGCAGCAGGCTGAGCGGGCGGTCGCCGCTGCTTTCCAGGCGTTCCTCGAGGGCGCCGATGAAATAGTGCCGGTTGGCCAGGCCGGTGAGGTTGTCGCGGTAGGCGAGTTTCTCGATGTGCTGCTGGGCCAGCTTGTTCTGCGTGATGTCTTCGTAGATGCCGATGTAGTGGGTCAGCTCGCCGAGATCGTCGTAGACCTTCGACAGCGACAACTGGCCCCAGTAAGGCTCGTGGTTCTTGCGGCGGCTGCGGAACTCGCCCTGCCAGCTGTTCTGCTGGGTCAGCGCGGAGCGCGCGTCGAACAACAGCTCGCTGAGGTTCTCCAGCGCCGGTAGCTCGGACAGGCGTCGGTTACGCACTTCGTCGGCGCTGTACTGGGTGATCGAGGTGAAGCTCGGATTGACGTATTCCACCACGCCGTCGCGGTCGATCAGCAGGAAGGCGCTGGCGCTCTGTTCCACCGCGCGCTGGAACAGGTGCAGGGCGCTGGAGACGTTGCGTCGCTCGTGGTTCATCAGGACCTGCGCGTACTGGTCGGCGAGCTCCCCGGCGAAGGCGATCTCGTCGCTCTGCCACATGCGGTTCTCGCCGGCGTGTTCCAGGCACAGCACGCCGACCACCTCGCCGCCGATGCGGATGGTGGCGTCGAGCAGGGCGTTGACGCCCAGTGGCTTCAGGTAGTCCTTGTAGAGTTCCTGGGTGCGTGGGTCGCGCTGGGCGTTGTGGGCATCGATGGCGCGCCCGCTGTGTACCGCCTCGAGGTAGGCGGGGTAGCGGCTGGCGTCGATGCTCTGGGGCTTCTCGTACTGGTCGAGGTCGCGGCGGTAGACGGTCACCGCTTCCAGGCGCTGGTCGTCGAGCAGCCGCCAGATGCCGGCGCGCGCGGTGCCGTAGGCTTCGCAGGCGGCCTGGGTGATCAGTTGCGCGGCCTCCAGCAGCGGGTCGCTGGACAGGTAGCGATGGCGGGCCAGGCGGACGATCAGGTTCTGCTGGGTGCGCGAGCGCAGCAGGTGTTGCAGGTGGTCGTCCTGGGAGCGCTGGTAGAGGTCCAGGGACGCCTTCAGGCGCAGGTTCTGCGATTCCAGGTCGAGCAACTGTTCGCTGCGCTCGGCGCTCTCCGGTCGCTCCTCGACCATCAGGTAGCCGTGCAGCAACTGGCGGCCATGCTGCTGGAAGGCTTCGCCGAACTCCAGCATGGTCAGCACGCCGTTGGGTGTGTGCAGCTTGTAGCTCACCTGGTAGTGCGGGCGCTTCACCAATTGCTGCTGGATCTGCTCGTGCAGGCGGTGGCGGGCCTCGGGTTCCATCAGGCTGGCGTAAGGCGCATCGAGCAGTGCGCAGAGGGTCGTCGCCGGCAGCCCGAGCTGGCGCTCGCAGGCAGGATCGAGGAACAGCAGTGCCCAGCTCGGCTCGTTCAGCCGCTCGAAACGCAGCAGCCCGAGCCGCGACGGCACGGGTAGCTGCGTGACAACCTCGGCCGCCGAACGGCTGGCGGCATCGGGATGACTTTTCATGCGAGGCTGATTCCAGGTACTGAGCGAGGGGGAGGCCTCGACCCGTTTCGATGGGGTGCAGGCAAAGGGTGCATTATGCCGATTGGTCTGACAAGTAACTCTGTATCGGCCTGGCAGGGCCCAAGTTAAGCGCATCCGGGAAAAAACCGCTGGACGGTCGGAGGTCTGCGGCGCCGCTGGAAAAGCCCTGTTTTTCGTAGGGTTGGCTTCGCCGGGAGGGTTGGCGTCGAGCGCCTTTCATCGTGCGCGCCGAGCTGGCGCCTGCGGGGCCTGTGGCATTCGCTGGCGGTACGACGGGCCGCAGTTTCGCCGAGCCGTCAGGCGGGCAAAAAAAGCCCCACCATCCGGTGGGGCCGAGAGACGAGCGTGGCATGCTCGCGAGAGGGTCTGGCCGCTCCGTGGGGAGCGGCGCAGGTATTACAGGAGCAGGGTGCGGATGTCCGCCAGCAGCTCGCCCAGGCGCTTGGTGAAGCGCGCCGCGGCGGCGCCGTTGATCACGCGATGGTCGTAGGACAGCGACAGCGGCAGCATCAGGCGCGGCTGGAAGGCCTTGCCGTCCCATACCGGCTGCATGGTCGCCTTGGACACACCGAGGATCGCGACTTCCGGCGCATTGACGATCGGCGTGAAGCCGGTGCCGCCGATGTGGCCGAGACTGGAGATGGTGAAGCAGGCGCCCTGCATGGCATCGGCCGAGAGCTTCTTGTTGCGGGCCTTGTCGGCCAGCTCGGCGGCCTCGGCGGCCAGTTGCAGGAGGCTCTTCCGGTCGACATCGCGGATCACCGGGACCAGCAGGCCGTCCGGAGTGTCCACGGCGAAGCCGATGTGCACGTACTTCTTGCGGATCAGCGCCTTGCCGCTGGGGGCCAGCGAACTGTTGAAGTCCGGCAGCTCCTTGAGCAGGTGGGCGCAGGCCTTGAGCAGGATCGGCAGTACGGTCAGCTTGACCCCGGCCTTCTCCGCCGCTGCCTTCTGGGCAACGCGGAAGGCTTCCATGTCGGTGATGTCCGACTGGTCGAACTGGGTCACGTGCGGCACGTTCAGCCAGCTGCGATGCAGGTTGGTGGCGCCGACCTGCATCAGGCGGGTCATCGCCACTTCTTCCACTTCGCCGAACTTGCTGAAGTCGACTTCCGGGATCGGCGGGATGCCGGCTCCGCCGGTGGCGCCGGCGCCGCCGGACTTGGCGCGCTGCAGTTGCTCCTTGACGAAGACCTGGACGTCTTCCTTGAGGATGCGACCCTTGGGACCGCTGGCTTTCACTTCACTCAGCTCGACGCCGAACTCGCGCGCCAGCATGCGCACCGCCGGGCCGGCGTGGACCTTGGCGCCGTCGCGGCTGGGTGCGCCGACCGGAGCCGGGGTATCGGCCTTGGCTGGCGCAGGGGCCGCCGCGGCGGGCTTCTGCTCGGCGGTGGGCGCCGCGGCCTGGGCCGGAGCGGCTGCCGGCTGCTCTTCGGCTGCCGGAGCGGCGCCTTCCACCTTCAGCTTGAGGATCAGGTCGCCGGTGCCGACTTCGTCACCGACCTTGATCGAGACGCTTTCCACCACGCCGGAGGCCGGCGAGGGGATCTCCATGCTGGCCTTGTCGGATTCCAGGGTGATCAGCGATTGGTCGGCCTCGACCGTGTCGCCGGGCTTGACCATCACTTCGATGACATTGGCCTTGCCCGCCGAGCCGATGTCCGGGACGTTGATATCCTGGACGCTGGCCGCGGCGGGGGCGGCCGGCTTGCTCTCGCTCGGTGCGGGAGCAGGTGCTTCGGCTTTCGGCGCTTCCGGTTGGGCGGGCGCTGCCTCGGCCTTGGCTTCGGCAGGCTGTTCGCCGCCTTCCACTTCCAGCTCGAGGATTTCGTCACCTTCTTTCAAGGTGTCGCCGACCTTCGCCTTGATGCTTTTCACTACCCCGGCCTTGGGACTGGGGATTTCCATGCTGGCCTTGTCGGATTCCAGGGTCAGCAGGCTCTGATCGGCCTCGACCTTGTCGCCGGGCTTGACCAGCAGCTCGATGACTTCACCCTCACCGTTGCCGATGTCGGGTACGCGAATGAGTTCGCTCACATTCCTCTCCTTTTACGTGCCACCACCGCTGTGCGGCGCGCAAAACAAAGACTTTTGGTCCTTGGTTCGTTGTGAGCCGGCGCTGCCCGTTGGCGGCGCCGGCGTGCTCGAAACCCCTCGCTGCCGAGGGGAGTATGGAGCGAATTAGCAATCCAGCGGGTTGCGCTTCTCCGGATCGATACCGTACTTGGCGATGGCTTCGGCCACCACTTTCGGCTCGATATCGCCGCGATCGGCCAGCGCTTCGAGCGCGGCCAGCACCACCCAGTGACGATCCACCTCGAAGAAGTTGCGCAGCTTCCTGCGGCTGTCGCTGCGGCCGAAGCCGTCGGTGCCGAGCACCTTGTACTCCTTGGAGGGAACCCACTGGCGGATCTGCTCGGCGTAGAGCTTCATGTAGTCGGTGGAGGCGATCACCGGGCCGCGACGGCCGCCCAGGCACTCCTCGACGTAGCTCTGCTTCGGCTTCTGGCCCGGATGCAGGCGGTTCCAGCGCTCGACGGCAAGGCCGTCGCGACGCAGCTCGTTGAAGCTCGGCACGCTCCAGACGTCGGCGCCGATGCCGAAGTCGTTGCGCAGCAGCTTGGCCGCTTCCTCGACTTCGCGCAGGATGGTGCCGGAGCCCAGCAGTTGCACGTGGTGAGCGGCTTCCTTCTTGTCCTCCTCGAGGAGGTACATGCCCTTGATGATGCCTTCTTCCGCGCCCTTCGGCATGGCCGGCTGGACGTAGTTCTCGTTCATCACGGTGATGTAGTAGAAGATGTCCTGCTGCTCTTCGATCATCTGCCGCGAGCCTTCGCGGATGATCACCGCCAGTTCGTAGGCGTAGGTCGGATCGTAGGTGCGGCAGTTCGGGATGGTCGAGGCCAGTAGGTGGCTGTGGCCGTCCTCGTGCTGCAGGCCTTCGCCGTTCAGCGTGGTGCGACCAGCGGTGCCGCCGATCAGGAAGCCGTGCGCGCGGCTGTCGCCGGCGGCCCAGGCCAGGTCGCCGATGCGCTGGAAGCCGAACATCGAATAGAAGATGTAGAACGGCAGCATCGGCTGGTTGTGGGTGCTGTAGGAAGTACCGGCGGCAATCCAGCTGGACATGGCACCGGCCTCGTTGATGCCTTCCTCGAGGATCTGGCCCTTCTTGTCCTCGCGGTAGAACATCACCTGGTCCTTGTCCACCGGCTCGTAGAGCTGGCCTACCGAGGAGTAGATGCCGAGCTGGCGGAACATGCCTTCCATGCCGAAGGTACGGGCCTCGTCCGGGACGATCGGGACGATGCGCGGGCCGAGTTCCTTGTCCTTGACCAGCTGCGAGATGATCCGCACGAAGGCCATGGTGGTGGAGATCTCGCGATCGCCGGAGCCGTCGAGCATGGCCTTCAGGGTTTCCAGCGGCGGAACCGGCACGCTCATGCTCTTCTGCCGGCGCACCGGCATGAAGCCGCCCAGCGCGGCGCGGCGCTCGGCCAGGTACTTGGCCTCGGCGCTGCCTTCTTCAGGCTTGTAGAACGGCAGCTTCTCCAGGTCGGCGTCCTTGACCGGGATGTCGAACTTGTCGCGGAACGCGCGCAGGCTGTCGACGTCGACCTTCTTCACGTTGTGCGCGATGTTCTTCGCTTCGCCGCTGCCGGTGCCGTAGCCCTTGATGGTCTTGGCCAGGATGACGGTCGGCTGGCCCTTGTGGTTGACCGCCTGGTGGTAGGCCGCATAGACCTTGTAGGGGTCGTGGCCGCCGCGGTTGAGCTTCCAGATTTCCTCGTCGGAAAGGTCCTTGACCATTTCCAGCAGTTCCGGACGCGCGCCGAAGAAGTGCTCGCGCACGTAGGCGCCGTCTTTCGCCTTGTAGTTCTGGTATTCGCCGTCGATGACCTCGTCCATGCGCTGCTGCAGCAGGCCGGCGGTGTCCTTGGCGAACAGCGGGTCCCAGAAGCGACCCCAGATGACCTTGTTGACGTTCCACTCGGCGCCGCGGAACACGCCTTCCAGCTCCTGGATGATCTTGGCGTTGCCGCGGACCGGGCCGTCGAGGCGCTGCAGGTTGCAGTTGATGACGAAGATCAGGTTGTCCAGCTTCTCACGGCCGGCCAGGGAGATCGCGCCGAGGGATTCCGGCTCGTCGCACTCGCCGTCGCCCATGAAGCACCAGACCTTCTGCTTGCCGGCGGGGATGAAGCCGCGGCTTTCCAGGTACTTCATGAAGCGTGCCTGGTAGATCGCCTGGATCGGGCCAAGGCCCATGGATACGGTGGGGAACTGCCAGAAGTCCGGCATCAGCCAGGGGTGCGGGTAGGAGGACAGGCCGTTGCCGTCCACTTCCTGGCGGAAGTTCTCCAGTTGTTCCTCGCTGATGCGGCCTTCGAGGAAGGCGCGGGCGTAGACGCCGGGGGATGCGTGGCCCTGGAAGAACACCAGGTCGCCGCCGTGTTCGTCGGTGGGAGCCTGGAAGAAATAGTTGAAGCCGATGTCGTAGAGGGTCGCCGAGGAGGCGAAGGTGGAGATGTGGCCGCCCAGGTCCGGGTCGTGCTTGTTCGCCCGCATCACCATCGCCAGGGCGTTCCAGCGCACCAGGGAGCGGATCCGGCGTTCCATGAACAGGTCGCCGGGCATGCGTGCTTCGTGGGTTACCGGAATGGTGTTGCGATAGGGCGTGGTGATCGCGTAGGGCAGTTGGGTGCCGCTACGGCTGGCCAGCTCGCCCATGCGGGTCATCAGGTAATGAGCGCGGTCTTCACCTTCGCGGTCGAGTACGGACTCCAGGGCGTCCAGCCATTCCTGGGTTTCGACGGGATCGAGGTCTTGCATGGCTTGCTCCAGGGCGGAAAGGCTTCCAGAATCGGATGCCATAGGTGAGCGGCCGGCCTCGTGGGCGACCGCAGCTAATTCTTGGATGTTCTCCGGGGGGGTACCCGGCGACTTGTAGTTTTACTACAGATCAGTCTGAGAAACAGCCCTCTGGATACAATTTTTAGTAGTAAAACTACATTTCGATTGTCGCTGTCAGGCTATAAGGCCCGATGTAGAGCCTTTTCGACGTTGTGCGTCGAGCCTGTGGTCTTCGGTCGGAAGCCCAAACAGGATAGACCATGAGCCTGCCTTCGCTGGCGAATCTGCCGGCCACTCTGCTGCCCGCCGCCGAACGCGCCGGGACTGCCCTCCGCTCCGCTGTCGCCGCCCTCGATGCCGCCGCCCTGGCCCGCCTGGAGGCCTGGCCCGAGGAGCGCCTTGAGGATTTCCGACGGGTCGCCGCGGCCAGCGATTTCGTCGCCGAGCAGGCAGTGCGCGACCCGGCGATGCTGCTGGAACTGGCCGAACGCGGCGAGCTGGAGAACCCCCAGGCGCCCGGCGAACTGCGCAGCCAGTTGCAGGCACGGCTGGAGGATTGCACCGACGAGGACGAACTCGGTCGGCGCCTGCGACGTTTCCGCACACGCCAGCAACTGCGCATCATCTGGCGCGACCTGACCCGTCGCGCCGCGCTGGCGGAAACCTGTCGCGACCTGTCGGCCCTGGCCGACGCCTGCATCGGCCTGGCTTGCGAGTGGCTCCATCGGCGCCAGTGCGAGCAGTTCGGCACGCCGATCGGCCGGCGCTCCGGCGAACCGCAGCGGATGGTGGTCCTGGGCATGGGCAAGCTGGGCGCGGTGGAGCTCAACCTGTCGTCGGACATCGACCTGATCTTCGGTTACCCGGAGGGCGGCGAGACCGAGGGGGCGAAGCGTTCGCTGGACAACCAGGAGTTCTTCACCCGCCTGGGGCAGAAACTGATCAAGGCGCTGGATGCGATCACCGTCGACGGCTTCGTCTTTCGCGTCGACATGCGCCTGCGTCCCTACGGCTCCAGCGGACCGCTGGTCTACAGCTTCGCCGCGCTGGAGCAGTACTACCAGGACCAGGGGCGCGACTGGGAGCGCTACGCGATGATCAAGGCGCGGGTGGTCGGCGGCGACCAGCAGGCAGGCGAGCAACTGCTCGGCATGCTGCGGCCGTTCGTCTATCGGCGCTACCTGGACTTTTCCGCCATCGAGGCGCTGCGTACCATGAAGCAGCTGATCCAGCAGGAGGTCCGGCGCAAGGGTATGTCGGAAAACATCAAGCTGGGCGAAGGCGGTATCCGCGAGGTGGAGTTCATCGCCCAGGCGTTCCAGTTGATCCATGGCGGGCGCGACCTGAGCTTGCAGCAACGGCCGCTGCTGAAGGTGCTGGCGACCCTGGAGGGGCAGGGTTACCTGCCGCCGGCGGTGGTCGAGGAACTGCGCGGCGGCTACGAGTTCCTGCGCTACGCCGAGCATGCCATCCAGGCGCTGGCCGACCGGCAGACGCAAATGCTGCCCAGCGACGAATACGACCGTATCCGCGTGGCCTTCATCATGGGGTTCGCCAGTTGGGCCGCATTCCACGAGCGCCTGAGCTACTGGCGGGCGCGCATCGACTGGCACTTCCGCCAGGTGATCGCCGACCCGGACGAGGACGAAAGCGGCGAGGCGGCCTGCGGCAGCGTCGGCGCCGAGTGGATCCCGCTGTGGGAGGAGGCGCTGGACGAGGAGTCGGCCAGTCGGCAACTGGCCGACGCCGGCTTCGTCGATGCCGAGGCGGCCTGGAAACGTCTCAGCGATCTGCGCCACGGACCCCAGGTGCGAGCGATGCAGCGTCTCGGCCGGGAACGCCTGGATGCCTTCGTTCCGCGCCTGCTGGCGATGACCGTGGAAAACCCCCAGCCGGACCTGGTGCTGGAGCGGGTCCTGCCGCTGGTGGAGGCGGTGGCGCGGCGCTCCGCCTACCTGGTGTTGCTGACCGAGAACCCCGGCGCGCTGGAACGCCTGCTGACCCTCTGCGCGGCCAGTCCGATGGTCGCCGAGCAGATCGCGCGGTTCCCGATCCTGCTCGACGAACTGCTCAACGAAGGGCGCCTGTTCCGTCCTCCACAGGCCGCCGAGCTGGCCGCCGAGCTGCGCGAACGGCTGATGCGGATTCCCGAGGACGACCTCGAGCAGCAGATGGAGACCCTTCGTCACTTCAAGCTGGCCCACGGGCTGCGGGTGGCGGCCTCGGAGATCGCCGGCACGCTGCCGTTGATGAAGGTCAGCGACTACCTGACCTGGCTGGCCGAGGCGATCCTCGTCGAGGTCCTCGAACTGGCCTGGCGGCAGTTGGTGCAGCGTCACGGCCGGCCGTTGCGCGCCGACGGCACGCCGTGCGATCCGGATTTCGTCATCGTCGGCTACGGCAAGGTCGGCGGGCTGGAGTTCGGTCATGGCTCGGACCTCGACCTGGTGTTCATCCATGACGGCGACCCCCAGTGCGAGACCGATGGCGGCAAATCCATCGATGGCGCGCAGTTCTTTACCCGCCTGGGGCAGAAGATCATTCATTTCCTCACCGCGCAGACGCCATCCGGCACCCTCTACGAGGTCGACATGCGCCTGCGTCCGAGCGGCGCGGCCGGCCTGCTGGTGAGTTCGCTGGGCGCCTTCCAGCGCTACCAGGAGCAGGAGGCCTGGACCTGGGAGCACCAGGCGTTGGTCCGCGCCCGGGTGCTGGCCGGTTGCCGGCGGGTGCAGGCGAGCTTCGAGGCAGTACGTGCCGAGGTGCTGGCGAGGCCGCGCGATCTCGACGCGTTGCGCACCGAAGTCAGCGAAATGCGCGCCAAGATGCGCGACAACCTGGGAACCCGCGCTACCGCCGCCGGCACCGCCTCGAATGCCTTCGAGGCCACGGCAGCCTTCGATCTCAAGCACGATGCCGGTGGTATCGTCGATATCGAATTTATGGTGCAATATGCGGTTCTAGCTTGGTCCGGAGAACACCCGGCGCTGCTCGAATTCACCGATAACATCCGCATTCTGGAAGGACTGGAACGGGCTGGCCTGATCGCCAGCGAGGACGTCCGTCTCCTGCAGGAGGCCTACAAGGCCTATCGCGCAGCCGCACACCGCCTGGCACTACAGAAGGAGGCCGGGGTCGTGAGCGGCGAGCACTTCCAGACGGAGCGGCGAGAAGTGATCAGGATCTGGCGCGAGCTGCGGCTCGGCTGATCCACTCAGGCACGTAACGCAAGTACGTAACGAATATCTGAAGGAGCTGGCAACTATGTCGATGGCCGATCGTGATGGCGTGATCTGGTATGACGGTGAACTGGTGCAGTGGCGCGACGCGACCACGCACGTACTGACCCATACCCTGCACTATGGAATGGGCGTGTTCGAGGGCGTGCGCGCCTACGATACCCCGCAGGGCACGGCGATCTTCCGCCTGCAGGCGCATACCGACCGGCTGTTCGATTCCGCGCACATCATGAACATGCAGATCCCGTACAGCCGCGACGAGATCAACGAGGCGACCCGCGCCGCCGTGCGCGAGAACAACCTGGAAAGCGCCTACATCCGCCCGATGGTGTTCTACGGAAGCGAAGGCATGGGCCTGCGCGCCAGCGGCCTGAAGGTCCATGTGATCATCGCCGCCTGGAGCTGGGGCGCCTACATGGGCGAGGAAGCCCTGCAGCAAGGCATCAAGGTGCGCACCAGTTCCTTCACCCGCCACCACGTCAACATCTCGATGACCCGCGCCAAGTCCAACGGCGCCTACATCAACTCGATGCTGGCCCTCCAGGAAGCGATCTCCGGCGGCGCCGACGAGGCCATGATGCTCGATCCGGAAGGCTACGTGGCCGAAGGCTCCGGCGAGAACATCTTCATCATCAAGGATGGCGTGATCTACACCCCGGAAGTCACCGCCTGCCTGAACGGCATCACTCGTAACACTATCCTGACCCTGGCCGCCGAACACGGTTTTAAACTGGTCGAGAAGCGCATCACCCGCGACGAGGTGTACATTGCCGACGAGGCCTTCTTCACCGGCACCGCCGCGGAAGTCACGCCGATCCGCGAAGTGGACGGTCGCAAGATCGGCGCCGGCCGCCGTGGCCCGGTCACCGAAAAGCTGCAGAAAGCCTATTTCGACCTGGTCAGCGGCAAGACCGAGGCCCACGCCGAGTGGCGTACCCTGGTCAAGTAAGCACCGAAGAAGGGTGTGACAGGGAGGCGAAAGCCTCCCTGATCATTTCCGGAGCCTGAATGAGAATTCTGATCGTAGGTCCCTCCTGGGTGGGGGACATGGTGATGGCGCAGACCCTGTTCCAGTGTCTGCGCCAGCGGCATCCCGAGTGCGTGATCGACGTGCTGGCGCCCGAGTGGAGTCGTCCGATCCTCGAGCGCATGCCTGAGGTGCGCCAGGCCCTGAGCTTCCCGCTCGGCCACGGAGTGATGGACGTCGCCACCCGGCGCCGGATCGGACGCAGCCTGCGCGGTCAGTACGAGCAGGCGATACTGCTGCCCAACTCGCTGAAGTCGGCGCTGGTGCCCTGGTTCGCCGGAATACCGAAGCGCACCGGCTGGCGCGGCGAGATGCGCTATGGGCTGCTCAATGACATCCGCAAGCTCGACAAGCAGCGCTATCCGCTGATGATCGAACGCTTCATGGCCCTGGCCTTCGAGCCGGGCGTGGAGTTGCCGAAGCCCTATCCGCAGCCGCGCCTGCGGATCGACGACGGCAGCCGCCAGGCGGCGCTCGCCAAGTTCGCCCTGAGCCTGGACCGCCCGGTGCTGGCGCTCTGTCCCGGCGCCGAGTTCGGCGAGGCCAAGCGCTGGCCGGCGGAACACTACGCCGCGGTCGCCGAGGCGAAGATCCGGGCCGGCTGGCAGGTCTGGCTGTTCGGCTCGAAGAACGACCATCCCGGTGGAGAGGAAATTCGCCAGCGCCTGATTCCGGGGTTGCGCGAGGAGTCCTTCAATCTTGCCGGGGAGACTTCGCTGGCCGAGGCCATCGACCTGATGTCCTGCGCTGGCGCGGTGGTGTCCAACGATTCCGGCCTGATGCATGTGGCGGCCGCGCTGGATCGCCCGCTGGTGGGCGTCTATGGCTCCACCTCGCCGCAGTTCCCCCCGCCGCTGGCGGACCGGGTAGAGATCGTCCGCCTCGGTCTCGAGTGCAGCCCGTGCTTCGAGCGCACCTGTCGCTTCGGCCACTACAATTGCCTCCGCGAGCTGCCGCCTGGCCTGGTATTGCATGCCCTGGAGCGGCTGGTCGGCGATCCTGCCGAGGTCGCCGGATGAGGGTACTGCTGGTCAAGACCTCGTCCCTCGGTGACGTGATCCATACCCTGCCGGCGCTTACCGACGCCGCCCGGGCGATTCCCGGCATCCAGTTCGACTGGGTGGTGGAGGAAGGTTTCGCCGAGATTCCCGCCTGGCATCCGGCGGTGGCGCGGGTGATCCCGGTGGCAATCCGGCGCTGGCGCAAGAGCCTCTGGCAGACCTTGCGCAACGGCGAATGGCGACGCTTCAAGCAGCGCCTGAAGGAAGTCGACTATGACCTGGTGATCGACGCCCAGGGGCTGCTGAAGAGTGCCTGGCTGACCCGTTACGTGGGCAAGACGCCGGTCGCCGGTCTCGATCGCGACTCGGCACGCGAGCCGCTCGCCAGCCGCTTCTACCGCCGTGCCTATCCGGTCGCCTGGGGACAGCATGCGGTGGAGCGCACGCGCCAGTTGTTCGCCCAGGCGCTGGACTACCGGTTGCCCGAGTCGGTCGGTGACTATGGCCTGGACCGCGAGCAGTTGGCCGACGCCGACCCTGGCGCGCCGTACCTGGTGTTCCTGCACGGTACTACCTGGGTCACCAAGCATTGGCCGGAGGCCTACTGGCGCGAACTGGCCGAGCGCATGTGCGAGCGCGGCTGGTCGGTGCGCCTGCCCTGGGGCAGCGCCGCCGAGCGGGAGCGGGCCGAGCGCCTGGCGGCGGGGTTGGAAAATGCCGCGGTACTCCCCAGATTATCCCTGGCCGGCATGGCCAAGGTGCTTGCCGGCGCGCGCGCCTGCGTGGCGGTGGATACCGGCCTCGGTCACCTGGCGGCGGCGCTGGACGTGCCGACGCTGTCGCTGTTCGGCCCGACCAATCCTGGCTTCACCGGCGCCTACGGGCGTTCCCAGGTCCACCTGGGCAGCGACTTCCCCTGTGCGCCGTGCCTGAAGAAGACCTGTACCTACCAGCCGACCGAAGAGGACCGCAAACTGTTCGATCTCAAGCGTGAGCAGCCGCTGTGCTTCACCCGGCTGAATCCCCAGCGCGTGGCCACCCAGCTGGAGGCCATGCTGCTGGCCCCGGAGACCCTCCGATGACCCTGGCGTTCATCCTCTACAAATACTTCCCCTTCGGCGGCCTGCAGCGCGACTTCATGCGCATCGCCCTGGAATGCCAGCGGCGCGGGCACGACATCCGTGTCTATACCCTGATCTGGGAGGGCGACGTGCCGGACGGCTTCGAAGTGCTGGTGGCCCCGGTGCGCTCGATCTTCAACCACCGGCGCAACGAGAAGTTCACCGCGTGGGTCCGCGCCGACCTGGCCAGGCGGCCGGTGCAGCGGGTGATCGGCTTCAACAAGATGCCCGGACTGGATGTCTACTACGCCGCCGACGCCTGTTTCGAGGAAAAGGCCCAGACCTTGCGCAACCCGCTGTACCGCCAGTGGGGCCGCTACCGCCACTTCGCCGGCTACGAACGGGCAGTGTTCGACCCGGCCTCGAAGACCGAGATCCTGATGATCTCCGAGGTGCAGCAGCCGCTCTTCGTCAAGCACTACGGCACCCAGGCCGAGCGTTTCCATCTGCTGCCGCCGGGGATCAGCCAGGATCGCCGGGCACCGGCCAACGCCGCGGACGTGCGTGCGGAATTCCGCCGCGAGTTCGGCCTGGAGGAGGACGACCTGCTGCTGGTGCAGATCGGTTCAGGCTTCAAGACCAAGGGCCTGGATCGCAGCCTGAAGGCGCTGGCCGCGCTGCCCAAGGCGTTGCGCAGGCGTACCCGGCTGATCGCCATCGGTCAGGACGATCCCAAGCCGTTCCTGCTACAGATCGCCGCCCTCGGTCTCAACGATCAGGTACAGATCCTCAAGGGTCGCAGCGATATCCCGCGCTTCCTGCTCGGCGCCGACCTGCTGATCCACCCGGCCTACAACGAGAACACCGGTACGGTGCTGCTGGAGGCGCTGGTCTCCGGCCTGCCGGTGTTGGTGACCGATGTCTGCGGCTATGCCCACTACATCGCCGAGGCCGACGCCGGGCGGGTGCTGCCGAGTCCGTTCGAGCAGGACAGTCTCAACCGCCTGCTCGCGGAAATGCTGGAGGACGCTCCGGCGCGCGCCGCCTGGTCGCGCAATGGCCTGGCCTACGCCGATCACGCCGACCTCTACAGCATGCCGCAGCGCGCCGCCGACCTGATCCTCGGGGGGGCCTCATGAGGCTGGTGCTGGAAGAGCCGTTCAAGCGTCTGTGGCGCGGGCGCGACCCGTTCGAGGCGGTGGAGGCGCTGCAAGGCAAGGTCTACCGCGAACTGGAGGGGCGCCGCACCCTGCGCACCGAGGTCGACGGGCGCGGCTACTTCGTCAAGATCCACCGTGGCATCGGCTGGGGCGAGATCGCCAAGAACCTGCTCACCGCCAAGCTCCCGGTGCTCGGCGCGCGCCAGGAGTGGCAGGCCATCCGGCGCCTGCACGAGGCCGGCGTAGCGACCATGACCGCGGTCGCCTACGGCGAGCGCGGCAGCGATCCGGCGCGGCAGCATTCCTTCATCGTCACCGAGGAACTGGCGCCGACCGTGGACCTCGAGGTGTTCTCCCAGGACTGGCGCGAACGTCCCCCGCCGCCGCGGCTCAAGCGTGCGCTGGTCGAGGCGGTGGCGCGGATGGTCGGCGACATGCACCGTGCCGGAGTCAACCATCGCGACTGCTACATCTGTCATTTCCTGTTGCACACCGACAAGCCGGTGAACGCGGACGACTTCCGCCTCTCGGTGATCGACCTGCACCGCGCCCAGACTCGCGACGCCACGCCGAAACGCTGGCGTAACAAGGATCTGGCGGCATTGTATTTCTCTGCGCTGGACATCGGACTGACGCGTCGCGACAAGCTACGCTTCCTGCGCACCTATTTCCGCCGGCCGTTGCGCGAGATACTGCGCGACGAGGCCAGCCTGCTGGCCTGGATGGAACGCAAGGCGGAAAAACTCTACGAACGCAAGCAGCGTTACGGAGACCTGCTCTGATGGCGGGGTGGACCCTCGAACCCGATTACCGTCACCTGGCCGCCGATTTCGGTAGCCTCGATAGCGTGTTCGCCCTGGAGGGCGAGCGCCTGACCCGCGACCCGTTGTCCGAAGTCATCCGCATCGAGCGCGACGGCGTGCGTTACTACGTCAAGCGCTACCGCAGCGCCGGCAAGGGCCTGCGCCGCTACCTGGCGCGACCGCGGATCAAGGCCGAGTGGCAGAACCTCAAGCGCTTCGAGAAGTGGGGCATTCCCACCGCCGAAGTGGTCGCCTGGGGGCTGGAGCGCAAGGCCGGCGCCTTCCAGCGCGGCGCCATGATCACCCGCGAACTGCCGGGCACCGAGGACTTGTCGGTGCTCGCCTGCAACCGGGATCCGCGCCTGAAGGACCCGCGCTGGGTGGACGGCGTCAGTCGGCAGATCGCCAAGGCTACGCGCCTGATGCACGACCAGCATTTCACCCACAACGACCTGAAGTGGCGCAACCTGCTGGTGGACGACCAGCCGCTGGTGTATTTCATCGACTGCCCGAACGGCGCGTTCTGGTGGAGCTTCATGCTGCGCTACCGGATCACCAAGGACCTGGCCTGCCTGGACAAGGTGGCCAAGTACCACCTGTCGCGCACCCAGCGCCTGCGCTTCTACCTGCAATATCGCCGTCGCCGGCACCTGAACGAATCCGACAAGAAGCGTATTCGCCAGGTGGTGGCTTTCTTCGAGGGGCGCGAATGAGCGTTTTCATCGCCGCGCAGGACCACGACCTGCTCCAGCGCAACCGTCTGGACAGCTTCGACGCCCTGTGGGCCTTGCAGCTGGACGCCGTGGACGAACCGAATACCGAACGGGGTGGCTGGAGCAGCGTCTACCGCCTCGACCTGGGCGACTCCGCCTACTACCTGAAGCGCCAGAGCAACCACCTGACCCGCAGCCTGCGCCATCCGCTGGGCGAGCCGACCTTCGCCCGCGAGTTCCGCAACATCGAGCGCTACCGGGCGCTGGGCATTCCCGCCCTGCAGGCGGCGTTCTTCGCCCAGCAGGCGGTCGGCGGAGAGCGCCAGGCGATCCTCCTGACCCGCGCCCTGGACGGCTGGCAGGACCTGGACACCTGGCTGGCGTCCTGGCACGACCTGGCCGAAGAGCGGCGCCGGGCGATTCTCCGGGCGGTTGGCAGGCTGGCGCGCCAGCTGCACGCGGCCGGACAGATGCATGGTTGCTTCTATCCCAAGCATGTATTCCTCCGCGAGGGGGCCGATGGCGTCTTCGAGGCCTGCCTGATCGACCTGGAGAAGACCCGGCCGATCTGGTTCGGCCGCCGCGACCAGGTCAAGGACCTGGAGCCGATGCTGCGCCGCGCCCCGGACTGGAGCGAAGCGGACGTGCATGAATTCATCTCCGCCTATGTCGACGAACCCCTCGACTCGGCCGAGGTCGAGCAGTGGTACCGCCTTCTCGACCAGCGCCGTCGGCGCAAGGAGTCGCGCCGATGAGACTGGCCGAACTGCAAGCCGCCGGGCGCCACCCGCAACTGCCATTGCGGGTGACCCTGGCGGATGGCGCCGGCGCAGCCGAACTGCGCCTGGACAGTCTGCTGCGGGTGCTGCCCGGGCAGCGCTACGTCGGTGCCGGCGAATGGCGTGGGCGCAAGGTGCTGGCCAAGCTGCTGGTGGGCGGCAAGGCCGCACGGCATTTCCAGCGCGAACTGGACGGGGCGCGTCTGCTCGCGGCCCAGGGGCTGACCACCCCGGCGCTGCTGGCCGACGGGCTGCAGGAGGGCGAGGGCGGCTGGCTGCTGTTCGACTACCTCGACGCGGCGCAGAGCCTCGGTGACGCCTGGCGTGCGGTGGAGGCCCAGGCGCCGCTGGGCGATGCCCAGCAAGCGGTGCTCGGCGAAGCCCTGGCGGCCATTGGCGAGCTGCATGCAAAGGGCCTCTGGCAGGACGACCTGCACCTGGACAACCTGTTGCGCCACGCCGGCCGCCTGTATCTCATCGACGGTGGCGGCGTGCGTGCGGAAACTCCCGGCCAGCCGCTGTCGCGACAGAAAGTGCTGGAAAACCTCGGGGTGTTCTTCGCCCAGTTGCCGGCGGTCCTCGATCCTTTCCTGGAGGAGTTGCTGGTGCATTACCTGCTGGCCAACGGCGAGCATGCGCTGCCGCTGGAAGCCTTGCAGAAGGAAATCGCCAAGGTTCGTCGCTGGCGGGTGCGCGACCTGCTGAGGAAGGTCGGTCGCGACTGTAGCCTGTTCAGCGTCGTGCGCGGTCCGTTCCGCCTGTTCGCCGCCCGCCGCAGCGAGGCCGGGACGATGGCGCCGCTGCTGGCGGACGCGGACCGCCTGATCGCCGCCGGCCACGTCTACAAGGACGGCGGTGCGGCCACCGTCGCCCGGGTCGAAGCGAATGGCCGCACGCTGATCATCAAACGCTACAACATCAAGGGCCTGGTCCATTGGCTGAAGCGCTTCTGGCGGCCGAGCCGGGCCTGGGCCTCCTGGCGCGAAGGCAACCGCCTGGAATTCCTCGGCATCGCCACCGCCCGTCCGCTGGCGATGCTGGAGCGGCGCTGGTGCTGGCTGCGCGGGCGCGCCTACCTGATTACCGATTATCTCGGCGGTCAGGATATAATCGCTCGTTTTAAACCTTGCCTGGACATGCCCGATGGCGCCGTTTCGCCACCGGAAGCCGAGTTGGCGGCACTGGATCGGCTGTTTTCGACGCTGATCCGCGAACGCATCAGCCACGGCGACCTGAAGGGACACAACCTGTTCTGGCAGGCCCATGAACAAGGCGGCGAATGGGCGCTGATCGACCTGGACGCGATGCGCAAGCATCACAGTCAGGCGTCCTTTGCCCGCGCCTACGCCCGCGACCGCGCGCGCTTCCTGCGCAACTGGCCGCAGGACAGTGGCCTCTATCGGCTGCTGGAGCAACGGATTCCCCGCCTCGGCGACGCCGCCGGGGCTTGAACGACAAGCGACGACCACCGCCTGCGGCGGTCGACGAGTTAAACGAAAGCCGCGGTTGTCGGTCCCACTCCGCAACCGCGAGCTGCTTTGAAGAGGTTCTACCGTGGCATTGACCGTCCTAGGCCTGTCTGGCGCCGTAAGCCATGACCCGTCCGCCGCCCTGTACATCGACGGCAAGCTGGTCGCGGCCGTCGAGGAAGAGCGCTTCGTGCGCGACAAGCACGCGAAGAACCGCATGCCCTACGAATCGGCGAAGTTCTGCCTGGAGCAGGCAGGGATCGAGCCGGCCGATGTCGACGTGGTGGCGATTCCCTTCGCTCCCATCAGCATCATGGAAAAGGCCCGCTGGCACTACGCCAAGCGCTACGCCTACGCGCCGGATCGCGCGCTGGATGCGATCCTGCTCGGCAACCGCCGCTACAAGCGTTACTACAAGCGCATCGAGTGGTGCCTGCAGCAACTCGGCTTCGACCTGAAGAAAATCAAGATCCAGCCGGTCGAGCACCACCTTGCCCACGCCTCCAGCGCCTACCATTGCTCGGGGTTCAAGGAAAAGACCGCGATCCTCGGCATCGACGGCAAGGGCGAGTACGCCACCACTTTCTTCGGCTGGGGCGAAAACGGTCGGATCCACAAGATCAAGGAGTTCTACGATCCGGATTCGCTGGGCGGCCTGTACGGCGCGATCACCGAGTACCTCGGCTTCGACATGCTCGACGGTGAGTTCAAGGTCATGGGCATGGCGCCCTACGGTGACGCCAGCAAGTACGATTTCTCCCGTCTCGCCAAGTTCGAGAACGGCGAACTGGTGATCAACACCGATTATGCCAATGTCATCGGCTTCCGCCGATACAAGGAGAAAGGCAAGGGCTACTACTTCTCGCCCAAGCTGATCGAGTGGCTGGGGCCCAAGCGCGAAGGCGACATCGCCGACGATCCCTACATCCATTACGCCGCGAGCATCCAGGCGCTGTTCGAGAAGCTCGCGCTGGAGATGATGGACTACTACCTCGGCGATATCATCCGCGAGACCGGCAAGGTCGCTTTCGCCGGCGGCTGCGCGCTGAACGTCAAGCTCAACCAGAAGATCATTTCCCGCCCCGAAGTGAAGGAGCTGTTCGTCCAGCCGGCGGCCAGCGACGCCGGCACCGCGGTCGGCGCGGCGGCCTACGTGTCGCACCAGCGCGGCGTGCCGGTGGAGAAGATGGAGCACGTCTACCTCGGCCCGGAGTATTCCAACGAGGACGTCATCGCCGCCTGCGCCCGTCACGAGGCCAGGCCGCAGTGGAAGAAGATCGACAACCGCAGCCAGCGTATCGGCAGGATCCTTGCCGACGGCAACCCGGTGGCCTGGTTCCAGGGACGCATGGAGTTCGGTCCGCGTGCCCTCGGCGGCCGCTCCATTCTCGGCTGCCCGAGCGTGCCGGGCGTGGCCGACCGGATCAATGCGCAGATCAAGTTCCGCGAGCGCTGGCGGCCCTTCTGCCCGTCGATGCTGGATACCGTCGGCCCGCAGATGTTCAAGATCGACCACCCGGCCCCGTTCATGACCTTCACCTTCGAAGTCAACGAAGAGTGGAAGGAGCGAGTGCCGGAAGTGGTGCACGAGGACGGCACCTCCCGCGCCCAGGTGCTGAAGCGCGAGTACAACCCGCGCTACTACGACCTGATGAAGGAACTGGAGAACCTCACCGGCAACGGCGTGGCCCTGAACACTTCGCTCAATCGTCGCGGCGAACCGATGATCTGCTCGCCGACCGACGCCCTGAACATGTTCTTCGGCTCCGATCTGCAGTACCTGATCATGGAGGACATCCTGGTCGTGAAGGAGGGCGTGGACTGGTATGACTCGGTCGGCTGAACCTCGCGTCCTGCAGTTCTGTCACGGCTACGACGGGCCTTTCCTCGACTGTGCCCGTCAGTACGCCAGCCTGTTCGCCGGAACCCCGTACAAGGTCACCACGGTGTTCCTCACCGGGCGTTCCGATCCTGAGGTGGCGGCGCGTTGCGCCTCCGACGAGGTACTGTTCCTCGAGTACGGCTCCAGGGACATCCGTGGCCTCAAGCTGAAGGCGATCCGCGACTTGCGCGAGATCGCCCGTTCGCGCGACTTCCGCTTCTGCATCGCGCACCGCTTCAAGCCGATCTGGATCGCCAGCCTGGCCACTCGTCTGCCGATCGTTGGCGTGCACCACGCCTTCGGCGATTACCAGCGGTTGTCGCGCAAGGTCTTCGCCGGCCTGATGAGCAAGCGCCTGAGCCTGCTGGCGGTGTCCGACGCGGTGCGCGACGATATCCGCCGTTGCCTGCCGAAGTGGCCGGCGGAGCGGATCGAGACGCTCTACAACCGCATCGACGTCGCTGCGCTGCAGGCCGAGCAGGTCGAGCGCCTGAGTGCGCGCCGGCAACTGCGCCTGCCCGACGAGGCCTGGGTGGTCGGCAACGTCGGCCGCCTGCATCCGGACAAGGACCAGGCTACCCTGCTGCGCGGCTTCGCCGCCGCTCTGCCGCGCCTGCCGCAGAACAGCTTGCTGGCGATCCTCGGCAGCGGCCGCCTGGAAGAGCAGCTCAAGGACCTGGCCTGCGAACTGGGCATCGGCGAGCGCGTGCTGTTCCTCGGCCAGGTCGAAGAGGCACGGCGCTACTTCAAGGCGTTCGACGCCTTCGCCCTGAGTTCCGACCACGAGCCGTTCGGCATGGTCCTGCTGGAGGCCATGGTCGCCGGCGTACCGCTGATCGCCACCGCCTGTGGCGGCGCCCGCGAAGTGGTGGAAGGGGTCGGCATCCTCTTCCCGCTGGGCGACGAGACGGCCCTGGCCGAGGGGCTGACCCACCTGGCGGCGCTCGACCGCCGCCAGCGCGAGGCCTGTGCGCGGCTCATGCTCGAGCGCCTGGAGACACGCTTCTCCGACGCCGCGGTGCGCCGCGAATTCTGGCGCCTGCCGACGATTGCCGGCTTCGCTTCGGAGTCTGCATGCTGAACAGGTTGCGCGCCTTCCGCGAACGCGGTTGGCGCGAAGTGGATGCGCCGACCTACGCCCAGGCATGGCAGCGTTTCGGCGGCAGCGTCGCGACCCACCCGCTGGTGGTCGAACAACTCGCCGAAATGGCTGGAATCCCGGTGCGTTACCTGGGTTGGGAGAGCGCTGGCGAACTGGTTGCGGCGATCCCGACCTGGGGCCGCCACCTGGCGTTGTCCAAGGACGTGCTCAAGCGGCGCGGCAAGAAGGGCCTGTACGACCTGGGCAACGCCGAACTGATCCTGCCGGTGGCCGGCGATGCCCGCATTGCCCTCCGCCATGCGGGACGCTACCTGTCGGCGCTGCATGAGCGGAACATCGTCACGCTGCGCCCTCAGGCCGAGCAACTGGCTTTCGCCCGCGCCCCCGAGGATTTCTCCAAGAAGTTCCGCTACAACCAGCGGCGCGAAGTGCGCCTGGTGGAGGAGGCCGGTGGCCAGGTGCGCCAGGCAGACAGCTTCGCCCCGGCCGAGTTCGCCGCCATCTATCTCGAACTGTTCCAGCGTCGCTGGGGCTTCCCGGCCACCGGCGCGGAGCGCATGGCCGAGGTCTTCGAGCGGCTGCGCGAATTGCTGCGCGGCTCGGTCCTGCTGCTCAACGACCAGCCCATCGCGGTCCAGGTTCTGTATCGCGCCGAAGCGCCGGGCTGGCTCAGCGTCGAGTACATCAACGGCGGCGTCGATCCGCAGACCCGCGAGTTCAGCCCTGGCAGCGTGCTCAGTTACCTGAACACCCAGGCCGCCTGGGAGGATGCGCGAGCGCTGGGCAAGCCCCTGCGCTATTCGTTCGGTCGCGCCGACCGCGAATACAAGGATCGCTGGTGCCATCCTTCTCCGGTCTTCCAGGTCTGAAGCATGAGCGCACGCAAGCAGCAGTTGCTCAAGCGTCATCGACGCAACAAGCGGATCGGCCTACTGGTTGCGCTGGTGGCGTTGCTGGCCGTCGGCCTGCTGGTCAGCCCCTGGTTGTTGCCGATCCTCCTCGTGGCCCTGTGGGTCGCCCACGAAGCCTGGTTCGCCGATCACCTGTTCTATTCGCCGGGCGAGGACTACCGCTACCGTTTCGCGGAAGGGGTCGAGCCGCTGCCGGTACGCCTGGCGGATGGCCGTCTGCGAGTCGACGGCGAGCTGCGCGAAGGCGATACGCTGGTGCTTGGCATCGGCGTGCGCGCTGGCTGGCTGGGGCGTTTCCTCGAACCCTCGGTGCTGCTGGAAGGTGGCGCGGAGGCCGATGCCCAGGCTTTCGAACGTGGGGTGAACGGCTTGCGCTACCTGAACCTGACGGGACTGGCCGGGCCGCTGGGCGAGGGCCGGATTCGCCTGCGCGGTCGGCATTGCCGGCTGCTCGGCGAACCGACCCTGTGGCGTGCGCGTCATCCCGACTACCGTGATCGGCGGGTGATGGTCATCGCTCCGCATGCCGACGACGCCGAGCTGGCCGCCTTCGGCCTCTACAGCCAGGCACGCGAGGCCTGGATCGTGACCCTCACCGCCGGCGAGATCGAAACCGAGCATTACCGCCGCATGGGCCTCGACGGAGTAGCTGCGGCACGCCTGAAGGGCCGCCTGCGCGCCTGGGATAGCCAGGCCGTGCCGATGTGGGGTGGGGTGCCGGCCGAGCGCTGCGTGCAACTGGGTTATTTCTGCCTGCAATTGCCTGCCATGCAGGCGAACCCGGGCGAGGTGGTGCCGTCCCGTGAGGCCGATCTCGCCGATATCCGTCCGTTCCGCCAGTTCAATCGCCTGCGCCTGGCCAGCGATGCCGACGGCCTGTCGACCTGGAACAATCTGCTGGCCGATCTCCGCGAGCTGATCCTGCTGGCACGTCCCGAGGTCATCGTCCTGCCTCACCCGCATTTCGATCCGCACCCGGACCATGTCCGCGCCCAGGAGGCCGTGCGCGAGGCGCTCCAGGGGCTGGACTGGCAGCCGCAGGCATTGTTGCACTATGCCAATCACCTGCACGACAACGACCGCTGGCCGATGGGCGATGCGCACATGGGGGTCAGCCTGCCGCCGCTGACGGAAGAATGCCCGCCGTTGCTGCCATGGACGCTGGCGCTGGAGCGCACGCGCCAGGTGGACAAGGCCATGGCCTTGGGCATGATGCACGACCTGCAACCCAGGCCGCCGTTCAAGCGCCGTCTGCGCCGCCGTCTGCAGGGCTGGCTCGCCGGGCGTTGCTGGCCGGCATACGGCGAGGACGAGTTCATGCGCAAGGCGGTGCGTCGGCACGAGTTGTTCTGGGTGGAGTCGCTGGACGGGGAGGCGTGATGCTTGGGTCGAGCGCTCGGCAAGGTTCGAGCCGCCATGCTGCTTCGGAGCAGCCGCGAGGATGAAGGTCTGATGAAAGTTCTGTTTCTGGTCCAGAAAGAGCAGCGGGCGATCCTGGATCGTCTGTACGATGGCATCGCCGCCCATTGCGAGTGCGATACCCGCTGGCTGAGCAGCGAGGAGCAGGCCGACCTGCGCGGCTACTTCCGCAAGCACGTGGATGTCTCGCGCTACGACCGTATCCTGTTCTTCCTCCGCTTCAAGAAGGAAATGCGCCAGGTCCGCTTCATCCGCAGCGTGCCCAACCTGGTGATCCTCGAGCACGATGCCTACCAGAACTACATTCCCTGCAAGTACACCGGCAAGTTCAGCGCCCATTACCGGCGCCTGCCCTGGGCACGAGTGATCAGTTCGGGCCATACGGTCAGCGAACGCCTGCGCCAGGAGGGATTCGACGCGGTATTCGTGCCCAAGGGCTACGATCAGACCCTGTTGCATGACCTGGGCCTGGCGCGCGATATCGAGCTGGGCTTCGTCGGCAGTACCGGCAGCGTGGCCTACAGTGGACGCAAGGCGCTGCTCGACGAGTTGGGCGGAGTCGAGAACCTGCTGGTGACCAAGACCAAGTCCGGCGAGGAGTACCTGCGCACGCTCAACCGCATCCGTTTCTTCGTCAGCGCGGATGTCGGCATGGGCGAATACATGATCAAGAATTTCGAGGCGATGGCCTGCGGTTGCGTACTGCTGGCCTACGACCAGGGCGAGCGGGAAAACGAGGCCTTGGGTTTCCGCGACATGGAGAATATCGTGCTGTATCGCTCGGTGGCGGACATCCAGGAAAAGCTCGCGATCCTGCGCCTCGATACGGTCCTCGCCGAGCGGATCGCGCGAAGCGGCCAGGCGCTGGCCATCGAACGATTCAGCTTCGCCGCTGTCGGTCAGAGTATCGTCGAGGCCATGCGGCCCGCGTTGCGCGAGCCGGAGCGTCCCGGATGGCTGGAGAAGACCTGGCGACGTATTTTTACCTGAGAGTGGCAGCCGAAAAGAGCTGGGGCTTCAGGCGTGTTTGCTATTGTTCAGCTTGTTTTTCCGGGCTGGGGGGAGGTGTAGGACCGATGAAGATCGCAGGATCGCTCATGCATGTCTGGCGCTTTGAATGGGGACGTGAAGGACAGGTAAGGTTGTAGCTATGGCGCTCGTCGATGATGGTTCGCAGCCATTGGTTTCCGTGATCATCGCTTCCTATAACCACGAAAAGTATATAGAAGCGAGCATCGCCAGCGTGGCTGCGCAGACATACCGCAACGTGGAACTGCTGGTGGTGGACGATGGTTCCAGCGATGGCAGCGTCGAGCTTTTGCGCGGGCTCCAGGCGAAGTACGGCTTCGACCTCAGGGTCCAGCAGAACCAGGGACTGTCGAGAACGCTCAACGAGGCGATCGCCCGGGCCCGGGGAAATCTCATCGTGCCTTTCGGTTCGGACGACATCATGTTGCCGCAACGCCTGGAGAAACAGGTGGCACACATGTGGGACAAGCCCGAGGTAGGTATCTGCGCGGGCAATATCGAGATCATCGACTCCAATGGCCGGGTCATGCCGGGAAAGGAGCAGCGCAAACGCGACCTGCCTTTCCGCCGCCTCGACTTCGATGACCTGTTCCTGGACCGCAAGCCGGGCCCGATGGCGCCCACCCTGATGTTCCGGCGGGAAGCCCTGGAGAAGGTCGGCGGTTTCGATCCGGACATACGCCTGGAAGATGTCTACATCGAACTGGCGGTGACCAAGGCTGGCTACGTCATCGACATTCTTGGCGAGGTCCTCGCCCAGTACCGCAAGCATCCCACCAATACGTACAAGAACGCCCGTTTCATGGTGGACAACGTATTCAAGACGTACAGCCAGTTCAGCGATCACCCCGATTACGAGCAGGTGATCATGCGCTTCCGCAATTCGATGTTCCTCAAGTGCTCGAACCGGGACAAGGTGCTGGCCCGGGAGCTGCTCTCCGGCTTGCCGCTGAAGTACTGGAACGAGAAGACCTTTCGCGGCATTGCGCGGCTGTTTTTTTCCTGACCGCTGATATCGCCGCGCTCAAGGCGCGGCGATATCCTCACCAGGTCTGCTGGCGGCGAACCTTTGCTGGATCCACAGCGCATACAGCAGCGCCATGGGAATCCAGATCAGGAACCAGTGTTCCTTGGGACGGGGCAGGAAGGCGTTGCCCTCCGTGAGTCCGGCTGCCAGGCCGAACACCAGCCAGGTCGAGGCTAGCAGAACGGCTGGAGACTTCCGGTTTTTCCAGGAGAAGGCGAAGGCCAGGGCGTAGATCGCCACCCACAGCAGGAGCCCGATGATCCCTCCAGCGAAAAGCACACCCAGTTCGATGTTGTGCGGGTCGGCGAGCAGCATGCCGTTGCTCAGGACGATTCGCATCGGATGATCGTAGCCGTGGCCGAGCCATGGATGCTCGCTGATCTGGCGTAGGGCGTCGGCCCAGATTTCCGGGCGGAACGATGCCCCTCTCTGGGTGATCACTTCCGGGTACAGGATGTAGCACAGTAGCGCTCCAGCCAGGGCGAGTGCCAGGGCGATGAGGGCTTTTTTCCTGTCTCCGGCCAGGACCAGCCACATAAGGGCCGCTGTGAGCCCTACCAGGGGAGTACGTGAACCGGTCGCGATGAGAAGGCCGCCGAGCAGCGCCAGAGAAATCAGTGGCAAGGGGGCCAGGATGGGGCGGGATTGCATCCAATAGGTCAGCCAGAGTGCCGTGAAGGCGCCATAGACATGGGCACTCAGTAATGGGTTATAGAGTGCGCCATAACCGGTAAGGCGCAGCGGGTTGGCGTCCCAGTAGTATTGCAGCAAGGTGGCTGCCGCGGAGATCACCGCGCCAAGGGCTGCCAGCCAGGTCGCGGTCTTGAGGCGGAGGGGAGCTTCGAGCGCCAGGATGGCGGCGCAGAAGAACAGGAGGGCGATGTACAGGGGGCGCTTGAGCAGCGAGCCGGTGGAGTTCTCGGGCGCCGACCAGGACAGGCTCAGCATCATGTAGCTGCTGAAGGCGAGGAAGGCGATGAACAGCGGCGAGCCCGTTAGCGGGCGAAGCAGACGCGGTTGCAGTATCACGTACAGCAGCGTCGGTGCCGCCAGGAGGATATAGAAAAGGCGATGGTAGTCGGAGCGGTCGCCGACCCAGAACATTCCGGTGAGCAGGGCCAGCCAGCCCAGCGGCAGGATCCAGTGGCTGAGGATGCGGCTGGTATCGTGGCGAAGACGGGTCAGTCGGGTAGCTGCGAACATTCCTTGCTCAATCCAGTTGCAGTTGCTTGAGGAGCTGCTCGAGTGTCCAGTGGACCTGGCTGCTGCGGAGATAGGCCTTGAGCACCAGGTGCTCGCTGTCGTCGAGGAACCAGGTTCGATCCTGTTCGTAGCGCAGCAGGTGCTTGAAATTGCGAATGCGCTGGGCGGCGCTGAGCGCCGAGCGTTGGACCCGTAGGTCGGCGATGTCGATCAGGCCCATCCGGCCTTCCGGCGTGCGCACCACGTTGCCCAGGTGCAGCGAGCGGAAGTACACCCCCTTGGCGTGCAGCGCGGCGATCAGCTCGCCCAGTTGCGTCCGGACTGTGTCGCCGCACTCCGGGTCGTTGCGGTCGAGTTGGCGGAGGGTCTGCCCCGGTAGCGGCTCGTAGTGCACCGCGTCGCGCTGGATATGTGGAATCCGCAATACGTCCAGCACCTTCGGGCAAACGATGCCGCGCCGCGCCAGTTCGCTGGCGTTGCGGGCGAAGCGCTCCGCATAGGGGAACAGGGCTGCGGAGGAAATCAGGCGCTTGCGGCGAAACAGCTTGAGGAAGGACCCGTCGCGCAGACGCAGAACCTTGTCCCCATGACCATCGGCTTCCAGCACTTCTGCGTTGTCACGCAACTGCAAGTAGGAGGGGTAGTCTATGACTCGCATGCGAGCTCCTGAACGAACGGCCCGCCATCTTACCCCAACACGCCTTCCAGGCGGAGTGATGGAGGTCCTGTGCTACACTCCGGGACCTTTTCAGCATGTAAGAAACCATGAGCGATAGTCCTCAGAATCCCGGACCTTCCAGTCTCAAGATCTATTTCCGCCTGTTGGGCTACGTGAAGCCCTACATCGGAATGTTCCTGCTCAGCATCGTCGGTTTCCTGATCTTCGCGTCGACCCAGCCGATGCTGGCGGGCATCCTCAAGTATTTCGTCGACGGCCTCTCCAATCCTGACGCGGCATTGTTTCCGAATGTGCAGTGGCCCTGGTTGCGCGACCTGCACCTGGTCTACGCGGTGCCGTTGCTGATCATCCTGATCGCTGCCTGGCAGGGGCTGGGCTCGTTCCTCGGCAACTTCTTCCTGGCCAAGGTTTCCCTGGGGCTGGTGCATGACCTGCGGGTCGCCCTGTTCAACAAGCTGCTGGTGCTGCCGAACCGCTATTTCGACACGCACAGCTCCGGCCACCTGATCTCGCGCATCACCTTCAACGTGACCATGGTCACCGGAGCGGCCACGGATGCCATCAAGGTGGTGATCCGTGAGGGCCTGACCGTGGTCTTCCTGTTCCTCTACCTGCTGTGGATGAACTGGAAGCTGACCCTGGTGATGCTGGCGATCCTGCCGGTCATCGCGGTGATGGTGACTACCGCCAGCCGCAAGTTCCGCAAGCAGAGCAAGAAGATCCAGGTGGCCATGGGCGACGTCACCCACGTCGCCTCGGAAACCATCCAGGGCTACCGGGTGGTGCGCAGCTTCGGCGGCGAAGCCTATGAAGAGAAGCGCTTCCTCGACGCCAGCCAGAGCAATACCGACAAGCAGTTGCGGATGACCAAGACCGGCGCGGTCTACACGCCGATGCTGCAATTGGTGATCTATGTCGCCATGGCGATACTGATGTTCCTCGTGCTGTGGCTGCGCGGGGACGCCTCGGCCGGCGACCTAGTGGCCTATATCACCGCGGCGGGCCTGTTGCCCAAGCCGATCCGCCAGCTTTCCGAGGTCAGTTCCACGGTCCAGCGCGGCGTCGCCGGCGCCGAGAGCATCTTCGAGCAGCTCGACGAAGCGGCGGAGGAAGACCAGGGTGCCGTCGAGAAGGAGCGGGTCAGCGGGCGCCTGGAAGTGCGCAACCTGAGCTTCCGTTATCCCGGAACCGACAAGCAGGTGCTGGATGACATCAGTTTCGTCGCCGAGCCCGGGCAGATGATCGCCCTGGTCGGCCGTTCCGGTAGCGGCAAATCGACCCTGGCCAACCTGGTTCCGCGCTTTTACCAGCACAGTGATGGCAAAATCCTGCTTGATGGCGTTGAAGTCGAGGATTATCGCCTGCGCAACCTGCGCCGCCACATCGCCCTGGTGACCCAGCAGGTCACGCTGTTCAACGACAGCGTGGCCAACAACATCGCCTACGGCGACCTGGCTGGCGCGCCGCGCGAGGAAATCGAGCGGGCGGCGAAGGCTGCCAACGCCAAGGAATTCATCGACAACCTGCCGCAAGGCTTCGACACCGAGGTCGGCGAGAATGGCGTGCTGCTTTCCGGCGGCCAGCGCCAGCGTCTGGCGATCGCCCGGGCGCTGCTCAAGGACGCGCCCCTGCTGATCCTCGACGAGGCGACCTCGGCGCTGGACACCGAGTCGGAGCGGCATATCCAGGCGGCGCTGGACGAAGTGATGAAAGGGCGCACCACCCTGGTGATCGCCCACCGCCTGTCGACCATCGAGAAGGCCGACCTGATCCTGGTGATGGACCAGGGGCAGATCGTCGAGCGCGGCAGCCACGCCGAGCTGCTGGCGCAGAACGGCCACTATGCGCGGCTGCACGCGATGGGACTGGATGAGCAGGCGCCGGCGCCTGTCGGCTGATAAACTGGGCGTCTGCCCCGAGAGGTTGTTTGGAGTTCCCATGAAGTTGTCCATGCCCCGTTTCGACCAGGCCCCGGTGTTGGTGGTCGGTGATGTGATGCTCGACCGCTACTGGCATGGCGCGACTTCGCGCATTTCGCCGGAGGCCCCGGTGCCGGTGGTCCGCGTCGAACAGCACGAGGACCGCCCCGGCGGTGCCGCCAACGTCGCGCTGAACATCGCCGCGCTGGGTGCGCAGGCCTTGCTGGTCGGCGTCACCGGCCGCGACGAGGCCGCCGACAGCCTGGCCAACAGCCTCAAGGCCGCTGGGGTGGACGCGCGCTTCCAGCGCATCGACAGCCAGCCGACCATCGTCAAGCTGCGGGTCATGAGTCGCCACCAGCAGCTGCTGCGGGTCGACTTCGAGGAGCCGTTCCGCACCGACGCGGCGGCCCTGGCCGTGGACGTCGAGTCGCTGCTGGCCAAGGTCAAGGTGCTGGTGCTGTCCGACTACGGCAAGGGCGCGCTACAGAACCACCAGGTGCTGATCCAGGCGGCGCGGGCGCGCAACATTCCGGTACTGGCCGATCCCAAGGGCAAGGACTTCGCCATCTATCGCGGCGCCAGCCTGATCACCCCGAACCTGTCCGAATTCGAGACCATCGTCGGCCGTTGCGCCGACGAAGCCGAGCTGGTCGCCAAGGGCCAGGCGCTGATGAGCGAACTCGACCTCGGCGCCTTGCTGGTGACCCGCGGCGAGCATGGCATGACCCTGCTCCGCCATGGCCAGCCGGCCCTGCACCTGCCGGCGCGGGCGCGGGAAGTGTTCGACGTCACCGGTGCCGGCGATACGGTCATCTCCACCCTGGCCGCGGCGCTTGCCGCCGGTGAGGAGCTGCCGTCCGCGGTGGGCCTGGCCAACCTGGCCGCCGGCATCGTGGTCGGCAAGCTGGGTACCGCGGCGATCAGCGCGCCCGAACTGCGTCGCGCGGTGCAGCGCGAGCAGGGTTCCGAGCGTGGCGTGCTGGGCCTGGAGCAATTGCTGCTGGCAATCGAAGACGCCCGCGCCCACGGCGAGAAGATCGTCTTCACCAATGGCTGCTTCGACATCCTTCACGCCGGCCACGTGACCTACCTCGAACAGGCGCGCGCCCAGGGCGACCGCCTGATCGTCGGGGTCAACGACGACGCCTCGGTCACTCGCCTGAAGGGCGTTGGCCGGCCGATCAACTCGGTGGACCGGCGCATGGCGGTACTCGCCGGGCTCGGCGCGGTGGACTGGGTGGTGAGCTTCGCCGAAGACACTCCCGAGCGCCTGCTCGAGCAGGTGCGTCCGGACGTGCTGGTCAAGGGCGGCGATTACGGCGTCGAGCAGGTGGTCGGCGCGCAGATCGTCAAGGCCTACGGCGGCGAGGTACGGGTGCTCGGCCTGGTGGAGAACAGCTCCACCACCGCCATCGTCGAGAAGATCCGCCAGAAAGGCTGAGCCTTTCCCCGGCCGGTTGCCCCTGGCGGATGACTGGCTGGCCTGACAACTCCCTTCGGCGAGACGGTCATAGGCGCTGCCCGTGCGGCGGCGCATGATCCGGGCATCCCATCCTGCGTGGAGCAAGATGCCCATGAGCACCGATGTACAGGGCCGTGCCCTGGCTGTACTGAACCGTGTCGCCCAGGCCGACTGGCCGGATCGCTTCAATCTTCGCAAACCCTTCGAGAAACTGCTCTACAGCGGCAGCCGTACCGGCTTCCGCCTGGCCAGCGAGCGTTCGGCGAAGCAGGCGAAGGGACCGCGCAAGGCCGATCCGGACGGGTTGTTCGACCTGTCGTTCTCCGACGACCAGCAGATGCTGGTGGACATGCTCGAAGGCTTCGCCCTGGAGGTGCTGCGTCCGCTGGCTCATGACGCGGATGCCGAGGCCAGCCTGCCGGCGGAACTGCTCAACCAGGCGCTGGAGCTGGGCCTGACCCACTATGGGGTCGGCGAGGTGCACGGCGGCATGGCCGGTGAGCGCACCACGGTGACCACGGCCCTTATCGCCGAGGCCCTGGCCAAGGGCGACCTGTCGCTGGCGGCGGCCCTGCTGGTGCCGTTGTCGGCGGCCAACTGCATCCGCCGCTGGGGCAGCCCCTCGCAGCAGGCGCAGTGGCTGCCGGCGTTCGTCAGCGAAGAGGGGGCGCCGCTCACCGCCATCGCGGTCAACGAGCCGAGTCTGCTGTTCGACCCGCAGAAACTGGCGACCCGCGCCCGGCGCAAGGGCAGTCACTACCTGCTTTCCGGAGAGAAATGCCTGGTCCTGCGCGGCCTGGAAGCCAGCCGCCTGATCGTCGCGGCGAAGACCGACGAGGGGCCTGCGCTGTTCCTGGTGGAAGCCTCCGCCAAGGGCGTCGAGCGACGTGCCGAGCCGGCGATGGGACTGAAGGCCGGCGGCACCGCCCGGTTGCGCCTGAAGAGCGTCAAGGTGCCGGCGGACAACCGCCTGGCCGCCGCGCATTTCGACTACCGGGCCTTCCTCGATCACGCGGCCCTGGCCTGGTGTGCCCTGGCGCTGGGCACCGGGCAGGCGGCGCTGGACTACGTGATCGCCTACTGCAACGAGCGCGAGGCCTTCGGCGAGCCGATCAGCCATCGCCAGGGGGTCGCCTTCATGGTCGCCGACATCGCCATCGAACTGGACGCCATGCGCCTGATGGTCTGGCGCGCCTGCGCCCTGGCCGAGCGCGGCCAGCCGTTCCAGCGCGAGGCTTACCTGGCGCGCCTGCTGTGCGCCGAGAAGGCAATGAAGATCGGCACCGACGCGGTGCAACTGCTCGGCGGCCACGGCTTCACCAAGGAGCATCCGGCCGAACGCTGGTACCGCGACCTGCGCGCGGTAGCGCTGATGGCCGGCGGCCTGCACCTGTGAACCCGAGCGAGTGCGCGGCCCGCCGCGACGAGTGAACGAGGAACCGACATGTACCTGGAAACCCCGAAGAAATTCCGCAGCCTGGCCAACCAGGCGCATCAGGTCGCGGAAAACTATTTCCGGCCGATCTCGCGCAAGTACGACAAGGCCGAACACGCCTATCCGAAGGAACTGGACCTGCTCGCGGCCTTGCTGGACGGCATGAACAGCGGCTCGCCCGAGGCTGTCGGCGCGACCTCGGCGAGCAAGCGCGCCGGCAAGCAGGTAGAGGAGGGCATCAAGAACGGCGGCAACCTGTCGGCGTTGCTCGGCGTGATGGAACTGTGCTGGGGCGACGTCGGCCTGCTCCTGGCCATGCCGCGCCAGGGGTTGGGCAACGCGGCGATCGCCGCGGTGGCCAACGAGGAGCAGTTGCAGCGCTTCGGCGGCACCTGGGCGGCGATGGCGATCACCGAGCCGGGCTGCGGCTCGGACTCGGCGGCGATCCGCACCACCGCGACCCAGGATGGCGACCACTATGTGCTGAACGGCGAGAAGATTTTCGTCACTTCCGGCGAGCGGGCCGACGCCGTGGTGGTCTGGGCGACCCTGAACCGCAACCTGGGGCGGGCGGCGATCAAGTCCTTCGTGGTCGAGAAGGGCACGCCGGGGATGACCGTGACGCGCCTGGAGAAGAAGCTCGGGATCAAGGCTTCGGATACCGCTTCGATCAGTTTCAATGATTGCCGGGTGCCGGCCGCGAACCTGCTGGGCAACGCCGAGGTCGACGTGCAGAAGGGGTTCGCCGGGGTCATGGAGACCTTCGACAATACCCGCCCGCTGGTGGCCGGCATGGCCGTCGGGGTGGCCAAGGCGGCGCTGGACCGGACCCGCGAATTGCTGAAGAAGGCTGGCTGCAAGTTCGACTACAGAAAGCCGCTGCTCACCGTCAGCCACGCCGAGGCTACTCTGTATCGCCTGGAGGCGGAGTGGGAGGCAGCCCGCCTGTTGACCCTGAAGGCGGCATGGATGGCCGACAACAAGCTGCCCAACTCGAAGGAAGCGTCCATCGCCAAGGCCAAGGCTGGACGGGTGGCCAACGAGATCACCCTGAAGTGTGTGGAGCTGGCCGGCGCCCTCGGCTACGCCGAGGATGAACTGTTGGAGAAGTGGGCGCGGGACTCGAAGATCCTCGACATCTTCGAGGGCACCCAGCAGATCCAACTGCTCATCGTCGCCCGCCGCCTGCTCGGCAAGTCTTCCAGCCAGTTGAAGTAGAAAGGGCGGCAAAGCCCGCCCGGTTCAGGCGCTGGCGCGGTCGCGCCCACCGCCGGCCTGGTCGCCATCGCTGGATGGCCACAGCGCCAGCCAGTCGCGGAAACGGATGCGTTCCTCATGCACCAGCCAGCCGTCCTGTACGGCAAAGCTCTCGGCCAACCACAGGCCGCGGGTGGCCGCAGGGCGCAACTGGCCCTTGCGCAGGGTGAACAGATCGCCGGTGGGGCGCCCCTGGTCCAGCGGCAGCAGGTAGAGATCGGGGCGTCGACGGTCCAGGCGCGCCACCAGCGGACCGCTCTCGAGCCGCTCGTCGACATGGTAGAGGCTCGGCTCGCGCGCATCGCGCGGCAGCTCCAGGCGCATGTCGTAGACCAGTTGCAGCGAGGCCGTGGGCAGGTGTACGTAGGCGCGCGGGCGCTCCAGCAAGCGCAGGCTGCCGGCTTGTACCGGACGGGCGGCGCCGGACAGCGGGGTGAGGACGAAGTGGCTGTTCTCCCGGTAGCGCAGCGAACCCTGGTAGGGGGTCGGCAGCCAGGTGTCGCCGAAGCGCCCGCCGAGCCAGCCGCCGGCGGTCTCCACCAGGCATTCCTCGGCGACTTCCTGGATCGCCGTGAGCAACGGCAGGTTCAGTTCGTGGGCCGGTACGTAGCCGGAGATCAGCTTGAGCACGGTATCGCCGCGGTCCAGCCGGCGCTGACGGACCAGCACCCAGTAGTCGCGGCCCTGCCAGTTCAGGGTCAAGCGCACCGAGACCCCCAGGTTGGCCAACTCGGCGACGAAGCGCTGCGGGTCGGCTACCTCCATGCGGCGGCGGCGTACGAGCATCTGCTGGAAGTTCAGCGGCAGGCCGAGGGCCTGGTAGACCAGCCCGTCCGGGGAGGCCTCCACCAGCAGCGGCAGGGTCTTGAAGGCGGACGGATCCTTGCGGGCGAGCATACGGGGCATACGGGGCTCCTTGTCGGGTCATCGCGCCGGGGCGGGACGGAGGCTCACGTTCGATGCACCGGCCACCGGAGGCGAGGGCGGCAGGCAGGATACGGCTCGTTCGGGAGGAACATGGCAGCGGAATGCACCGCGGGTGTCAACCCGCGGTTGTTGCAGCCGATGTATGGTTCAGGCCTTTTTCAGGGCTTGCGCGGCCATCGCGACATTATGGGCCAGGTGCAGCGGATTGATCGTGCCGACGATGGCGGCGGCGACGCCCGGCTGGTCGAAGACCAGTTCGAAGCTGGCGCGCACCGGGTCCTGTCCGGCGCCCAGGCAGGCATGCCCGCTGGCCAGTGCCTTCTTCACCAGGATGCCCTTGGCATGGGCCGCGGCGTACTCGATGACCGGGCGCTCGGCGCGCTCGTTCAGGTTGTAGGTGACCATCGCGCAATCGCCCTCGCGCAGGGCGCGCAGGCCACCTTCGACGGTCTTGCCGGAGAGTCCGTAGGCGCCGATCAGGCCCTCGCGCTTGAGCGCGGCGAGGGTCGGGTAGACCTCGCTGTTCTCGAGGATATCCAGGTCGTTGCCATCGGAATGCACCAGCACCAGCTCGATCCGGTCGGTCTCCAGGCGCTTCAGGCTGCGTTCGACGGAGCGCCGGGTATGCGCGGCGGAGAAGTCGAAGACTGACTGGCCGTCGACGAACTCTTCGCCGACCTTGCTGACGATCACCCAATGCTCGCGCTGGCCGCGCAGCAGCGGGCCGAGGCGTTCCTCGCTGCGGCCGTAGGCCGGGGCGGTGTCGATCAGGTTGATGCCGAGGTCGCGGGCCAGGGCCAGCAGGTCGGCGGCTTCGCGGTCGTCGGGGATGGTGAAGCCGGAAGGGTACTTCACTCCCTGGTCGCGGCCGAACTTGACGGTGCCCAGGCCCAGCGGCGAAACGGCCAGGCCGGTGTCGCCCAGCGGGCGGTGCAGGTCGTGGAGGGTATCCCTGATCATGCGAAGGCTACCTCCCAGGCCGGTTCGGCGAGCGGCGGACGCGGCAGTTGCGGCAGCGCGGCATGTTCGCTGGGGCGGATGCCGTCTTCTTCCAGGCGGGCGCAGACCCGGTCGGCGAAGTCAGGGGCCAGCGCCAGCTTGGTCGGCCAGCCGACCAGCAGGCGTCCCTGTTCGGCGAGGAAGGCGTTGTCCGGGCGCAACAGGTTGGACTGTGCCGGCTCGGCGCGATCCACCCGCAAGGTGGCCCACTGCGCCTGGCCGAGGTCGATCCAGGGCAGCAGCTTTGCCAGTTCGCGACGCGCTTCGGCGATCTGCGCGGCTTCGTCGCGGGCCACGCCATCGGCTTCGGCGATGGCGCCGCCGAGGTACCAGACCGACTGGCCGTCGCGGGTCGGATGGGTGGTCACGGTGATCCGTGGCTTCGGCCCGGCCCCCAGGCAGTGGGCGTACAGCGGTTTCAGGGTTGCCGCCTTGACCATCACCATGTGCAGCGGCCGCCGCTGCATGGCCGGTTGTTCCAGGCCCAGTTCGCGGAGCAGCGCCTCGTTGCCGGCACCGGCGCTGAGCACCACGCGCTGGGCACGGATCTCGCGGCCGTCGACGCGCAGGCCGGCCAGTTCCCGGCCTTCGCGCAGCGGTTCGATGCGCTCGCCGGCGAGCAGGCTGTCGCCGGCCAGTTCCGCCAGGCGGCGAATCAGGTCGGGGACGTCGAAGACGATTTCCGTGAGGCGGTAGGCCTTGCCCTTGAACCCCTTGTCGCGCAGCGCCGGAGGCAAATCTTCGCCCTTGGCCTGCTCGACCCGGCTGCGCACCGCCTTGCTGGCGAAGAAGCTGGTAAGGCTGCCGGCCAGGCCGCCCGGCGACCACAGGTAGTGCGCCTCGGAAAGCAGGCGCACGCCCCGCAGGTCGAGTTCGCCGTCGCTGCCGAGACAGGCGCGCCAGCGCCGCGGCATGTCGGCGATGGCTTCGGAGGCGCCGGTCAGGGCGCCATGCAGGGCGTACTTGGCGCCGCTGTGGATGATCCCCTGCGACTTCACGCTCTGTCCGCCGCCGAGGCTGGCGCTTTCCACCAGCACGGTGGCGTAGCCGGCCCGGCGCAAGCGGGCGTTCAGCCAGAGGCCGGCGATACCGCCGCCAACGATGAGGATGTCGGTGGAAAGGGCTTGGGGCATTGGGGCTGCCTTATCGGATACGGAAAGGGCGCAGTATACAACCTGCGCCCTCGACGGTCGTTCAGTGCCCGGAAGCGCGGGAGAACAACTGGATCACCAGCACGCCGGCGATGATCAGGCCGATGCCGAGAAGGGCGGCGAGGTCCAGGCGCTGGCCGTAGACGAACATCGCCACCAGGCTGACCAGGACGATGCCCAGTCCGGACCAGATGGCGTAGACCACGCCGACCGGCAGGGTGCGCATGACCAGCACGAGCATGCTGAAGGCGAGCACGTAGCCGCCCACCACCAGCAGCAACGGCAGTGGCTTGCTGAATCCGGCGACGGCTTTCAGCGAGGTGGTGGCGACCACTTCGGCGGCGATGGCGATGGCGAGGTAGAGATAGTTGGTCATGGCGGGGGCCTCCGGAAACTGCGGCCATTCTAGGGAGCCGGCGGATGGGATAAAGTCGTTACCTATCTTTATTGGAGATAGGTCATGCAGTGGAACCTGGAGCAGATCCGCCTGTTCGTCAGCGTCGCCGAGCGCCAGTCGTTCTCTGCCGCCGCCCGCGAACTGAAGCGGGTGCAATCGGCGGTGAGCAACGGCATCGCGCTGCTGGAGGCGGACCTCGGCGTCACCCTGTTCGAACGCAGTAGCGGACGCCAGCCGCGCCTGACCGACGAGGGCCGGGTGCTGCTGGCGGAGGCGCGCGAGGTGTTGCGCCAGTGCGAGCGCCTGCAGGGGCGCGCGCTGGGGCTGGCGCGCGGCGAGGAGCCGCGGCTGCGCCTGGCCCAGGACGAGGCGATGCCCTACCAGCCGGTGCTGGACAGCCTGGAAGCGCTGGCGCAGCGCTTTCCCAGGCTGGAGGTGCAGGTGTCCAGCGGCGGCCAGGGCGACGTGACCCGCCGTTTGCTCGAGGAGCAGGCTGACCTCGGCCTGCTGTTCCACCATGAGCGCATGCCTGAGTCGCTGGAGCGGCGGCGCCTCGGCAGCGTCGAGATGGTTACGGTGTGCGGTGCCGCCCACCCACTGGCCGGGCTGCAACGGGTCAGTCGCCGCGAGCTGGCACAGCACCGGCAACTTTTGATCGTGCCCCAGCAAAGCGGCTATCCGGGCGGCGAGCAGATCAGCCCGCAGGTCTGGCGGCTGGACAGCTTCTATTCCATGGCCGAGCTGCTGATGCGCAACCTCGGCTGGGCCTGGCTGCCGCGGCACGTGGTGCAGTACCCCACCTACGATCGGCTGATGGTGGAGCTGACCAGCGACTGGACGCCGCCGTCGCTGGTGGTCGAACTGGTCTGGCGGCGCAACGAGGTGCTCGGCCCGGCGGCGGCCTGGCTCGGCGAAACCTTCACCCGCCACCTGCGCGCCATCGGCTGAGCCGGTCGGCGGGAGTTTTGCTAAGCTGCGCGCCCATGAACCGTACCCTCTATACCCTGCTGTTCCACCTCGGCTTGCCGCTGGTGGCGTTGCGCCTGTGGTGGCGCGCGCGCCAGGCGCCGGCCTATGCCAAGCGCATCGGCGAGCGTTTTTCCCTGTCCTTGCCCGAGGTGCCGCCCGGCGGCATCTGGGTGCACGCCGTCTCGGTGGGCGAGAGCATCGCCGCCGCGCCGATGGTGCGGGCGCTGCTGGAGCGCCATCCGCAACTGCCGGTCACCGTCACCTGCATGACCCCGACCGGCTCGGAGCGCATCCGCGCATTGTTCGGCGAGCAGGTTCGGCACTGCTACCTGCCCTACGACCTGCCCTGGGCGGCGGCGCGCTTCCTCGACCGGGTGCGGCCGCGCCTGGCGGTGATCATGGAAACCGAGCTGTGGCCCAACCATATCCATGCCTGCGCCGTGCGCGGGATCCCGGTGGCGCTGGCCAATGCGCGCCTGTCCGAGCGCTCGGCGCGTGGCTACGCGCGCTTCGCCGGGCTGACCCGGCCGATGCTCGCCGAGCTGTCCTGGATCGCCGTGCAGACCGAGGCCGAGGCCGAGCGCTTCCGTCGTCTTGGCGCGCGTCCGGAGTGCGTCAGCGTTACCGGCTCGATCAAGTTCGACCTGCGCATCGACCCGCAACTGCCGCTGGCCGCTGCCGCCCTGCGCGAGGAATGGGGCGCGACGGCGCGACCGCTGTGGATCGCCGCCAGCACCCATGCCGGCGAGGACGAGATCGTCCTGGCAGCCCACCGGCGCCTGTTGGAAACGCGTCCCGACGCGCTGCTGATCCTGGTGCCGCGCCATCCGGAACGCTTCGCCGGCGTCCACGAGCTATGCCGCCGCGAAGGCTTCGCCACGGTCCGGCGCTCCGGCGGCGAGACGGTGGCACGCGCGACCCAGGTGCTGCTCGGCGATACCATGGGCGAACTGCTGTTCCTCTATGCCCTGGCCGACATCGCTTTCGTCGGCGGCAGCCTGGTGCCCAACGGCGGGCACAACCTGCTGGAGCCGGCGGCCCTGGGCAAGCCGGTGTTCGCCGGGCCGCACCTGTTCAACTTCCTCGACATCGCCGCGCAATTGCGCGACGCCGGGGCGCTGTTCGAGGTGACGGATGCCGGCGAGCTGTGCGACGGCCTCGCGCGCCTATGGGCGCAGCCGCAGGTCGCAACGGCCATGGCCACTGCCGGAGAGAAAGTGCTGCGCAACAACCAGGGCGCCCTGGAGCGGCTGCTGGCGGGGCTGGCGCGATTGCTCGGGCGCGGCGGGTAGCGCGCGCCGCGCCGGCCCTCCCCTGGCCCTGCATCGCGACAGGGCGTTTCAGAATGTCGGCGGGGTGATCACCCAGAGCACCAGGGTATCGCTGTCGCCCGGGTTGCCGTAGCGATGCGGTTCCTGGCTGGAGTAGCTGAAGCTGTCGCCCTCGCGGAGCTGGAAATGGCGGTCGCCGACCCAGAGTTCGAAGATCCCGCCGAGGATGTAGCCGGCTTCCTCGCCCTCGTGGCTATAGCTCTGCTGGCTATAGGTGCCCGGCGGGAAGCGCGAGTGGAGGATCTCCAACTGGCGGCTGGGCTGCGGGGTGAGCAGTTCGTCGATGATGCCGTCTTCGTAATGCACGCTCATGCGCGTGTTGCGCCGCACCACGTAGCCGGCGTCCGCCGGGTGCACCGCGGCCTCGCTGGCGAAGAACCACTGGATGGTCACGCCGAGGCTGCGGGCGATGTTGAACAGCGCCGGAATCGACGGATACGCCAGGTTGCGTTCCAGTTGGCTGATGTAGCCGGCGGTGAGTTCGCTCTGTGCGGCCAGCTCGGCCAGGGTCAGGCCGCGGCGCTTGCGCAGGCCGCGGATGCGGGTGCCGAGGAAGTGCGTTTCGCTGCGCGGCGTGTCGGTGGCGTCCGGCGGTGACGGGCGGGGCATGCGGCGGGGTCCTGGCTGCGTTTGCGGCATTCTAGGGGCTGGGCCGGGACCCGTCGAGGGAGCCGCGGCCGCGCCGCTCAGATGCTCCAGGCGGCCTTGAGCCCTTCGTAGATCGCCTCCTCGGCGGTGCGGGGGGCCAGGCAGTCGCCGATCCGCAGCACCTCCGCCAGGCCGTGCAGGCTGTCGGCCAGGCGGTCCACCGGCTGGTGGCCCTGGCATAGCACCAGGGTATCGACCTCCTCGAACAGCATCGCCTCGCCGCTGGCGCTGTGCTGCATGTACACCGTGGTATCGTCGCAGCCGTACAGGCGGGCGTAGGGCGTGACCGGGATACCCAGGCGGTGCAGCTCGCCGGCCAACTGGTCGCGCACGTACAGCGGCAGGCTCTCGCCGCAGTGGGTGCCGTTCACTGCCAGGCGCACCTGGTGGCCCTCGCGTACAAGCTTTTCCGCGATACCGGGGCCGATCCAGTCGCCCCGCCAGTCGGTGACCAGCACCGAACGACCGACCCGCACCTCGCCGCGCAGCACCTGCCAGGCATCCACCACCTGCAGCTCGCCGCCGCGCTCGAAAGGCGGCCAATAGGGTTCGGCGCCGGTAGCGACGATCACCAGGTCCGGCCGTTCGCGCTCCACCAGCGCGCGGTCGACCGGCGTGTTGCGGCGTACCTCGACGCCGGCCAGTTGCATCTCCCGTTGCAGGTTGGTGGAGGCGCCGCCGAATTCGGCGCGGCGCGGCAGCAGTTGCGCCAGGTTGACCTGGCCGCCGAGCTGGGCACCGGCCTCGCAGAGCACTACCTCGTGGCCGCGCTGTGCCGCCACCGCCGCCGCCTTCATCCCCGCCGGGCCGCCGCCGGCGACCAGCACGCGCTTGCGCCGCGAGGGCGGATTGGGCATTGCGTAGGTCAGCTCGCGGCCGGTTTCCGGGTGCTGGATGCAGGAGATCGGATAGCCCCGGTGGAAATGTCCGATGCAGGCCTGGTTGCAGGCGATGCAGGCGCGCACGTCGTCGCTGCGCCCGGCCTCGGCCTTGTTCGGCATCTGCGGGTCGCAGATCAGCGCGCGGGTCATGCCGCAGACGTCGGCCTGGCCCCGGGCGAGGATGGCCTCGGCCTCCTGGGGCTGGTTGATGCGCCCGGTGACGAACAGCGGGATCGCCAGGCGCGCCTTGAAGGTACCGGCTTCGCGGGCCAGGTAGGCCGGCTCGATGGCCATCGGCGGGACGATATGGATGGCGCCGCCGAGGGAGGCCGAAGTGCCGGCGACGATGTGCAGGTAGTCCAGCTCGCCCTGGACCGCCTCGGCCGCCTGCAGCGACTCGCTTTCGCTGAGACCCTCCGGGTCGCGCTCGTCGGCGGACAGGCGCAGGCCGACGATGAAGTCCTCGGAGGTGGCCGTGCGCACCGCCGCCAGCACTTCGCGGAGGAAACGCAGGCGGGCATCGAGGTCGCCGTTGTAGCCATCCTTGCGGCGGTTCACCCGCGGGTTGAGGAACTGCGCCGGCAGGTAGCCGTGGCTGGCGACCACCTCCACCCCGTCCAGTCCTGCCTGGTGCAGGCGGCGCGCGGCGGCAGCGTAGCCGGCGACGATCTCGTCGATCAGCGTCTGGTCGAGTTCGCGCGGCATTACCCGGAACCGTTCGTTGGGCGAGGCCGAGGCGGAATAGGCCACCGCCAGCAGGCCGTCGGCGGATTCCATGATCTCGCGCCCGGGATGGAAGATCTGCGACAGCACCATGCAGCCTTCGGCGTGACAGGCCTCGGCGACCCGCCGGTAGCCGGGGATGCAGGCATCGTCGGTGGCCATCAGCACGTGCGAGGTGTAGCGCGCGCTGTCGTGGACCCCCGCCACCTGCATGACGATCAGTCCGGCGCCGCCGCGGGCCCGGGCGCGGTGATAGGCGACGAGTGGCTCGTTGACCAGGTTGTCGGTGGGCATCGACGTGTCGTGGCCGCTCGACATGATGCGGTTTTTCAGGCGTTTGCCCCGGATTTCCAGGGGGCTGAACAGGTGCGGGAAATTCACGGTTGGCGTCCTTCTTGTTGTTCTCGCGGCGCGCTTCAGAAACAGGATATGAATTTACCCTCAGTAAAAAATCAACTTGTTTTTTTAAAATCGACTGGCTAGCTTCTGTCCCGTGGCCGCTTCCCTGCGGCTCGCTGCGATCCACTCCACAACAAGAACAAGAGGAGACGCACATGAACCGTTCCTTTTCGTTGCGCCGCGCGGCCAGCGCCCGTCCGCATCCCGTTTTTCCTTGCCGCGTCCTGCTCGGCGCCGTCCTGCTGGCGTTCGGCGGCCTCGCGCCGGTCCAGGCCGATGATGGCCTGGTGGTGGTCGGCTACGGCGGTGCCGGACAGAAGGCCCAGGAGGTGGCGTTCTTCCAGCCGTTCACGCAGCAGACCGGGATTCCCGTGGTGCAGAGCGAGTACAACGGCGAGATGGCCCGGATCAAGGTGATGGCCGACACCGGTCACGCCGACTGGGACCTGGTCCAGGTCGAGGGGCCGGACCTGGCGCGCGGTTGCGACGACGGCCTGTTCGAGCGCCTGGACTGGCAGGCCATCGGCGGCAAGCAGCAGTTGATCGCCAATGCCGCCCAGGAATGCGGTTCCGCCGCGCTGGTCTGGGGCGTGGCGATCGGCTACGACGCCGACCGGCTGCAACAGCCACCGGCCTCCTGGGCCGATTTCTGGGACGTCCAGCGCTTCCCCGGCAAGCGCGGCCTGCGCAAGCGGGCGATCTACAACCTGGAGTTCGCCCTGCTCGCCGACGGCGTGCCACGCGAGCAGGTCTATCCGCTGCTGGCGACCCGCGCCGGCGCCGACCGTGCCTTCGCCAAGCTGGGCCAGCTCAAGCCCTACATCCAGTGGTGGGAGGCGGGAGCGCAGCCGGCGCAGTGGCTGGCCGCCGGCGACGTGGTGATGACGTCCACCTACACCGGGCGCATCGCCGACGCCCACCGCGCGGGGCGCAACCTGGCGCTGGTATGGCCGGGCAGCCTGTACGGCATGGACTACTGGGCGGTGGTCAAGGGTTCGAAGCGCGGCGCCGAGGCGCGTCGCTTCATCGCCTTCGCCAATGCCCCGGATGCCCAGGTGCGCTACGTCGAGAACATTCCCTACGGGCCGACCAACCGCCAGGCCGCCCAGCGTCTGCCCGCGCAACTGGCGAGCTGGGTGCCTACCGCATCGGCGAACCTGGAGCAGGGCCTGGCGATGGACGACGAATTCTGGGTCGAGCACGGCGAGGAGTTGGAGGAGCGCTTCAACGCCTGGGCCAGCCAGTGAGACGGGCGCCACGTAACCTGCGATCATCGGGGTTGCCCGCCGGTGGACGCGGGCGACGAGCAGGAGCCGCGAAAGGATGAACCAGGAAGTGCGCTTTTCCCGTCTGGAGCCAGAGCAGCGCAAGGCGCTGCTGATCGAGGCGACCCTGGCCTGCCTGAAGCGGCATGGCTTCCAGGGCGCCTCGGTGCGCAAGATCTGCGCCGAGGCCGGGGTATCGGTGGGCCTGATCAATCACCACTACGATGGCAAGGACGCGCTGGTGGCCGAGGCCTACCTGGCGGTCACCGGACGCGTCATGCGCCTGCTCCGCGGTGCCATCGACGCCGCACCGGGCGGCGCCCGCCCGCGGCTCTCGGCGTTCTTCGAGGCATCCTTCTCCGCCGAGTTGCTCGATCCGCAATTGCTCGACGCCTGGCTGGCGTTCTGGGGCGCGGTGGGCAGCATCGAAGCGATCGGGCGGGTCCACGACCATTCCTATGGCGAGTACCGGGCGCTGCTGGTCGGCGTGCTGCGGCAACTGGCGGAGGAGGGCGGCTGGGCGGACTTCGACGCGGAACTGGCGGCCATCAGCCTCAGCGCCCTGCTCGACGGGCTGTGGCTGGAGTCTGGGCTGAATCCCGCGACCTTCACGCCGCGGCAGGGCGTGCAGATCTGCGAGGCCTGGGTGGATGGCCTGGAGGCGGGCGCCCATCGCCGCTTCCGGCGTGCGACGGAAGCTTGTTGATCGTCCGTTCAGTAGTGGATAGGCTGCTGCTGGCAGCGGAAGGCGCCCCGGCCCCTTCCGCCCACCGTCCGACAACCCAGAACAAGAAACGCCCCGGCCCGCCGGAGGCGCAAGGTGATGGCGATGGTTCCGCGCGTATTGGTGGTCGACGACGACCCGGTGATTCGTGAGCTTCTCCAGGCCTATCTCGGCGAGGAGGGCTATGACGTCCTCTGCGCCGGCAACGCCGAGCAGGCGGAAGCCTGCCTAGCCGAGTGCGCCCATCTCGGCCAGCCGGTCGAACTGGTGCTGCTGGACATCCGCCTGCCCGGCAAGGACGGCCTGACCCTGACCCGCGAGCTGCGGGTGCGCTCCGAGGTGGGGATCATCCTGATCACCGGACGCAACGACGAGATCGACCGTATCGTCGGCCTGGAGTGCGGCGCCGACGACTACGTGATCAAGCCGCTGAACCCGCGCGAACTGGTATCGCGGGCGAAGAACCTGATCCGCCGGGTGCGCCATGCACAGGCCAGCGCCGGCCCCGCCCGGCAGGCCCTCAGGCAGTTCGGCGACTGGCTGCTGGACGCCGACCGGCGCCGCCTGATCGACCACGCGGGCAACGAGACCCTGCTCACCCACGGCGAATTCCAGTTGCTCGGTGCCTTCCTGCGCAACAGCGGGCATACCCTGAGCCGCGACCAGTTGATGGACCAGATCCGCAACCGCGAGTGGCTGCCCAGCGATCGATCCATCGACGTGCTGGTCGGCCGCCTGCGCCGCAAGCTGCGTGACGACCCGGCCGAACCGCAACTGATCATCACCATCCACGGCGCCGGCTACCTGTTCACCGCCGCGGCCAGCGACGCCTGAGTCATGCAGGCCCGCTGGCTGGCACTCTGCGGATGGCTGCTGGGCGGCCTGGCACAGGCTGCGGAGACCATCCGCTATTGCGACTATCCGGTATATCCGCCGATCTCCTGGAGCGACGGCCAGCAGGTACGGGGGCTGGCGCCGGAGCTGGTGAAGCGGCTGTCCGGCGCGCTGGGCTACCGGGTCGAGGTGGTGGTGCTGGGCAACTGGCGGCGCTGCCTGCTGGACGCCGCCGCCGGACGGGTCGACCTGGTACTGGCCTACCGCACGCCCGCGCGCGATCGCGACCTGGCGTTTTCCGCCGAGCCGGTGCTGCGCGAGGACGTGGCGATCTTCTACAACCGCCAGCGGCCGGTGCGCATCCGTTCCCTCGGCGACCTCGCCGGCTATCGCGGCGGGCTGTTGTTCGGCGAAAGCTACGGGGCGGACTTCGACCGCTTCGTCGGCCGCCACGGCAACGTCGAATGGGTCTCCGACAGCCGACAGAACTTCGGCAAGCTGGTGCGCCAGCGCATCGACTACATCGCCCACGAACGCCGCACCGGCACGCTGTTCACCGAGCGCCTGGCCGGCGGCGAGAACATCCGTGCGCTGCCTGAACCGCTGACGGTGGACTACCTGCGGGTGGCGGTCTCGCGGCACTCGCCGCTGGCGGCGAAGATGGACGAGATCGACCGGGCCCTGCGTGGTTATCGCGACGACGGCAGCATCCAGCGTTGGCTGGACGACAGCGTGCGCGACTATCGGCGCCTCGCCGGCAACCGCGCGGAGGCCTGGTGAGCGGCCGCGGCGGAGTATTGGCGCGGCGCCTGCTGTGGCGGGTGCTGCTGTTCAGCCTGTGTTTCACCGTCCTCGCCGGCGCCGTGCAGCTGTTCTTCGAGTACCGCCGCGAAATGCGCGAGATCGAGGCGCGCCTGGAACTGATCCGCAGCGGCTACCTGGCCAGCTTCGAGCGCAGCCTGTGGGATCTCAACCAGGAGCAGTTGAACGTGCAGTTGCGCGGCCTCGGGGATTTTCCCGACATCGCCCGTGTCAGCCTGCAAAGCGCCGATTTCAACCTGTTGCAGGGCGACCAGCGTCCACGCGGCATGCTGCGGGTCGAGCGCTTTCCCTTGAGCTACCAGCCGCCGGGGGGCGAGCGTCGGCAACTGGGCGAGCTGGAGATCGCCATCGACCTGGCGGCGGTCTATCGCCGGCTGGTTTCCGGCGGCCTGGCCAGCCTCTTGTGGATGGGCAGTTTCCTTTGTGGCCTGGCGGTGGCCCTCAGTTGGCTGTTCCACAGCCTGGTCACTCGGCACCTGTGGCGCATGTCCGAGTTCGCCGGGCATATCGCCGAAGGCGACCTGCAACAGCCGCTGCGACTGGACAAGGCGGACCGCGAGCGCGACGAGATCGACGCCGTCGCCGCCGCCCTGGAAGACATGCGCCAGGCCCTGCGCACCGATCGCCGCCGGCGCGATGCCGACCGCGACGAGTTGCGCCGACAAGTCGAGCGACGCACCGCCAGCCTGCGCCGGGCGAAGGACCAGGCGGAAGCCGCCGACCGCGCCAAGAGCCGTTTCCTCGCGACCATGAGCCATGAGATCCGTACCCCGCTGAACGGCATCCTGGGCATGGCCGAGCTGCTGCGCGAGGCTTCGCTCGGCGAGCGTGACCGCCAGCGCCTGCGGGCACTGGCGACAGCGGGGGAGGGACTGTTGGCGATCCTCAACGAGGTCCTCCACTTCGCCCGGCTGGAGGAAGCGCCCGATGCGCCGGAAGCGGTGGATTTCTCCCTGCGGAGCCTGCTCGAGGACGTCCTCACCCTGCTCGAACCACGGGCGCGGGAGAACGCCACGCGGCTGGACCTGTGGCTGGACCCGCAGGTTCACGACGGCCATCGCGGTGCCGAGCAGTTCCTGCGCCAGGTGTTGACCAACCTGCTGGGTAACGCGGTGAAGTTCACCGAGGCCGGCGAAGTGCGCGTTCGCGTCGAGCGGCTGGCGCGCAGTGCAGGAGGCGAGCGACTGCGGCTGAGCGTCGCGGACGATGGAATCGGCATTCCCGAGGAAATGCACGAGCGCATCTTCGAACGCTTCACCCAGGGCGGCGACGCCGTGACCCGCCGTTACGGCGGAACCGGCCTGGGCCTGGCGATCAGCAAGCGGCTGGTGGAAGCGCTGGGCGGGCGGATCGGCGTGGAAAGCCGGGTCGGCCAGGGCAGCACGTTCTGGTTCGAGATCGAGCTGGCGCTGGCGAGCTTACCCGGCGCGATGCCACCGGCGGCATCGGTGTCTGCGCTGGAGGTGCTGCTGGTAGAGGACGTGGCGCTCAACCGCGAGGTGGCCCAGGGCCTGCTCGAGCGGGACGGCCACCGGGTGATGCTGGCCGAGGACGCAGGGCCGGCCCTGGCGCTGTGCCGGCTGCGGCGCTTCGACCTGGTCCTGCTGGACATGCACCTGCCGGGGATGGCTGGCCTCGAGCTTTGCGCCGGGATTCGCCGGCAGCTCGACGGCCTGAACCGCGTCACGCCGATCTTCGCCTTCACCGCCAGCATCCAGCCGGACATGGTGCGTCGGTACTTCGCCGCGGGCATGCAGGGCGTGCTCGGCAAGCCCCTGCGGATGGACGAGCTGCGCCGCGCGCTGGGCGAGGTCGGCGCCAGCGTGCCTGCACTTGCGGCGGACGCCACGCTGGACCGGCAGATGCTCGAGACCCACCGCCGCCTGCTGGGGCGGCACAAGCTCGCCGGACTGCTGGGCAACCTGCTGGCAAGCCTGGACGAGCAGTTACCGCTGCTGGACGAAGCCCTGGGCCAGGCGGACCTGGCCGAGGCGGCGAACATCGCCCATCGCCTGTCAGGAAGCTGCCACTCCATGGGCCTGGTGGCGCTCGGCACCGGCCTGGGCGAGCTGGAGCGAGAGGCCCTGGGCGCGGCCGGGGTCGACCCGCGGGCCTGGGGCGAACGCCTGGGCAGCCTGCGCCACGACGGCGCCGAGGCCCTGCGCCGCGCCGGCTTCCTCGGCGAAGCCGACGCAGCGGCCGGTTGAGTGGCGCGGCGAACAACTTCCTTACAGCTTTTTACATCTTCGATCCGCGCGTTCAACGGCGTCTTACATCCGCCGCCAATAATCCGCACATCCGTGCGCAAGACACGGCCTCTGACAGAGTGGAGACAAGAATAATGAGCCATCTCGAAGATCCCTGCGCATACCCTCATCCGGAGGTGCGCCATGGCTGAAGGCAAGGAAAGACTGCAACTCACCCGGGCCCTGGCGAGCCGCCACATCTTCATGCTGTCCCTCGGCGGGGTGATCGGCACCGGGCTGTTCATGGGCTCCGGCGTGACCATCAACCAGGGCGGCCCGGCCGGCGCGGTGCTGGCCTACCTGGTGGCCGGGGTGCTGATGTACCTGGTGATGGTCTGCCTCGGCGAGCTGTCGGTGCAGATGCCGGTCTCCGGTTCGTTCCAGGTCCACGCGACGCGCTTCATCGGCCCGGCGACCGGCTTCATGATCGGCTGGGTCTACTGGATGAGCTGGGCCTCCACGGTAGGCCTGGAATTCACCGCGGCCGGGATGCTCATGACCCGCTGGTTCCCGGAGGTGCCCGTGTGGCTATGGTCGGGTTTCTTCGTGGTCGTGCTGTTCTCCCTCAATGCCCTGGCGACCCGCGCCTTCGGCGAGGCCGAGTACTGGTTCGCCGGGATCAAGGTGGCGGCGATCCTGGTGTTCATCGTGGTCGGGGGACTGGTGATCTTCGGCGGTATCGAACTGAAGAGCGGTGCGCCGGCGCCGATGTTCTCCAACCTGGTCGGCGAGCGGCTGTTCCCCAACGGGCTGTCGGCGGTGTTCGCGGTGATGATGACGGTGGTCTATGCCTTCCAGGGTTGCGAGATCATGGGCGTCGCCGCCGGCGAGACCGAGCGACCGGAGAAGAGCATCCCGCGGGCGGTGCGCAACGTGGTGTTCCGCGTACTGATCTTCTACGTGCTGGCCATCGTCGTGCTTTCCGCCATCATTCCCTGGCAACAGGCCGGGCTGGTGGAAAGCCCGTTCGTGCAGGTCTTCGACATGGTCGGGATTCCCTACGCGGCGGACCTGATGAACTTCGTCATCCTCACCGCCATCCTCTCGGTAGGTAACTCGGGCCTGTACGCCTCGACGCGGATCCTCTGGGCGATGTCCAGGACCGGCATGGCCCCGCGCGGCCTGTCGAAGCTCAGCGCGCGCGGCGTGCCGCTCTACGCGTTGCTGATCACCCTGTGCTTCGCCCTGCTCTCGTTGCTGACCAGCGTGGTCGCCGCCGACACCCTGTTCATGGTGCTGATGGCGGTGAGCGGGATGTCCGGCACCGTCACCTGGATCGTCATCGCCTACGCCCAATACCGCTTCCGCCGCGAGCACATGGCCGGCGGCGGCACGGTCGCCGAGCTGAAATATGCCGCGCCGCTGTTCCCGCTGGTGCCGCTGGCCTGCATCGCCGTGTGCTGCTCGCTGTTCGTCTTCCTCGCCCTCGACCCCACCCAGCGGCCGTCCTTGTACTGGGGCTTCGGCTTCATCGCCGCCTGCTACCTGGCCTATTACGTGGTTCGTCGCCGGCAGCCGCAGGGACTGGGCGACCCTGTTCTGGGACGGGCCGGCTGAACGGCCATTCGCAGGTCCCGACGCCCGCCGCATCCGGCGGGCGTTTTCGTTTTCGCCTGGCCGGTTTGTTCGAAGTTGTAACAGCTGGCTCGCGCGGGCCTCCGCCGCTTTTCGGCGGATCGCATGGCGTGTGGCTTTGCGCCTGCCACAGGGCCGTTACATACACCCGAATGGGTGGATTGTGGTCTTGTTGAACGAGCGTTTAGTATTGTCTGAAAGCCGCGATCGCCATCAACCAACAATAAGAACGAGGGCCGCATGACTGACCTTTCCCCACTGCAGACACGGGTCGAAGCCGGGATCGCCTGGCTCGTCCTGAACCGTCCGCAACAGCGCAATGCACTGGATATCCCCACCCTGGAGGCCCTGCACGTCCGACTCGATGCCTGCGAGCGCGACCCGGCAGTGCGCGCCGTGGTCCTCGGCGGCAGCGGACGCAGTTTCTGCGCCGGGGCCGATCTCGCCGAATGGGCGGCGGCCGAAGCCTGTGGCGAGCTGGAAAGCTATGGCTGGACAGAGGCCGCCCACGCCCTGATGGGGCGCCTGCACGCCCTCGACAAACCCACAATCGCCGCCGTCAACGGCAGCGCCGTGGGCGCTGGCATGGACCTGGCGCTGTGCTGCGATTTCCGCATCGCCGCCGCCTCGGCGCGCTTCAAGGCCGGCTACACCGGCATGGCCTACTGCCCGGACGCCGGCGCCAGTTGGCATCTGCCACGGCTGCTCGGCAGCGAGGCGGCCAAGCGCCTGCTGTTCCTCGACGAAGCCTGGAGCGCGGAGCGCGCCCTGGGCGCCGGACTGGTCGGCGAGGTGGTCGCCGACGAGCGCCTGGTCGAGACGGTCGGCGCCTTCGCCGCGCGTCTTGCCAGCGGCCCGACCTTCGCCTTCGCCCAGACCAAGCGCCTGCTGCGCGACGGCGCCGGGCGCTCGCTGGCCGAGCAGTTGCGGGCCGAGCAGGCCGCCGGGCTGCTCTGCGGGCGCAGCGAGGATGCCGCCGAGGCGCTGCGTGCCGTGGCCGAGAAACGTTCCCCTCAATTCAGCGGGCGCTAGGCGCCGAGCAGGTGATTCCCATGGATTTCAGGCTGACCCAGGAACAGGACATGCTGGTCGAGGCGGTGCGCAGCTTCGTCGAGAAGGAACTGTTGCCCCACGAGGACGATGTCGACCGCGCCGACGCGGTGTCGCCGGAGTTGGCCGCGCAGATTCGCGGCAAGGCCATCGCCGCCGGTTTCTATGCCTTCAACATGCCCGAGGAAGTGGGCGGCGGCGGCCTCGACTACCTGTCCCAGGCGCTGGTCGAACGCGAGCTGTCGAAGGTCTCCTGGGCCCTCCACGTATTCGTCGCGCGGCCCTCGAAGATCCTCATGGCCTGCACCGGAGAACAGCTCGGCGACTACCTGTTGCCCTGCGTGCAGGGCGAAAAGACCGACTGCTTCGCCCTCACCGAGCCGGGCGCCGGCTCCGACGCCAATTCGATCAAGACCCGCGCGGTGCGCGACGGCGACGCCTTCGTGATCAACGGTAGCAAGCACTTCATCAGCCACGCCGGGCACGCCGACTTCGCCATCGTCTTCGCCGTAACCGACAGCTACGAGCACAACGGTCGCAAGCGCAACGCGGTGACCGCCTTCCTGGTGGACAAGGGCACGCCCGGGATGACCGTGCGCCGCGGACCGAAATGCGTGAGCAACCGTGGCTACCACACCTACGAGATCTTCTTCGACGATTGCCGGGTGCCGGCCTCCAAGGTGCTCGGTGAGGTCGGCAAGGGCTGGGAAGTGGCCAACGCCTGGCTCACCGCCGGACGGGTGATGGTCGCCGCCAACTGCGTCGGCCAGGCCCAGCGCGCGCTCGACCTGTCGCTGCGCTGGGCGGCCGATCGCAAGCAGTTCGGCCAGCCGATCGGCAGCTACCAGGGCGTTTCCTTCAAGCTCGCCGACATGGCCACGCAGATCCGTGCCGCCGAGCTGATGACCCTGCACACCGCCTGGAAGATGGACCAGGGCAGCATGACCGACGGCGAGGCCGGCATGGCCAAGCTGTTCGCCAGCGAGACCCTCGGCAAGGTCGCCGACGAAGCGGTGCAGATCTTCGGCGGCATGGGCCTGATGGATGAAGGTCCGGTCGAGCGCATCTGGCGCAACGCGCGGATCGCGCGGATCTGGGAGGGTACTTCGGAAATCCAGCGGCACATCGTTTCCCGCGAACTGCTGCGGCCGTTGCTGCGTTGAAGTCCTGGTTCCCCTCTCCCTTCAGGGGAGAGGGGAAGGCTGCCATGCTCCGAATCGAGAACCGACATGAATCGTGAAAACCTCAAGCGCCTGCTGGCACCCAGGCATCTCGCCTTCATCGGCGGCCGTGGTATGGCGCGTGCCCTGAAACGCTGTGTCGAAGGCGGTTTCGCCGGCCAGTTGTGGCTGGTCAATCCGCAGCACGCCGAACTCGAAGGCGTACCCTGCGTGGCCAGCGTCGCCGACCTGCCGTGCGGCCCGGACGCGGCGTTCGTCGCCACCAACCGCGAACTGACCCTCGACGCGGTCGCCGCGCTCGCCGCCAAAGGTGCCGGCGGGGCGATCTGCTATGCCTCCGGTTTCGCCGAAGCCGGCGAACAGGGCCTGGCCGTGCAACGCCGGCTGCTGGCCGCTGCCGGTGAAATGGCGCTGCTCGGCCCGAACTGCTATGGCCTGCTCGACTATCTGCACGGCGCCGCGCTATGGCCGGTGGCACATGGCGGTCGGCAGGTGGAGCGGGGCGTCGCGGTGCTGACGCAGAGCGGCAACTTCGCCTACAACCTGTCGATGAGCGACCGTTCGCTGCCGGTGGCCTATATGGCATCGGTGGGCAACCAGGCGCAGCTGGGCATCGCCGAACTGATGGACGTGCTGCTCGACGAGCCGCGGGTGACTGCCATCGGCCTGCATCTGGAAGGGCTGAAGAACGTCCCGGGGTTCGCCCGCGCGGCCTACAAGGCGTTGCAGAAAGGCGTGCCGGTGATCGCCCTGAAGACCGGGGTGTCGGAGATCGGCGCGGCCCTCGCGCTCAGCCACACCAGTTCCCTGGCCGGTTCCGACGCGCTCTACGACAGCCTGTTCGAGCGCCTCGGGATAATCCGCGTGAGCGGCCCGGTGAGCTTCGTCGAAACCCTCAAGGCCGCCGCCTGCGGCCACCTGCCTGGCGGGCCGAGCCTGGTCGCGCTGGCCTGTTCCGGCGGCGACGCCGGGTTGATCGCCGATTACGCCGAGCGCAACGGCCTGGCGTTGCCGTCTTTCGACGCCGGACAGCGCGACGAACTGGCCGGGGTGCTGCCCGACTACGCCAACATCGCCAACCCGCTGGACTTCACCACCGCCATCTGGGGCGATGCCGCGGCCCTGGAGGAAATGCTCGACAGCGCTTTGCGCAGCCCTGCCGACGCCGCCCTGCTGGTGCTCGACTATCCGGGCGAGGAAACCGGCGAGCGGCCGCAGTGCGACCTGCTTCTGCAACGCTACTGCGCCGCGCTGAAGCGCCACGGCAAAGTCGGCTTCATCGCCTCGGCGTTCCCGGAACTGCTGCCGGCCCGGGCCCGCGAGCTGTTGCACGGCGAGGGCGTCGCCGCGCTGCAGGGCGTCGAGGATGGTCTCGCCGCCTGGGGACGGATCGCCCGCTACCGCCAGCGCCGCGCGGCGCTGCTGGAGCGCGGCGAGGCGGCGTTGGTGCCGATCTGCCCTGGGCCGCTGGTGGGCGACGGCTACCTGCTCGACGAGTGGCAATCCAAGCAGGCGCTGAAACCCTTCGGCCTGCCACTGCCCCAGGGGGTGCTGAGCACCCCCGGGCAGGCCCGCGAAGCGGCCCTCGACCTCGGCTTCCCGCTGGTGCTCAAGGCGGTCAGCGCCGCACTGCCGCACAAGACCGAGGCCGGCGGCGTGGCGCTCGGCCTGCGCAACGAGGCGGCGTTGGAGGCGGCATTGTTCGACATGCGCGAAAGCCTGGCCCGGCACGCGCCGCAACTGGTCTTCGAGCGTGTGTTGTTGGAGCGCATGGCTGGCGCGCCGCTGGCCGAGCTGATCGTTGGGGTCAAGCGCGAGGAGGGCTTCGGCCTGGCGTTGGTGATCGGTGCCGGCGGGATACTCGTGGAGCTGCTGCGCGACAGTCGCAGCCTGCTCCTGCCGACCACCGACGCGGCGATCCGCGATGCCCTGCTGAGCCTGCGCAGCGCGCCGTTGCTCAGCGGCTTCCGCGGTCGCCCGGCGGTATGCATGGAGGCCCTGGTGGCGGCGATCCGCGCGGTCGCCGAGTTCGCCTGCGAACATGCCGAGCGCTTGCTGGAGCTGGACGTCAACCCGTTGCTGGCGGATGCCGAGGGAGCGCTGGCGGTGGATGCGTTGATCCGGCTGGCCAATGGCTGAAGGCCCGGGGGGACACGACGGCTCCCCCTCCCGCTTGTGGGAGGGGGAGCAAGAGCGCTGCGGCGCGAACGGCGACTCCGGTGGTCGCCGAACTGGACGAGGATATTGCCCATGCAACCACAGAAGACCCTCACCGCCGGCCAGGCCCTGGTCCGCTTGCTGGCCAACTACGGCGTGGATACCGTTTTCGGCATCCCCGGCGTGCATACCCTGGAGCTATATCGCGGACTTCCGGGCAGCGGCATCCGCCACGTGCTGACCCGCCACGAGCAGGGCGCCGGCTTCATGGCCGACGGTTATGCGCGGGTCAGCGGCAAGCCGGGAGTGTGCTTCGTCATCACCGGGCCGGGCGTGACCAACGTCGCCACCGCCATCGGCCAGGCCTACGCCGACTCGGTGCCGCTGCTGGTGATCTCCAGCGTCAATCACAGCGCCAGCCTGGGCAAGGGCTGGGGCTGCCTGCACGAGACCCAGGACCAGCGTGCCATGACCGCGCCGATCACTGCCTTCTCCGCCCTGGCCTTGAGCCCGCAACAGCTGCCCGAACTGATCGCCCGGGCCTACGCGGTGTTCGACAGCGAGCGTCCGCGCCCGGTGCATATCTCGATCCCGCTCGACGTGCTTGCCGCGCCGGTGGCCCATGACTGGAGCGCTGCCGTGGCGCGCCGCCCTGGTCGTGGCGTGCCGTGCACCGAGGCATTGCGGGCGGCGGCGGAGCGCCTGGCTGCGGCCCGGCGACCGATGCTCATCGCCGGCGGCGGCGCGCTGGCGGCCGCCGAGGCGCTTGCCGCGCTGAGCGAGCGCCTGGCCGCGCCGCTGTTCACCAGCGTCGCCGGCAAGGGCCTGCTGCCGCCGGACGCGCCGCTCAACGCGGGGGCCAGCCTGTGCGTGGCGCCGGGCTGGGAGATGATCGCCGAGGCCGACCTGGTGCTGGCGGTGGGCACCGAGATGGCCGACACCGACTTCTGGCGCGAACGCCTGCCGTTGTCCGGCGAACTGATCCGCGTCGATATCGACCCGCGCAAGTTCAACGACTTCTATCCTTCTGCCGTGGCGCTCAAGGGCGACGCCCGGCAGACCCTGGAGGCGCTGCTGGCGCGCCTGCCGCAGGAGGCCCGCGATGCCGCGCCGGCCGCCGCGAGGGTGGCGCGCCTGCGCGCGGAGATCCGCGCGGCACACGCGCCGCTGCAGGCGCTGCACCAGGCGATCCTCGACCGGATCGCCGCTGCGCTGCCGGCCGATGCTTTCGTCAGCACCGACATGACCCAGCTGGCCTATACCGGCAACTACGCGTTCGCCAGCCGAACGCCGCGCAGCTGGCTGCATCCCACCGGCTACGGCACCCTCGGCTACGGCCTGCCGGCCGGCATCGGCGCCAAGCTCGGCGCCCCGCAGCGCCCGGGCCTGGTGCTGGTCGGCGATGGCGGCTTCCTCTACACCGCGCAGGAACTGGCCACCGCCAACGAGGAACTGGACAGTCCGCTGGTGGTGCTACTGTGGAACAACGACGCGCTCGGCCAGATCCGCGACGATATGCTCGGCCTGGACATCGAGCCGGTCGGCGTGCTGCCGCGCAACCCCGACTTCGCCCTGCTGGGCCGCGCCTACGGTTGCGCGGTGCGCCAGCCGCAGGACCTGGACGAACTGGAGCGCGACCTGCGCGCCGGCTTCGGGCAGCCCGGCGTGACCCTGATCGAGCTGCGGCACGCCTGCGCGCGCTGACCGCCGGACAAGGAGAGCATCCATGCGCTATTCCGACTTCACCCAACGTATCGCCGGCGACGGCGCCGCTGCCTGGGACATCCACTATCGCGCACTGGCGCGGGTCGAGCAGGGCGAGGAAATCCTCCTGCTGTCGGTCGGCGACCCCGACTTCGATACCCCGGCGCCCATCGTCCAGTCGGCCATCGACAGCCTGCTGGCCGGCAACACCCACTACGCCGACGTGCGCGGCAAGCGCGCCCTGCGCCAGCGCATCGCCGAGCGCCACCGGCGGCGCAGCGGCCAGGCGGTGGACGCGGAGCAGGTGGTGGTGCTGGCCGGTGCCCAGTGCGCGCTGTACGCGGTGGTGCAGTGCCTGCTGAATCCGGGCGACGAGGTGATAGTCGCCGAGCCGATGTACGTCACCTACGAAGCGGTGTTCGGCGCCTGTGGCGCGCGGGTGGTGCCGGTGCCGGTGCGCTCCGAGAATGGCTTCCGCGTGCAGGCCGAGGAGGTCGCCGCACTGATCACCCCGCGCACTCGCGCGATGGCGCTGAACAGCCCGCACAACCCGTCCGGCGCCAGCCTGCCGCGGGCCACCTGGGAAGCCCTGGCCGAGCTGTGCACGGCCCATGACCTGTGGATGATCTCCGACGAGGTCTACAGCGAACTGCTGTTCGACGGCGAGCACGTCAGCCCGGCCAGCCTGCCGGGGATGGCCGAACGTACCGCGACCCTCAACAGCCTGTCGAAATCCCACGCCATGACCGGCTGGCGGGTCGGCTGGGTGGTCGGTCCCGCGGCGCTCTGCGCGCACCTGGAGAACCTCGCCCTGTGCATGCTCTATGGCTCGCCGGAATTCATCCAGGATGCCGCCTGCACCGCGCTGGAGGCGCCGCTGCCGGAGTTGGAGGCGATGCGCGAGGCCTACCGCCGCCGCCGCGACCTGGTAATCGAGTGCCTGGCCGACAGCCCCGGCCTGCGTCCACTGCGCCCGGACGGCGGCATGTTCGTGATGGTCGACATCCGTCCCACCGGACTTTCCGCCCAGGCCTTCGCCGACCGCCTGCTGGACCGCCATGGCGTATCGGTGCTCGCCGGCGAAGCCTTCGGCCCGAGCGCCGCCGGTCACATCCGCCTCGGCCTGGTGTTGGGCGCCGAACCGCTGCGCGAAGCCTGTCGGCGCATCGCGCTGTGCGCCGCCGAGTTGCTCGGCCAGGCCTGAACCCCTCGGCCGCGAGCGATGCGGCCGGTCACCACGATTCGGAAACCACGATGAACGTACTGATCGTCCACGCCCACAACGAACCGCAATCCTTCACCCGCGCGCTCTGTGACCAGGCATGCGAGACCCTGGCAGGCCAGGGCCACGCGGTGCAGGTCTCGGATCTCTACGCGATGAACTGGAATCCGGTGGCCAGTGCCGCCGACTTCGCCGAGCGCGCCGATCCCGACTACCTGGTCTACGCCCTGGAGCAGCGCGAGAGCGTCAAGCGCCAGAGCCTGGCCGCCGACATCCAGGCCGAGCTGGACAAGCTGCTGTGGGCCGACCTGCTGATCCTCAACTTTCCGATCTACTGGTTCTCGGTGCCGGCGATCCTCAAGGGGTGGTTCGACCGGGTACTGGTGTCCGGGGTCTGCTATGGCGGCAAGCGCTTCTACGACCAGGGTGGCCTGGCCGGCAAGAAGGCGCTGGTCAGCCTGACCCTGGGCGGGCGCCAGCACATGTTCGGCGAGGGTGCCATCCACGGACCGCTGGAGGACATGCTGCGGCCGATCCTGCGCGGCACCCTGGCCTATGTCGGCATGCAGGTGCTGGAGCCCTTCGTCGCCTGGCACGTGCCATACATCAGCGAGGAAGCGCGCGGCAACTTCCTGCGCGCCTACCGGGCGCGGCTGGAAAATCTCGAGCAGGATGTACCCCTGCGGTTCCCGCGGCTGGAGCAGTTCGACGCGCTGCTCCAGCCGCTGGCGCGCTGACCCGGGCGACGCGCGCCAGGCCAGTCAAGCGAAGACGCCCCCGACCGGGGGCGTCTTGGCTCGTGCTAGTACTGCTGGCGCGGCTTGCTCTGTAACTGCTCGGCGGCGGCCTTGGCCAGGTCCGGCGGGAGGAAGTCCTTGTCCGGATCGTAATCCTGCTTCAGGTAGGCGCTGAGCGCCTCCAGGTCGGCCGGGCTGAGGGTGCCGGCCGCCTGCTTCAGGCGCAGGGTATCGAGGATGTAGTCGTAGCGGCTGTTGTTGTAGTCGCGCACGGCGGCGTACAGCTGGCGCTGGGCGTTGAGCACGTCGACGATGTTGCGGGTGCCGACCTGGTAGCCGATCTCGGTGGCTTCCAGCGAACTCTGGTTGGAGATGATCGCCTGGCGCCGCGCCTGGACCTGCTCGACGTCGGTATTCACCGCGCGGTGCAGGTTGCGGGTGTCCTGCACCACCTGGCGGCGCTGGCCTTCGCGGGACTGCTCGCTCTGGTTGAGGCGCTGGTAGGACTCGCGGACCTGGGAGGAGGTCAGGCCGCCGCTGTAGATCGGGATGTTCAGTTCCAGGCCAATGCTGCGCTCGTCGACATACTTGCCATAGTGCACCAGCGGATTGGCGGCGCTGTTGGCGAAGCCGAGGGCGTCGTTGTCGCCCTTCTGGTACTGGGCCACGGCATCGAGGGTCGGCAGGTGCCCGGCCTTGCGCTGGCGGAGGGTTTCCTCGGCGGCGTTGACCGCGTAGTTGCTGGCCAGCAGGCGCAGGTTCTGCTGCACCGCGGTGTCGACCCAGGCCTTGGCGTCGTTCGGCGCCGGCGGCACCACCGGCAGGGTGTGGCGCATGCCCTCGATGGCGCTGTAATCGCGGTTGGTCAGGGTCACCAGGGCCTGGAAGGCATCGTCCACGCGCTGTTCGGCGATCAGCCGGTTGGCGCGGGCGGTGTCGTAGCTGGCCTGGGCCTCGAGCACGTCGGTCTTGTCGGAAAGGCCCACGTCGAAGCGCTCGTTTGCCTGGTCCAACTGGCGCTTGAAGGCGGCTTCCTCGGCCTTGCTGGTGGCCAGGTTGTCCTGGGCGCGGAGCACCGTGAAGTAGGTCTCGGCGCTGCGGAGGATCAGGTCCTGCTGGGTCGCGGAGAATTCCAGCCGGGCCTGGTCGCTGGTTTCCTTGGCGGCCTGCCACTGGAACCAGCGGTCGGCGCGGAACAACGGCTGGCTGAGGGTGGCCTGGACGACCTGGCTGTTGCGCTTGACGGTCGCCGGACGCTCGTCGAATGCGATCCGGGTGTCTCCGACGCGGGCGCCGGCGCCGAGTTGCGGCAGCAGGCCGGCGCGGGCCTGGGGCACCACTTCCTTGCGCGCCAGGTAGTCGGCCTGGGCGGCGGCGAGGTCGGCGTTGTTGTCGACGGCTTCCTTGTAGACGCTGATCAGGTCGGTCTTGGTCGGCAGCGGGGTCGGCTGGGCGGCCCAGGCGACACCGGTAGCAGCGGCCACGGCGGCCGCCAGGGAGAGTCTGCGCAGCATTCGTTCGTCCTGGAAAAGATGCGAGGTGGGGCAAGGCTAAGGTCGCTACCGGTGGCGGTCAAGGCACCTGCGCGGCAACTGATCGAAGAGCCAGTCCGGATCGATGTGCCGGCGAACGTGCGGGGATCTGCGTCTTCCCTGGCGAGAGGGCGCCGGACTGGACCATGACTGCCGGTCGGGCGGGGCGTTTTCCCGTTGGCGAATCCCGCCGGTGTTGATTAGACTGCCGGGGTTCTTGTCGGGGTGCCCTATACGAGGGGCTGAGATCGGATAGTTCCGGATCCCGTTGAACCTGATCGGGCTAGCGTCCGGTTCCGCCTCGCGCGGACCGCAGCAACCCGCGTAGGGAACAAGATGTCCGCGCCATGCCTGCCTTGCCGGCGCGTCCTTCTCGCCACCAGTCCCGGTGGCCCCGCGTGCCAGGTTCTCCCGACAATCACCCAGGAGAGCCATCGATGAGCGCAACGCAGAACAACAACATCACCCGCCTTGAGCAGCTCGACCGCCAGTCGACGCAGCCTTTCCCGAACTCGCGCAAGGTCTACCTGACCGGCTCGCGCCCGGACATCCGCGTCCCGGTGCGGGAAATTTCCCTCGCCGACACCCCCACCGCCTTCGGCGGCGAAAAGAACCCGCCGGTGTTCGTCTACGACACCTCCGGCCCGTATACCGACCCCGAGGTCCGCATCGACCTGCGCAAGGGCCTGCCTGACGTGCGTTCGCGCTGGATCGACGAGCGCGGCGACACCGAGATCCTCCCCGGCCTGACCTCCGAGTTCGGCCAGGCCCGCCTGGCCGACGCCAGCCTCGACGCCCTGCGCTTCGCCCACGTGCGCACGCCGCGCCGGGCCAAGCCGGGCGCCAACGTCTCGCAGATGCACTACGCGAAGAAAGGCATCATCACCCCGGAGATGGAATACATCGCCATCCGCGAGAACATGAAGCTGCAGGAAGCCCGGGCCGCCGGCCTGCTCGACCAGCAGCACCCGGGGCACAGCTTCGGCGCCAACATCCCGAAGGAAATCACCCCCGAGTTCGTCCGCGAGGAAGTCGCCCGCGGCCGCGCGATCATTCCGGCGAACATCAACCACACCGAGCTCGAGCCGATGATCATCGGCCGCAATTTCCTGGTGAAGATCAACGGCAACATCGGCAATAGCGCGCTGGGCTCGTCGATCGAGGAAGAAGTGGAGAAGCTCACCTGGGGCATCCGCTGGGGCGCCGACACGGTGATGGACCTGTCCACCGGCAAGCACATCCATGAAACCCGCGAGTGGATCCTGCGCAACAGCCCGGTACCGATCGGCACCGTACCGATCTACCAGGCGCTGGAGAAGGTCAACGGCGTCGCCGAGGACCTGACCTGGGAAATCTTCCGCGACACCCTGATCGAACAGGCCGAGCAGGGCGTCGACTACTTCACCATCCACGCCGGCGTGCTGCTGCGCTATGTGCCGCTGACCGCCAAGCGGGTCACCGGCATCGTTTCCCGCGGCGGCTCGATCATGGCCAAGTGGTGCCTGGCGCACCACCAGGAGAACTTCCTCTACACGCATTTCGAAGAGATCTGCGAAATCATGAAGGCCTACGACGTCAGCTTCTCGCTGGGCGATGGCCTGCGTCCGGGTTCGGTGGCCGACGCCAACGACGCCGCCCAGTTCGGCGAGCTGGAAACCCTCGGCGAGCTGACCAAGATCGCCTGGAAGCACGACGTGCAGGTGATGATCGAAGGTCCCGGCCACGTGCCGATGCAATTGATCAAGGAAAACATGGACAAGCAGCTGGAGTGCTGCGACGAGGCGCCGTTCTACACCCTCGGCCCGCTGACCACCGACATCGCCCCCGGCTACGACCACATCACCTCCGGCATCGGCGCGGCGATGATCGGCTGGTTCGGCTGCGCCATGCTCTGCTACGTCACGCCCAAGGAGCACCTGGGTCTGCCGAACAAGGATGACGTGAAGACCGGGATCATCACCTACAAGATCGCCGCCCATGCCGCCGACCTCGCCAAGGGTCACCCGGGCGCGCAGATCCGCGACAACGCGCTGTCCAAGGCGCGCTTCGAGTTCCGTTGGGAGGACCAGTTCAACCTTGGCCTGGACCCGGACACCGCGCGGGCGTTCCATGACGAGACCCTGCCGAAGGACTCGGCCAAGGTCGCGCACTTCTGCTCCATGTGCGGACCGAAGTTCTGCTCGATGAAGATCACCCAGGAAGTCCGCGACTATGCCAAGGAAAACGGCCTGTCCGACGAGAGCAAGGCCATCGAGGCCGGCTTCCAGGAGCAGGCGGCGCGCTTCAAGGACGAAGGATCGGTGATCTACAGGCAGGTGTAGGTCGCGCCACCGGGCCCCTCGCCGTGGCGAGGGGCTTCGGCGCGTCGGAAGAGTCAGCCGCGGCCGGGGAACAGGTTCGGCTTGACGATGCCGTTCAGGCGCGGATACGGGATCTTCAGTTCGGGGTGGGCATAGGAATACGGCGCGATGGAGTAGGCGTCGTACTTCAGCGTCACCGCGCCGAAGGTCAATGCCACGTGCGGGGTGCGCTGGAACGGCCAGGTCTTCTGGAAATCGGCGTCCTGGTCGAGCTTGTTGGCCAGCAGCCAGGCCTTATGCGCCAGCTCGGCCTGTTTCCAGAAGGCTTCTTCCTGGCCGGGAACCAGCATGTCCTGCAGGCTCAGCACCTTGTGCTGCTTGCGGTCGTAGTTGATGAAGCCGCGACCGGGCATGCCGTGGGCGCCGCCGGTGAACAGGTAGCTGGAAAGCTCGATGATCACCAGACCGTCATGTTGTTCGCGCACCTTGGCTTGCAGGTAGCTGCTCCAGCCCGGCTCGGCGCTGTCCAGGAACTGCCGTTCGTAGGCCGCCAGCGATGCCGGCAGGGGCGTCTCGTTGTTTTCCCGGGTCATTTCCAGCAGGGCGCGCTCGACGATCGGGTCCAACTGCGGTTCGTCGGGGAACTTCAAGGTGTCGATGTTTACCAAGGGACACTGTTCGCCCTGGCAGCCGGGCTTCAGGTGCTCGCTGGCGAGGCGCTCGGTGGGCAGCGGGTCGTCGAGGCCGGGCTTGAAGAAGCTCTGGCAGGCGCTCAGCAGAACGACCAGGCTGCCGAGGGCGGCGAATTTCAGAAGGCGCATGGGATTCCTTTTGCGACGGTGGATGGGCGGGCTCGAAGCGTCGACCAGTCCGTTTCGACCCTGGCGCCGCGCTTGAGTTCGGCCCGCGCAAACCCCAAGTATGGCCTAGCCGTGGCCGGGAAACACGCCCGTGCGGCGAGCGCCACGAAGTTTTCCCGAGCTGTCCTGAAAGTGGCTGCGCCCTGCGCCGGGCCGCGATAGGATGGCGCGAAACCCACATACCCGAGTGAAGTGAGTCGAGGATGTCCGAAACCTTCAAACCCGCCCCCGGTGACGTCGAGCTCGTGCAGCGCGAGGAATGCTTCCGCGGCTTCTATCGTCTCGATCGCCTGCGCCTGCGGCATCGCCAGTTCGACGGCAGCATGGGCCGGGAAATCAGTCGGGAACTGTTCGTCCGCCATGACGCGGTCTGCGTGCTGCCCTACGACCCGCAGCGCGATTGCGTGGTGCTCATCGAGCAATTCCGCGTCGGGGCGATGCAAAAGCTCGCCAACCCCTGGCTGCTGGAGCTGGTCGCCGGCCTGATCGACAAGGACGAGCAACCGGAGGAAGTGGCCCATCGCGAGGCGATGGAGGAGGCCGGGCTGACTCTCGGTGCGCTCTGGCCGATAACCCAGTACCTGCCGTCGCCGGGCGGCACCGACGAGGTGGTGCACCTGTTCGTCGGTCGTTGCGACAGCGAAGGTGTCGGCGGCGTGCATGGCTTGCCGGAGGAGGGTGAGGACATCCGGGTCCACGTCTGGCCGTTGGAAGATGCGCTGCAGGCTGTGCGCGACGGGCGGATCAACAACGCGGCGAGCATCATCGCCCTGCAGTGGCTGGCCCTGAACCGGGCCGAGGTGCGTGGGCTATGGGCCTGAACCTGCTGCGCGAGCGCTACCGGGTCGACCTGGCCAGCCTGCAGGCGACCTGCGAAGCGAACTACGCGCGGCTCATGCGCCTGCTCCCGGACATGCGCGAGGCGCAGGCATCGCGCCGGGTCGCGCTGAGCGAAGGGGAGCGGCTGCTCGGCGTACTGGCGCTGGAAGTGACCGAGGCTTGCCCCTACACCACCACCCTGCAGGTGCGCCAGGAGCTGGGCTTGCCCTGGTTGCCGGCGCCGCGGCTGGAAGTGCGGGTCTACCACGATGCGCGGATGGCCGAGGTGATCGGCGCCGAACAGGCGCGGCGGCTGATGGCGATCTATCCCTACCCGAACCAGGCGATGCACCAGCCCGACGAGAAGAACCAGCTCAACCTGTTCCTCGGCGAGTGGCTCGCCCATTGCCTGGCCTGCGGCCACGAAATGGAGCCGGTGGCCCAGCGCTGAGCGGTTGCAGGCAAAAGGCCAGTTGAATGACATCAAGCCAAAAGTAGTCCTCGCAACTGTGATCTGTTCCGCTTTCCGGGTTTGCCGCCACTTTCGTCGGTCACCATAATCATCCCTTTCACCGCGGACGCCTCGCCTTCAGGAGACGGCCCTTTGTCACGCCATTCGAACACTCCCGCCACCGACGCCTCCGTACTGCTGGTGCAGCTCTCGGACAGCCACCTGTTCGCCGAGGATGGCGCGCGCCTGCTTGGCATGGATACCGCCCATAGCCTGGAGAAGGTGGTCGAGCGGGTCGCCCGGGAGCAGCCGCGGATCGACCTGATTCTCGCCACCGGCGACGTCTCCCAGGACGGCAGCCTCGATTCCTACACACGCTTCCGCAGGTTGAGCGCCCCCCTGGACGCGCCGTTGCGCTGGTTCGCCGGTAACCACGACGAACGCGAGCCGATGCAACGGGCGACCGAGGGCAGCGACCTGCTGGAGCAGGTCGTCGACGTCGGCAACTGGCGCGTGGTGTTGCTCGACTCGAGCATTCCCGGCGCGGTGCCGGGCTATCTCGAGGAGAATCAGCTGGAGCTGCTGCGGCGCGCCATCGACAGCGCCGGCGAACGCTTCCTGCTGGTTTCCTTCCATCACCACCCGGTGCCGATCGGCAGCGACTGGATGGATCCCATCGGCCTGCGCAACCCGCAGGCGCTGTTCGACCTGCTGGCGCCCTATCCGCAGGTGCGCTGCCTGCTGTGGGGGCACATTCACCAGGAGTTCGACCGTCAGCGCGGCCCGCTGCGCCTGCTGGCTTCGCCGTCCACCTGCGTACAGTTCGCCCCCGGTAGCAGCGACTTCACCCTCGACCGCCTGGCGCCGGGCTACCGCTGGTTGCGCCTGCACGACGACGGGCGCCTGGAAACGGGGATCTCGCGGGTCGACGACGTCGTCTTCGAAGTGGACTACGACACCGCCGGATACTGACATGCCCCCCGGTCGCGGGATACCGCGGCCGCGTACGTCGTTGCCGATCGGCGCGCAGGCTGGAAGATGAAGCCTGGAAGCTGGTACCGTTCGGCTTTCCCTACCGAGTTGAAGCCCATTAGCCCGTTCCCGATGACCGCGACCAGCCTATCCCTGCTGTATATCCACGGCTTCAACAGTTCGCCCGAATCGCACAAGGCGCGCCAGCTGCAGGCGGCCTTCGGCCAGTTGGGCCTGGCCGAAGGCCTGCGCGTCCCGGCCCTGCACCATCACCCACGGCAGGCCATCGCCCAGTTGGAGCGGGCCATCGCCGAGCTCGGGCAACCGGTGCTGGTCGGCAGCTCCCTGGGTGGCTACTATGCGACCCATTTGGCGGAGCGCCATGGCCTGGCGGCGATCCTGGTCAATCCGGCGGTCGCCCCGCATCGCTCCTTCGACGGCTACCTGGGCCCACAGACCAACCACTACAGCGGCGAGACCTGGGAACTCACCGAGGACCACGTGGCGGCGTTGGCCGAACTGGAAGTCACGCACCTGCAACGTCCCGAACGCTACCAGGTATGGCTGCAGACCGCCGACGAAACCCTCGACTATCGCGCCGCGCAGGCCTTCTACCGAGCCTGCGCGCTACGTATCCAGGCCGGCGGCGACCACGGTTTCCAGGGCTTCGCCCGGCACCTGCCGGCGCTGCTGGCGTTCGCCGGCTATCCGTCGGCGCTGTGGCGCGACACCGACTTTTCGACTTTTGACTGAATAGAGACCCCATGGCTACTTACAACGCAGACGCCATCGAAGTCCTTTCCGGCCTCGACCCGGTGCGCAAGCGCCCGGGGATGTACACCGACACCACCCGCCCCAACCACCTGGCCCAGGAAGTCATCGACAACAGCGTCGACGAAGCCCTGGCCGGCCACGCGAAGAGCGTGCAGGTGATCCTGCACCAGGACAACTCGCTGGAAGTCATCGACGACGGCCGCGGCATGCCGGTGGACATCCACCCGGAAGAGGGCGTGCCGGGCGTCGAGCTGATCCTTACCAAGCTGCATGCCGGCGGCAAGTTCTCGAACAAGAACTACCAGTTCTCCGGCGGCTTGCACGGGGTCGGCATCTCGGTGGTGAACGCGCTCTCGACCCGGGTCGAGGTACGCGTCAAGCGCGACGCCAACGAGTACCGGATGACCTTCGCCGACGGCTTCAAGGACAGCGATCTGGAAGTCATCGGCACGGTCGGCAAGCGCAATACCGGTACCAGCGTGCATTTCTGGCCGGATCCGAAGTATTTCGATTCGGCGAAGTTCTCGGTCAGCCGCCTCAAGCATGTGCTCAAGGCCAAGGCGGTGCTGTGCCCGGGCTTGAGCGTGGTGTTCGAGGACAAGAACACCGGCGAGCGCGTCGAGTGGCACTTCGAGGACGGCCTGCGCTCCTACCTGACCGACGCGGTCGCCGAGCTGCCGCGCCTGCCGGACGAACCCTTCTGCGGCAACCTCGAAGGTTCCAAGGAGGCGGTGAGCTGGGCCCTGCTGTGGCTGCCCGAGGGTGGTGAGTCGGTGCAGGAAAGCTACGTCAACCTGATTCCCACGGCCCAAGGCGGCACCCATGTGAACGGCCTGCGCCAGGGCCTGCTCGACGCCATGCGCGAATTCTGCGAGTTCCGCAACCTGTTGCCGCGCGGCGTCAAGCTGGCGCCCGAGGACGTCTGGGAACGGATCGCCTTCGTCCTCTCGATGAAGATGCAGGAACCGCAGTTCTCCGGGCAGACCAAGGAGCGCCTGTCGTCCCGCGAGGCGGCGGCGTTCGTCTCGGGCGTGGTGAAGGACGCCTTCAGCCTGTGGCTCAACGAGCACGCCGAAATCGGCCTGCAACTGGCGGAACTGGCGATCAGCAACGCCGGGCGTCGCCTCAAGGCGGGCAAGAAGGTCGAGCGCAAGAAGATCACCCAGGGGCCGGCGCTGCCCGGCAAACTGGCTGACTGCGCCGGACAGGAACCGATGCGCGCGGAACTGTTCCTGGTCGAGGGCGACTCCGCCGGCGGCTCGGCGAAGCAGGCGCGGGACAAGGAGTTCCAGGCGATCATGCCGCTGCGCGGAAAGATCCTGAACACCTGGGAAGTGGACGGTGGCGAGGTGCTCGCCAGCCAGGAGGTCCACGACATCGCGGTGGCCATCGGCGTCGATCCGGGCGCCAGCGACCTGGCCCAGCTGCGCTACGGCAAGATCTGTATCCTCGCGGATGCCGACTCCGACGGCCTGCACATCGCTACGCTGCTCTGCGCGCTGTTCGTCCGCCATTTCCGCCCGCTGGTGGAAGCCGGCCACGTCTACGTGGCGATGCCGCCGCTGTACCGCATCGACCTCGGCAAGGAAATCTACTATGCCCTCGACGAAGCCGAGCGCGACGGCATCCTCGAGCGCCTGGCCGCCGAGAAGAAGCGCGGCAAGCCGCAGGTCACCCGCTTCAAGGGCCTTGGCGAAATGAATCCGCTGCAACTGCGCGAGACCACCATGGATCCGAATACCCGGCGGCTGGTCCAGCTCACCCTGGAGGACGCCACCGGTACCCTGGAGATCATGGACATGCTGCTGGCCAAGAAGCGCGCCGGCGACCGCAAGTCCTGGCTGGAAAGCAAGGGCAACCTGGCCGAGGTGCTGGTCTGATGCGCCGCCTGCTGGCCATCCTCGGCCTGTTCGGGGGCCTGGTCCAGGCGGCCGAGGCGCCGCCAGAGCCACCGGTTCCGGCAGCCTTGAGCTTCATCTCCGAACATGCGGTGGAGGGCATGCGCGGCGGCAACCTCTCCGGGCTGGCCTGGTGCGGCAGCGCGCTGTGGACGGTTTCCGACCGCGACGACGACCGCCTGTATCGCCTGCAACCCTCGGCCGAAGGCTCCGACCAGCCCTGGCAGGCCGAGGCCGAGAGTTTCATCGCTCCGACCCCGCCGGACAGCGGGCTGCCCTGGGGCATGAGCACGCGGGTCTGGCTCAGCGGCCTGGTGCGCGGCGGCAACCTCGACTTCGAAGGCATCGCCTGCGATGCCGCCGGCAATCGCTACCTGGTCAGCGAGGCGCACGCGGCGGTCCTGCAACTGCCGGTGAGCGGCGCGCCGAACTGGCTGCGCCTGCCGCCCGGCCTGCTGCCGCAAGCGCGGGCCAGCGGCATGCTGATGAATTTCAACGCGCTGTTCGAAGGGATCGCCGTCGACCCCGAGGGCAAGCGCCTCTGGCTGGCTGCCGAGCGCGAGCGCCGCGGCCTGCTGGTGGCCCACCGCGACAACAGTGCCTGGCGCTGCGAGGGCAGCTGCGTACTGCTCGCCGAGGGCGGCAAGATCGAGCCGCCGCCGGAACTGGGCAGCGCGCGCAAGCTGCCGAAGGATTTCTCCGACCTCGCCTTCTACCGCGGCAAGCTGTTCACCCTGGAGCGCCTGGCGCACCAGATCTGCCGCCGCGACCTGGCCCAGGCCAAGGTCGAGCGCTGCTGGTCGTTCGCCTCGGCGGTCCTGGCACCCGAACGTCGCTACGAACTGCCCTACGGCGTCGCGGAGGCCTTGTCGCTGGACGACAAGGGGGCATGGCTGGGCATCGACAATGGCGACCATGCGCGTGCCGATGGCGACGTGCGGCCCTTCGTCCTGCGCTTCGCCGCGCCCGCCGGCGGCTGGTTGGGGGACAAGTGACGCAACAGGCGCCCGGTCAGCGGCTGGGACGGATCATGCTGGTGCTGGCCTGGGTCGCCGGGCTGGCGCTGGCGACGCGCTATTTCGACGTCTGGGAAGATCGACAGCGCAACCCGAATCAGGCGCCGCAATCGATCCATGGCGACGGCTACGTCGAGTTGCGCCTGGCCAGCAGCCGCCAGGGCCATTACCTGCTGAACGGGCAGATCAACGGCCAGGGCGTGACCTTCCTGCTCGATACCGGGGCGACCCAGGTGGCGGTGCCGGAAGCCCTGGCGGCAAGACTCGCGCTGGAGCGCGGCGCGCCGATTACCCTGAGCACGGCCAACGGCCGTGCCACGGGCTGGCGCACGCGGCTGGAGCAGCTGCAACTCGGCGATATCCGCCTGTCCGGGGTCGCGGCGCTGATTGCGCCGGGCATGGACGGCGATGAGGTGCTACTCGGCATGAGTGCCCTGAAACAACTCGAATTCACCCAGCGCGACGGCACCCTGGTGCTGCGCCAAAACACTTCTCCGTGAGGTACGCATGAGCGAATCCCTCGATCTGAGCCTGGAAGGGGTCGAACGCCGGTCGTTGGCCGAGTTCACCGAGCAGGCCTATCTGAATTATTCCATGTACGTGATCATGGACCGCGCCCTGCCGCATATCGGCGACGGCCTGAAGCCGGTGCAGCGACGCATCGTCTACGCCATGAGCGAACTGGGTCTGGATGCCGATTCCAAGCACAAGAAGTCGGCGCGCACCGTCGGCGACGTGCTCGGCAAGTTCCACCCGCACGGCGACTCGGCCTGCTACGAGGCCATGGTGCTGATGGCGCAGCCGTTCTCCTATCGCTATCCGCTGGTGGACGGCCAGGGCAACTGGGGGGCGCCGGACGATCCCAAGTCCTTTGCCGCCATGCGTTATACCGAGGCGCGCCTGTCGCGCTATTCCGAGGTGCTGCTCAGCGAACTGGGCCAGGGTACCGTGGACTGGGTACCGAACTTCGACGGCACCCTCGACGAGCCGGCCGTGCTGCCGGCCCGCCTGCCCAACCTGCTGCTCAACGGCACCACCGGCATCGCGGTGGGCATGGCCACCGACGTGCCGCCGCACAACCTGCGGGAAGTCGCCTCGGCCTGCGTGCGCCTGCTCGACCAGCCGGGCGCGACGGTCGCCGAATTGTGCGAACACGTGCCGGGCCCGGACTTCCCCACCGAAGCCGAGATCATCACCCCGCGCGCCGACCTGCAGAAGGTCTACGAGACCGGCCGCGGTTCGGTGCGCATGCGCGCGGTGTACCGCGTCGAGGACGGCGACATCGTCATCCACGCCCTGCCGCACCAGGTGTCCGGTTCCAAGGTGCTGGAACAGATCGCCGGGCAGATGCAGGCCAAGAAGCTGCCGATGGTGGCCGACCTGCGCGACGAGTCGGACCACGAGAACCCGACCCGCATCGTCATCATCCCGCGTTCGAACCGGGTCGATGTCGAGGAACTGATGACCCATCTGTTCGCCACCACCGACCTGGAGACCACCTATCGGGTCAACCTGAACATCATCGGCCTCGACGGCAAGCCGCAGGTCAAGGACCTGCGCCAGTTGCTCTCGGAGTGGCTGCAGTTCCGCATCGGCACCGTGCGTCGACGCTTGCAGTTCCGCCTGGACAAGGTCGAGCGCCGCCTGCATCTGCTGGATGGCTTGCTGATCGCCTTCCTCAACCTCGACGAGGTGATCCACATCATCCGCACCGAGGACCAGCCCAAGGCGGTGCTGATGGAGCGCTTCGAACTCAGCGAGGTGCAGGCCGACTACATCCTCGACACCCGCCTGCGCCAGTTGGCGCGCCTGGAAGAGATGAAGATCCGTGGCGAGCAGGAAGAGTTGCTGAAGGAGCAGAAGCGCCTGCAGACCCTGCTCGGAAGCGAGGCCAAGCTGAAGAAGCTGGTGCGCGAGGAACTGATCAAGGACGCCGAGACCTACGGCGACGACCGCCGTTCGCCGATCGTCGCCCGCGCCGAGGCCCGCGCGCTGTCGGAAACCGAGCTGATGCCCACCGAACCGGTGACCGTGGTGCTCTCGGAAAAAGGCTGGGTGCGTTGCGCCAAGGGCCACGACATCGACGCTGCCGGTCTCTCCTACAAGGCCGGCGACGGTTTCAAGGCCGCCGCACCGGGACGCTCGAACCAGTATGCGGTATTCATCGACTCCACCGGGCGCAGCTACTCGCTGCCGGCCCACAGCCTGCCGTCCGCGCGGGGCCAGGGCGAGCCGCTCAGCGGCCGGCTGACGCCGCCGCCGGGGGCCAGCTTCGAATGCGTGCTGCTGCCGGACGATGATGCGCTGTTCGTGATCGCTTCCGACGCCGGCTATGGTTTCGTGGTCAAGGGCGAGGACCTGCAGGCCAAGAACAAGGCCGGCAAGGCCCTGCTCAGTCTGCCCAACGGCTCCGCCGTGGTGGCGCCGCGCCCGGTGCGCGATGTGGAGCAGGATTGGCTGGCGGCCGTGACGACCGAGGGCCGTCTGCTATTGTTCAAGGTCTCCGACCTGCCGCAGCTCGGCAAGGGCAAGGGCAACAAGATCATCGGCATCCCCGGCGAACGCGTGGCCAGCCGCGAGGAATACCTCACCGACCTGGCTGTTCTGCCAGCCGGGGCAACGTTGGTCCTGCAGGCCGGGAAGCGTACCCTGTCGCTCAAGGGCGACGACCTGGAACACTACAAGGGAGAGCGCGGCCGTCGAGGCAACAAGCTGCCGCGCGGATTCCAGCGCGTCGACAGCCTGCTGGTGGATATTCCGCCACAGGATTGAAATGAGCCGTTACCGGTCTCCGATCGCTCGCATATCCGCAAGGGAATGGCGAAAGCGGCCTCTTCCGAGGCCGGCTTTCCGGGCGAATGTCGTTTCCCTGGCGGGTTCCGCCGGGTTTTCCCCTGACGCAGGTGGTCCGAAACCGGTTTCGGAATACGCTCTGCCTCTGGAGCTATGGCGCTGGTTAGGGGATGATACGCCCCTTCGGTCGCCGTTTCCGATGGCGGGTGGCCAGTGGAATTCAAGTCTTGCATCAGTAGTGCCGATCTTCGGCGAAATACGGTGGTTCTCGATGAGCGCGTGGCGCGTCTTCGCATGTCTTTCCCTCGTCAGCCTGCTCGGGCTGACGGGTTGTGCGGTCCATCCGCCGGCCCAGCTCTACCAGTTGGACGTCGGTGCCGCCGCGGTACCGAAAAAGGACGGCGGTGCGGCCGTCCTGCTCGGGCCGGTACAACTGGCCGACTATCTCAAGCGCGATGTGATGGTGCAGCGGCAGGCCGATGGCATTCTCAGTCTGTCCACCGAAGCGCGCTGGGCGGGCAACCTGGAGACCAATGTCAGCCAGCAACTGCTGCGGCAGATGTCCAGCGAGCTGGGCAGCAGCCGCCTGGCGCTGTTCCCGGAAAAACCCGGTTTCACCCCCCAGGTCCAGGTGATGCTGACCATCAGTCGCCTCGACTCCGGCCCCAAGCAGCCGGCAGTGATCGAGGCGCGCTGGCGCCTGTTGGACCAGAAGGGCGACCTGAAGGACAGCCGGGTGTTCCACGAGGAAGAACAGCATCAGGGCAGCATCGGCGACCAGATCCGTGCCCAGAGCGACCTGCTCAAGCGTCTGGCGGCGCAGTTGGCCAAGGACGTCAAGCCGATCGCCGTAGCGGCCGAGGCGCCGCCGCCGGCGACCGCGCGCAAGCCGGTAGCCAAGCCGAAGGTCAAGGAAGAGGAAGGTCCGAAAATGCCGCTGGTGGTGCCGATTCGCACCGACGCCGAGGTCTATCGGTTCTGATTGTCGATAGCCGACCAGGAGAAAGCCCCGCCGAAGCGGGGCTTTTTCGTTTCGGCGTCAGCGTGAGCGGCGCAACAGGAAGCGCAGGGCCATGCCGGCGAGCGCCAGCAGCAGGCAGGGCAGCCAGACCCAGCGCGCCTCCGATTGCAGCACCAGCAATCCGCGTTCGCTGAGGAAGCGCGACAGACCGATCGGCGACACGGCGATCGGATGGAACGGCATGAAGTAGCGGGCGTCGCTCCAGGGCCAGAACCAGGCGACGCCCAGCCCGCCGTTGGTCATCGCGTCCAGCAGGCTGTGCGAGGCGGTGGCCAGCGCCACCCACAGCCCGGCTTTCAGCGGTCCGCTATGCAGCGGCCGGCAGGCGAGGGCGGCGAGCGCGCCGAGGATCGCGGCGAACAATAGCGAATGGCTGAAGCCGCGATGGCCGAAGGCATCGTGATAGGCGATGCCGAGCTTGAAGGCGACTACGTCGAAGTCCGGCAGGCAGGCGGCGAGCATGCCTGCCAGCAGCAGGCGTGGCGGGATCACCCGGCTGCCAAGGGCCAGTCCCACCGCCAGCACCGGCAGCGGATGGGTGATCAGGGTGGTCACGGGCGGGCGCGATCGTGCATGCGCGCCAGTTGGCGCTCGAGCATCGACGGATACGGCTCCAGCAGGCGCTCGACGCAGCAGGCTCCTTCCGGACTGGCGATGGCGCGGATACGGGCGCGCTCGCGGACCACCGCGTCGTCGGCGATGCTGCGTTCGACCAGCAGCAGGTTGCGGCTGTGCTGGTTGAGGGCGAGGGCGTTCTGCACGGTTTCGTTGAGCAGCAGGTCGGCCTGGGTCAGTTCGCTGAGGTCTTCGCCGAGGCTCAGGCCCAGTTGCAGCTGCAAGGTGATGCCGCTGTCGGCGACCTCGATCTGCAGGGCATGGCCGAGCGCGCGCATCAGTTCACCGCAGCAGAGCGCATTGGTCAGGTAGTCGGCGCGGTTGTCGCGGCTGTGGAAGAGAATCAGGCTGCCGCCGTCGCTGAGCGTGTGCAGGCTGCCCTTGTACTGGCGGGCGGCCTGTTCCAGGCAGTCGCGATAGCGTTGCAGGAGGTCCACCAGGCGGCTGCGCGGCAACCGGCGCAACTGCTCCTGGGCGCCGAGCTGGATCGCCAGCACCGCACTGTGTTGCGGTTCGCGCATAGCGGCGGGCGCCGCGGACTGGTCCCCGGCTTCGGCTCCGTTCTCGTCGAAGGCGTCCTGGTCCAGCGGGTCTTCGTCGATGGAGGTGAATTCCACCGGCTTGGTCTCGTCCAGCAGGGCATCGCCCAGCGGAATGTCGTCATCCTCGAAGGCCGAGGCCTCGACCTTGCGGCTGCGCAGGTCGGCTTCGTCGTCCTCCAGCAGGATGTCGTCGAAGTTCTGCGGCAGCGGTGCTTCTTCCGGCTCCGGCGCCGGCGGCTTCTCCGGCACCAGGCGCTCTTCCAGGTCGCGCGCCAGGTCGCCCAGCTCGTTCTGCAATTCGGCGCCGGGGGCCGGATTGTCCGGATCGCGCAACCAGACACGCAATTGCAACAAGGGTGTGGAAATCTGCCGCCCCAGGCGCAGGCTGAAATACAGGGCGAGGATCAGCAGGATCAGGCTGATCAGGCCCATGCTCTGCAGGCTGATCATCATCGGCTGCTGGAACTGCTGCATGTCCAGGCTGATGCGCAGGTGTCCGGCGATCACTTCCTGGAAGGTGATCGGCGTCGAGTACAGGCCTTCGGTGGCGCCGAGCAGGCTCTGCTTCGGACGGCTGCCGGCCTCGGCGAGGATGCGCTGGTCGACGCTGTAGATCGCCGCGTGGGCCACCAGCGGGTTCTTCACCAGGTTGTTCAGCAGCACGTTGAGGCTGAGGATGTCGTTGGACACCAGCAGCTCGGTGGCGGAGGCGGCGGTCTGGGTGATCAGGCTCTGGCCCAGGGCATCGGCTTGCTGCTGCATGGCCTGGCGAAACTGCATGCCCATGACCCAGGCGTAGATCAGCAGGGCCAGGGCCACCAGGATCAGGCTATGGCTGGCGAGCCGCAGGGCGATCGGGACGCGGCGCTGGCGCAAGGCACGAAACAGCAGGAGGAAGAAATTGTCGGGCTTGACGGACGTGGGCCGGGTCACAGGGGGCTCGGTCTTCTGAAATAGAGGTATCGCGCAGTATAACCAGCGCCCCCCGAGGGGCAAAGGGCCGTTGACGCGCTTTCCAGGCCGCCGCGCGGCGGTTTCACGGGTTTTCCCGGACGGTTCCGACCGGTGGTGATGGCAAATGCCTGCGCCAGCGTCTCTCGAGTGCGTGGGAAAGCGGGTAGAATGGCGTCTTTTACCTGGCGGAGCTTACGCCTTGCGCGAAATTGTCCTGATCAACATCACCGGGGAAGACCGCCCCGGTCTCACCGCGGCCATCACCGGCGTACTGGCCCACGGCGGGGTGAGCATCCTCGACATCGGCCAGGCGGTGATTCACGACACCCTGTCGTTCGGCATCCTGGTGGAAATCCCGGATACCGAGGCCGGTTCCTCGGTCCTCAAGGACGTGCTGTTCACCGCCTACAAGCTGGACCAGCAGGTGCGCTTCACCCCGGTCTCGGAAGAGGACTACCGGCAATGGGTCGACGGCCAGGGCAAGGCGCGGCACATCGTGACCCTGCTCACCCGCCGGGTGACTGCCGAGCAACTGCAGAGGGTCAGCTCGATCACCGCCAAGTACGCGCTGAACATCGACCACATCGACCGTCTCTCCGGACGCATGCCGCTGGACATGCCCGCCGACCAGGGCAAGGGCTGCATCGAGTTCTCGGTACGCGGCGAACCGGCCGATCCGGCGGCGCTGCGTGCGGAATTCCTCAGCGTCGCCCAGGAATTGAACGTCGACATCGCTTTCCAGCAGGACAGCGTGTTTCGCCGCAACCGCCGGCTGGCGGTGTTCGACATGGATTCGACGCTGATCGAGGCGGAAGTCATCGACGAACTGGCCAAGGCCGCCGGTGTCGGCGAGAAGGTCGCCGCGATCACCGAGCGGGCGATGCGCGGTGAACTGGACTTCCGCGCCAGCTTCAAGGAGCGCCTGGCGCTGCTGCAGGGGCTGTCGGAGGACGTACTGGAGGAGATCGGCGCCTCGCTGCGTCTGACCGAGGGGGCGGAAACCCTGTTCGCCGAACTCAAGCGCCTGGGTTACAAGACCGCGATCCTGTCCGGCGGCTTCACCTATTTCGCCCGTCAACTGCAGGCGAAGCTGGGGATCGACTACGTGTTCGCCAACGAGTTGCAGATCGTCGACGGCAAGGTCACCGGGGTGGCGGTCGAGCCGATCGTCGATGCCCAGCGCAAGGCCGACCTGCTGCGCGAACTGGCGGCGAAGGAAGGCCTGAGCCTGGAGCAGACCATCGCCGTCGGCGACGGCGCCAACGACCTGCCGATGCTTGGCCTGGCCGGCCTGGGCGTGGCGTTCCGCGCCAAGCCGCTGGTCAAGCAGTCGGCCAAGCAGGCGATCTCGACCCTGGGCCTGGACGGCATCCTCTACCTGCTCGGCTACCGCGACCGCGAAGGACGGGCCTGAGGCCTGCGGGCGCCTCTTGCCGGCCCGCCGGCAGCCACGAACCAGGTCGGTAGAGCGGAAAAGCAACGGGCGCCCAAGGCGCCCGTTCTTCATTCGTCTCCCGAGGAGAAGTCGTAGTCCATCGCCTGGCTCGGCCCCTGCAGGTAGTAGCCCTGGATATAGGTGGCGCCGGCCTGCCACAGGGTGGCGAGGACGCTGGCGCTCTCGACGAAGGGGACGATGCTGAGCTTCTGCTGTTCGTGCAGTTCGGCGATCAGGCCCTTGAGGATCTCCTGGTTTTCCACCTGGTTGAGGTCCTGGACGAAGGAGCCATCGATCTTGATGAATTGCACGGTCAGGTGCTTCAGCGCGTTGAACGGGTTCAGCGAGCAGCCGAACTGGCTGATCGCCGCCTGGCAATGCAGGGTGGCCAGGCCCTGGGTCAGTTGCTTGGCCTGCTTCAGATAGCTGGTGGCGTCGGCTTCGCTGATCTGGAACACCAGCGACTCCGGCGGCAGGCGCGCGGCCTTCAGCGCCACCCCGAGCCAGGGCAGCAGGCCGGGGTCTTGCAGGCTCGCGCTGGACAGGTGGACGAACAGCTTGGTCTGGTGCCCCTTGGCGCGATGCTCGGCGAGCAGCTTGATCGAGTTTAGGATCACCCAGCGGTCGATCTTCTCCGCCAGCCCGGCTTCCTTGGCGGCATGCAGGAACTCCGCCGGCGGCACTTCCTGGCCCTGCGGATTGAGCAGGCGCAGGAGCACCTCGTAGTTCTCGTGGCTGTCGCCGCGCAGGCTGATGACTGGCTGGAACAGCAGGCGGAAGCTGTTGGTCTCCAGCGCCTGCTGGAGGATCGCGATGACGTCGCCGCGCTGGGCGGCGGCGGCAAGCTCTTCCGCCGGGTTGTACTGCTTGATCTGCGACCCGCCCTTGCGTGCCGCGTCGTCGGCGCAGCGATGCGCACGGTTCATCACGTCCTGGGCCTTGGCGGTCTTCTCATCGAGACCGGCGACGCCGATGCTGAGGGTGGCCTGGGCGCTGCGGCCGTTCAGCTCGAAAAGGTGGTTCTCGACCTTCTTCAGCAGTCGTTGCAGTGCCGCTTGCGACTGCTCGGGAGTCTTGCCCTTGAACAGGGCGGCGAAGATCGAATCGCCGAAACGCGCCAGGTCGGCTTCCTCGCCGAACTGTTCGCGCATCAGTCCGGCCAACTGGCCGAGCAGCAGGTCGATCCCGGAAAGCCCGTGGTCGGCCTGGAGCGAGGGGTAGCCGTTGAGATGGATATAGGCCAGGGTCGACGGCTTGCGGGCGGTCACTGCCTGCTGCACGGCGGCATCCATCAGGTCGAGGAAGTGGCTGCGGTTGTAAAGTCCGGTGACCGGGTCCTGGCTGCTGACTTCGCGAAGCTTTTCTTCCAGTTCGGCGTTGTCGACCTCACCGCGGATCACCACCTGGATGCAGGGTTCGCCGTCGTAGGTGGCGGCGGAGAGGCTGATGCGCGCCTTGAATTCCTGGCCGTCGAGCTTGACCCCGGTGCAAACCAGTTCGGTCTGGCGCTGGTCGTTCTGGTAGCCCTTGAGGAAATCCTTGAAGGCGCCCTGGTCGCAGGAAGCGATCAGGTCGATGACCGGCAGGCCTTCCAGTTCCTCGGCGTCCTCGTAGCCGAACAGCGCCATGTAGGAGCGGTTGGCGTAGATGTGCATGCCGTCGTGGACGTAGGTGATGGCGTCGACCGAGCTGTCGAGCAACAACTGGCAGCGTTTTTCCGCCTCGCGCAGGGCGAGTTCGGCGGCGCGGCGCGCACGGCGTTCGGCGAGGCCGGCCAGCTCGCGGTTGGCGACCAGCACCAGGCGCTCGTCCTCGCCTTGCGGCAGGGCGTCCTGGGCGCCGAGCATCAAGGCGTCGGTGATGGCGTCGGAGCTGTTGTCGGCCACCAGCTGGATGAACGGGATGTCGCGCGACTGGCGGCGCAAGGTGGCGAGCGCCTCGCCGGGCTCGAGACATTCGCTGGTCGGCGCGGCGATCAGCAGGTCCCAGCTTTGCTGGAGGGTTTCGGCGAGGTCCTCGGGAGAGGTCAGTCGATGTACGCGGGTCGCGTGGCCGGCATTGCGGAACAGACTGACCAGGCGTTCGGCTTCGTTCTGCGAGTCTTCCAGAATCAGCAGGCGGATGGTTTTCTTTTCGATGGCCATGGAAAGGGCTCAGTCCGCGTCCGGGCGGGCGCGAAAAGACGGCGAATGGAGGTGTCGGGGCAATCTACAGAGACTTCCAGAGCGAGTCAAAATCTTCCTCCCCCGCAGGCGGCCGGGCCACTGGCGCTGTGACCGGCTTATCGCTCGGGGTGTTCACCGGTTCCGCCGAGCGGTATTCGAACTGGCTGAAGCTGCCGGTCGAGGCCTGCCGGCGATTCAGCACCGCGCGCCGCTCCTCGCCGTGCAGGTTGATCTGCACCCGGCTGCCCTCCTGGAACGGCAGGCGCGGGGTGATCACCGTCGCCGGCCGCGAGATCGCGGCGATCGCCGGCAGCAGCAGGGCGCGCAGGTAGTGGCTGCTCTGCTCGGTCTTGCGCAGCAGTTGCAGGCCGCAGGGCTGTGCCGCCGGGGCGATCATCTCGATGCCCATCTGCGTGCCGCCATTGCGTACCTGGCGGATCCAGCGCACCACCGCGATGCTCCACGCCTGGCCTGGAAGGTCCTGCAGGCCGACCAGTTCGCCCGCCTGCAGTTGGGCGGGCACCTCCTTCGGCCAGCTCAGGCAATAGCCGCCGGGGCTGTGGTTGACGATGGGCAGGGCGTAGGTCGGGTAGTCCTCGGTGGCGTCAGCCTGTGCGTGGGCCTGCGGGTGCCCGGGTTGCACACTGCGGGGCGACTGGTGCGGGCGGTACTCGATTTCCTCCAGCGGCATGCCGGGCTGCCAGTCGGTGACCTTCTGCGCATCGAAGGCGCCGGCCCAGGCGTCCTGGACGTCGGCCTTGAAGCGAGGCGCCTCGGGCGCTTCCTGGATCTGCAGGACCTCGTTGAACGGGCGGCGCCCGGCGAGGAAGTAGTGCAGGGCGCTCATGCCGATGCACAGGGTCAACTGGCCCTGGCCCTGGGTGCGCTGGAAGGTACGTTCGGCGATGTCCCCCCAGGCCGAGGAGAGATGTTGCAGCAGGTCCAGGGTCACCCCTTCGATCAGCGGCAGGCGCGCTTTCGCGCGTTCGGCCTCGGGCTGCAGCAGGTATTCGCGGATCAGCTCGACCAGCGGCTGGGTGTCGATGCCGAGGGCATTGGCCAGTTGGGTTTCCGGGTACAGCGAACGGTAGCGCGGCGGGCCGTCGATCTGCGGTACGGCGATGAACAGCGAGCCGGGCAGCGTCGCGCTCTGTATCGACAGCAGCTGGCTCCAGGGTTCGAGCACCTCGGCGAGCCGTGCAATGTTGTTCTGGCGCATCTGGTTGCAGCGTGCGCAGCCGAGCAGCAGCGGTATCAGGTAGGCCTGCTCGACGCTCAGGCCGGGGGTGTGCTTGGCCAGTTCGTCGCGCACCGCGAGACGATGCACGCCGCGCTGGCTGGCCAACTGGTACAGCTGGTGGAGTTCCAGCCAAAGCCCCTCGGGGACCGGGCAGTACAACTGGCTGGCGCGGATCAGCGGCCCGCACAGGCTGCGGATCGCCCGCTGGATGCCGACCGCGAGCAACTGCGCGCGGTCGCGGCTGTTGCGCGGCGCTTCCTGGACCACGATCAGCTTGTAGCCGATGGCCAGGTGGTTCTGCAGGGCCTGGCAGAGGTTGGCGATCTTGCGCGGCCGTTCGTCGAGGACGATGGCCTGGTTGAGGAAGTGCCGTTCCAGGTGGGCGCAGACGAAATGTACCTCTGGACGGAACAGTTCGAGCAGTTGCAGGCGGGCCTCGACGGGCAGCACCATCTGGTTGAGTTCGATCAGGCCCTGGTAGAGCTGGCGCGCGGTTTCCCCGAGGTTGGCCTTGGGCAGGTGCGCCAGCCAGTACTTGATGTCCTTCGGGGTGGCGTCGCAGAAGCTCAGGTTCTGCTGCGTCGGAGTGGGGACGCGCAACGAGAGGTGGGGGCTCTGGTTTTCCATGGGGGGTTAGACGGCTCCGCTACTGAAAAGGCTCTACGGGGGGATGAAGCCCCGGAGAGGTGCCGGACTTCCGATCGCCGCGGCTGCGCCTCCTCTTTCTTAACACGGGAGGCGGGTTCATCGTCGTGGCCAGGACAGGAACTGTGCGGCAGTCCGCTTTCCTGACCGAGGGGTCGGCACGGGCTCGATAGGACCTTTCCGAACTCTAGCAGCATCGAAATGGACCCGCAGCCTTCGGACGCCACGATCCCGCCGGGAGGTTCCGGCGGCGGGGAGAGATGGGACGGGGACGCTCGGGGCGTTCCGTCCCGGCGAGGTCAGGACTGTTTCGGTAGTGCCAGGCATTCGCCCATGCGCACCGGGCTCGCTGCCCCGAGGCCGTCGGTGAACGCGACCTGCTGCGGGCCGAACAGGACGATGGCGGTGGAGCCCAGCTTGAAGCGACCGAGTTCGGCGCCTTTTTCCAGGCGGATCGGCGCGCGGGCGGCTTCGTCGTAGCGGAAGGTCTTCAGTTCGCGCTTCGGCGGCGTAACCAGGCCGGCCCAGACGGTTTCGATGGAGGCCACGATCATCGCGCCCACCAGCACCACGGCCATCGGACCGCGCTCGGTGTCGAACAGGCAGACCACCCGCTCGTTGCGGGCGAACAGTTCGGGAACGTTTTCCGCGGTGGTCTGGTTCACCGAGAACAGCCGGCCGGGAACGTAGACCATCTCGCGCAGGGTACCGGCCAGCGGCATGTGCACACGGTGGTAGTCCCGGGGGGACAGGTAGACGGTGGCGAAGTCGCCGCCCATGAAGGGCGCGGCCAGTTCGGCGTCGCCGCCGAGCAGTTCGGCCAGGCTGTAGCTGTGGCCCTTGGCCTGGAAGATCCGCCCGTGCTCGATCGGGCCGAGCTGGCTGATCGCGCCATCGGCCGGGCAGAGCACCGCGCCGGGCTCCTGGGCCAGCGGGCGGGCGCCATCCTTGAGTGCGCGGGTGAAGAAGGCATTGAAATGTTCATAGGCCTGCAGGTCCTCGACCTGCGCTTCGCGCATGTCGACCTGGTAGCGCCGGGCGAACCAGGCGATCAGGCGGTCCTTGAACCAGGTCGCCCGGCAGTCGGCGGCGAAGCCGATCAGCCGGGACAGCAGGTGGTGCGGCAGCAGGTACTGGCTGCAGATGAACAGACGATCTTTGAACGACATTCCTCAAACCTCTACAGGGGTATCGGGGTGGTTGCCCCATTCCGACCAGGAGCCGGCGTAGCCTTTGACCCGCGGGTAGCCCAGTGCCTTGGCCACCAGGTAGGTGAAGCCGGAGCGATGGTGGGTCTGGCAGTGGGTGATCACTTCCTTGTCCGGCGTGATGCCGAGGTCCTCCAGGACTTCGGCGATATCCGCGCGGATGCGCAGGGCGCGAGCCGGGTCCATGCCGGCGGTCCATTCGAAATTGATCGCGCCGGGCACATGCCCGGCCTTCGCGGCGAGCACCTTGGTACCGGTGTATTCGCTGGGGTTGCGCGCATCCCATACCACCAGGTCGGCGGCGCCGAGGCGGCTTTGCAGGTATTCGCGGGTCGCGCTGGGCTCGTCGTGCAACGTCAGCGACAGCGGGCCGCCGACAGGCGCCGGGACCTCGCGGTCGAGCGCCCGGGCGTCGGCGATCCAGGCCGGCAGGCCGCCGTTGAGATAGTGGTAGCGGTGGTGGCCGATCACGTCCAGCAGCCAGATGAAGCGGCCCGCCCAGCCGCCACCTTCGTCGTCGTAGACCACGTAGGTCGCCTCCGGGCGGTGGCCCAACTCGCCGAACAGAGCTTCCAGGTCGGCCTTGGCCGGTAGCAGGCCGGGTGCCGGGGGTTGTCCCCACTGGGTGCGTTTGGGGTCGACGAAACGCGCGCCGGGGATATGCCCTTCGGCGTAGCGGGCGGCACTGGTCAGGTCGACCAGGATCAGCTCGGGCGCGCCCAGGCGCGGCGCGAGATCGCTGGGCTCGATCACCAATGGCAGGTCGGAGAAGACGGACATGCGAGTACCCCCGGGTTGAAGAAGGGCAGCAGTTTAACGGAAAGCGCGCCCGACCAGTGTGCCGGGCATATCCCTCATTCAGTGCGGCGCTGGCGGCCGAACTGCTGGATCGCGCGCTCGGTGCACTGGGCGGTCTTGGCAAAGGCCTGGGCATGCAGGTCGCTGAACGGCTGGCCGCCGAGGTCGGCCAGGACCAGCATCACCACCCGCGAGCCGTTGCCCAGCGAGCGCAGCAGCAGGTGAGGTCCGGGGAACAGCTGGCGCAAGGGTTCGCCGAGGGCCGGCAGCAACTGGTCCTGGTTGTTCGGGCCGATGCGCAGCAGGGCGGGTTGCTGGAACAGTTTCTTCAGCAGCGGGCTGCCGGCAATCTCCAGTTGCAATTTCGCCTGGCCCGGTTCGAGTCCGGCGCTCTGCTGCGCCAGCACGTATACCTGGGTGCGATCGGCCACCAGCAGCAACATCCTTTGCAGGCCACAGGCGAGCAACGCATCGCGGGCACAGGCGGTGAGCTGCACTACGTTGCTGAACGGGCTGGGCTCGCGGAGCAGCTCGGCGCAATGCTGCCGCCACTCGGCCAGGGCTTCCGCCGAGGGCGGCGGCGGGGGCGCCGCTTCGGCACGCCAGCGGCTGGCCTGCCAGGGCCAGATCAAGGCCACCGCCGGATGCCACAACGGCGGCCGGGCGTGCAGGCGCGCGCTTTGCGCGGCGAGCATGTGCACCTGCTGCTGGACTTCGGTCAGCGGCTGGCCCAGGTACAGGCCGGTCAGGCGCTGCCAGCGCAGCATGTGTGGCCCGTCCCAGCTTTGGTGCGCGGCGATGGCCAGGCCATTGGCGAGGAGAGTGCAGTTGGCCGGCTGGGTCAGCCAGCGGGCGAGATCGGGCTGGGCATCGAGTTGCTGTTGCTGGAGCAGGGGCGACTGATGGTCGCGGGCGATACGCAGGGCTCGAACCAGCAGGCGACGGTCGCAGGCGAGCAGGCGATAGCCCTGGATAACCCATTGCGGTAGCCGCCAGCGTTCGGCCAGCGCCAGGCAGATCGGCAGCAGGCGCATGCCGAGCAGTTCGCGCTCCACCCGCAGGGTCGGTTCGCCCTGTACCAGCACGCGTTGCTGCCATTGCTCCAGCAACTGCGGGCGGGCGTTGGCCAGCGCCCAGACCGGAGCCATGGTCAGCAGGCTGCCCCAGTGGATTTCCTGCCAGAGCCTGGCCAGGCGCGCGCCGAACAGGCCGCTGGCCTGTTGCATGGCGTGCTGGCTGATCAGCAGCATCTGCCCGAGGACCCTGGGCATCTCCGCATCCTGGATGCTCGGCAGGGTCTTCAGAAGTTGGCTCGCGCGCGCCAGACCGAGGCGGCTGAGGGCCACCTCCAGGCTTTCCGCGGGGTTGTCGCGGGCGCTCTCGGCGCGATTGGCCTCGCGCAGGATGGACAAAGCCAGTGTCGGGCTGCCCTGCAACTGGTCGGCGATCTCGCGCAGCGAGCGACGACTGTCGCTCAGCGCGGCGTGCAGGCCGGCATAGTGGCTGGCGGGGATCGGCAGGGGTTGCCGGTCGAGCTCTTCGAGCCAGGCGGCGAGGCGGTCTGTCATGGGTGTCGGGCTCGGTGTCGGCGAGGCGGCGAACTGGCTTTTCGAGTATTCGGACTATAGTCTTGCGGCTAGCAACCGATAACAAGAGGGAGCCTAGCAGTCCCCCTCCTTATCCTGTTCATTTCGCACGTCCGGTCCTCATGTCAAAAATCATCGGCATCATCGTCGTTTTCGCCAGTGTCCTCGGGGGCTTCCTGCTCTCCGGCGGCAAGATCGGCGCCATCATCCAGCCCTTCGAGGTCCTGATCATCGGTGGCGCGGCACTGGGGGCGTTCCTCCAGTCCAACCCGGGCAGCACGTTCATGGTGGTGCTGAAGAAAGCGCCGAAGATGTTCAGCAACCGCTTCACCCAGACCTACTACCTCGAGGTGCTGGGCATGCTCTACGAGATCCTCAACAAGAGCCGGCGCGAAGGGATGATGGCGATCGAGGCGGACATCGAGGACCCCGCGGCCAGCCCCATCTTCAGCAAGTACCCCGGTGTGCTGAAGGATGAGCGGATGACCGCCTATGTCTGCGACTACCTGCGCATCATGTCCTCTGGCAACATGGCGCCGCACGAGCTGGAAGGCCTGTTCGACATGGAGCTGTCCAGTCTCAAGGAGGACCTGGAGCACCCGTCCCACGCGGTGACCAAGGTCGCCGACGCCCTGCCGGGCTTCGGTATCGTCGCCGCGGTACTCGGTATCGTCATCACCATGGCGTTGCTTGGCGAAGGCAGCCAGGCGGAGATCGGCCACCACGTCGCCGCCGCCCTGGTGGGCACCTTCCTCGGGATTCTCGCCGCCTACGGCTTCGTCGGCCCGCTGGCGGGCGCCCTGGAGCACGATGCCAAGGAAGAGTTGAACCTGTTCGAGGCGATCAAGGCCTGCCTGGTCGCTTCCGCTTCCGGCATGCCGCCTTCGCTGGCCGTCGAGTTCGGCCGCAAGGTGCTGCTGCCCGCCCATCGGCCGACCTTCGCCGAGCTCGAGCAGGCCGTGCGCGGCCGCTGAGTGGAGGCACTGTCGATAGATGGACAATAACCAGCCGATCATCGTCAAGCGCGTCAAGCGCTATGCCGCCGGCCACCACGGCGGCTCGTGGAAGATCGCCTTCGCCGACTTCGCTACGGCGATGATGGCGTTCTTCCTGGTGCTCTGGCTGCTGTCTTCGGCCACCCCGGAGCAGAAGAAGGCGATTTCCGGATACTTCCAGGACCCCATCGGTTTCAGCGAAAGCGCCAGCCCCTACGTCATCGACCTCGGCGGCACGCCGACGCCGGCGCCGGACAAGACCCTCAATCCGCAGGTCCAGGCCCAGCCGGACTCCAACGAAAGCCGGATCAGCCCCGAGCAGGACCACCAGGTCAACGCCGACCAGGCCGAGAACCTTGCCGAGCAGGTTGAGCGAGAGCGCCTGGCGCTGCTGCTGCAGGAGTTGCAGAACAAGGTCGACGAAAATCCGATGCTCAAGGACTTCAAGGACCAGATCCACTTCGAGATCACCCGCGACGGCCTGCGCATCCAGATCGTCGACGCCGCCAACCGGCCGATGTTCGACCTCGGCAGCGCGCGCCTGCAGCCGTATTTCGAGGACATCCTGCTGGCCATGGCCGAGACCATCCGCCAGGTACCGAACAAGATCAGCATCAGCGGCCACACCGACGCCAAGCCCTATGCCGGCAACGGCGACTTCGGCAACTGGGAGCTATCGGCCAATCGCGCCAACGCCGCGCGCCGCGCGCTGGTCGCCGGCGGCTATCCGGAAGGGCAGATCGCCCAGGTTGTCGGCTATGCCTCGGCACGCCTGTTCGACGACAAGGACCCGCTGAACCCGGTGAACCGGCGGATCGACATCGTGGTCCTGACCCGCAAGGCGCAGAAGGCCATCGAAGGCGAGACCGGCGCTCCCGAAGCCAGCGCCCCCGCGGCGGCCCCGGGCGAGCAGCCTAAGCCGGCTGCCGAGGCACCGGCGGCGGGCGCGCAACCTTCGCTACCGGCGGACGAGGTGCAGAAGAAGCTCAACCTGTTCGACGACGGCGGCAGCCTGAAGCTGCAGCAGATCAAGGGCAACTGAGGTTCAGTAGTCCGTTTCCGGCATGCTTGCCAGAATGTGCCGGTAGCTGGCCATGCGTTGCGGCATGATGCGCCCGTCCTCCAGGGCCTGGAGCAGGGCGCAACCTGGTTCACGGTCGTGCTTGCAGTCGCGGAAGCGACAATGCCCGAGCAGATCGCGGAACTCGATGAAACCGGCCTCGACGTCGTCTCGCGACACGTGCCCCAGGCCGAACTCACGGATGCCGGGCGAGTCGATCAGGTCGCCGCCGCCGGGAAAATGGAACAGTCGCGCGGTGGTGGTGGTATGGGTGCCCTTGCCGGTCACCGTGGAGAGGTCGCCGACACGGGTGTCGACACCCGGCAACAAGGCATTCACCAGCGACGACTTGCCCACCCCGGACTGGCCGACGAAGACGCTCACGTGACCGTCCAGCGCGCCGCGCAGTTCGTCCATCGCCAGGCCATTGAAGGCCGACACCTCGATCAGCGGGTAACCCAGGGTGCGGTAGACATTCAGCAGTGCATCGATGCCTTCGGCATTGCTCTCGTCGACCAGGTCGGCCTTGTTCAGCAGCAGCAGCGGCTGGATGCCGGCATGTTCGGCGGCGATCAGGTAGCGGTCGATCAGGTTGGCGTGCGGTTCGGGACGCGGGGCGAAGACGATGACGATGCGGTCGACGTTGGCCGCCACCGGCTTGAGCAGCCCGCGCATGTCCGGGCGGCACAGCTCGGAGCGGCGCGGCAATTGCGCGACGATCACGCCGATGCCCTGGTTGCCGGCGCGCCAGACCACCTGGTCGCCGGTCACCAGGGCGGGCAGGTTGGCGCGCAGGTGGCAGCGGGAAACCTGGCCGTCGGCGGACTCGACCTCTACCTGAACCCCGAAATGGGCGATCACCTGGCCGGTCTGCTCCGGTCCCAGGTCGCCGCCCTCCAGCTCCTCCACGGCACGCGACTCGCGACGGGCCGCCCGGGCCGCGCGTTCTTCCTGGATCTTTTCGATGCGCCAGCTCTGCCGGCGGGTCAAGTGGCGTTTGGCCATGATGCGTCCGCATGAAAAATCGGCGGCGAGTTTAACATGGGCGCGCCGCCATCATTCGCGCGGCGGCGTTCCACGCTAGAATGCACGGCATAGCGACTGGAGCGACTCCCCATGCAGAACCCGCAGAACCTTATCTGGATCGACCTGGAGATGACCGGCCTCGATCCGGACCGGGACGTCATCATCGAGATGGCCACCATCGTCACCGACAGTGACCTCAACACCCTGGCCGAAGGGCCGGTGATCGCCATCCACCAGCCAGAGGAAATCCTCGCCGGCATGGACGAGTGGAATACCCGCCAGCACGGCCAATCCGGCTTGACCCAGAGGGTCCGGGAAAGCACCGTGAGCATGGCCGAGGCCGAGGCGCAGACCCTGGCCTTCCTCGAGCAGTGGGTGCCCAGGCGCAGTTCGCCGATCTGCGGCAACAGCATCTGCCAGGACCGCCGCTTCCTCTATAGGCACATGCCCAGGCTGGAAGGCTACTTCCACTACCGCAACCTCGACGTCTCCACCCTCAAGGAACTGGCCGCGCGCTGGGCGCCGCAGGTCCGCGAGAGTTTCAAGAAGGGCAACACCCACCTGGCGCTGGACGATATCCGCGAGTCGATCGCCGAGCTGCGCCACTACCGCGACCACTTCATCAAGCTCTGATCCGTCCGGACCGGGCGGCAGGCACCGGCCGGGCTAGGTTTCCCCGTGGCGCCGCAGGGCCCATTCCACGTGTTCGCGGACCAGTTCCGAAGGGAACCCTCGGCGCGCCTTCAGCGCCTCCAGCACCGGGATGGTCGAGGGCGCGTTGCCCAGCCCCACCGCCAGGTTGCGCAACCAACGCTCGTAGCCGGCGCGGCGCAGCGGCGAACCCTCGGTGCGGCCGAGGAACTCCTCTTCGCTCCAGAGGAACAGTTCGGCGAGTTCGGCGTTGTCCAGGCTGTGGCGCGGCTGGAAGTCGCCCTGTCCGGTGGGGCGGGCGAAGCGATTCCATGGGCAGACGATCTGGCAGTCGTCGCAGCCGAATACCCGATTGCCGACCAGCGGTCGCAGCTCCAGCGGAATCGCGCCCTTGTACTCGATGGTCAGGTAGGAGATGCAGCGTCGCGCGTCCAGCCGGTAGGGACCGACGAAGGCCTTGGTCGGGCAGATATCCAGGCAGGCCGAGCAGCGTCCGCAATGCTCGCTGTCCATCGCCGGGTCGACGGGTAGCGGCATGTCGACGAACAGCTCGCCGAGGAAGAAATAGCTGCCGGCCTTGCGGTTGAGCACCAGCGTGTTCTTGCCGATCCAGCCGAGGCCGGCCTGTTCGGCGATGGCCTTTTCCAGCACCGGCGCGCTGTCGACGAAGGCGCGGAAACCGAACGGGCCGACTTCGGCCTGGATGCGCTCGGCCAGTTGTTGCAGACGCTTGCGGATCAGCTTGTGGTAGTCGCGGCCGAGGGCGTAGCGCGAGACGTAGGCTTTTTCCGGTGTCGCGAGGACCTGCGCCATGCGCGTGTCGCCGGGCAGGTAATCCATGCGCAGGGAGATCACCCGCAGCGTGCCGGGAACCAGTTCGGCAGGTCGCGAGCGCTTGCTGCCGTGCGCCGCCATGTAGTCCATCTCGCCGTGGTAGCCGGCCTCCAGCCAGCGCTGCAGGTGCGCTTCGTGCTCGCCCAGCTCGACGTCGCTGATACCGACCTGCTGGAACCCCAGCTCGCGGCCCCAGTCCTTGATGGACTGGGCGAGGCGGGCGGGGTCCGGCGGGGAAAGGTTGTCGGCCAGAGGTTGGGGAGTCATGAGAGGCAACGAAGGCGAGGGAAAGCGAAATGGGATAGGTATAATTCTGCCAGACTGCGCGCCTGACGCCGAATCGATCCGATGACCATGACCTTCCAGCACGACGACCTGCCACTCGCCCTCTATTCCGCCGCCCAGGTGCGCGACCTGGATGCGCGCCTGATCGCCGCCGGCACGCCAGGCTTCGAACTCATGCAGCGCGCCGCCCACGCAGCCTGGCGTGCCTTGCGCCGCCGTTGGCCGGAGGCCGCGGGGCTGACGGTGCTCGCCGGGCACGGCAACAATGCCGGCGACGGCTACCTGATCGCGGCGCTGGCGCAACGTGCGGGTTGGCGAGTGCGGGTGCTGGCGGTCGCGGCGCCGCAGCGACTTGCCGGCGACGCGGCGCAGGCGCATGCCGCCGCGCTGGCGACCGGGGTCGTGGTGGAGCCCTGGAGCGAGTGCGCCGTGCTCGAGGGCGTAGTAGTGGATGCATTGCTCGGCACCGGCCTGGCAGGTGCCGTGCGCGAGCCCTTTGCGCAGGCCATCCGCCTGGCCAATGCCGCCGACCTGCCGGTGCTGGCGGTGGATATTCCTTCCGGCTTGAGCGCCGACACCGGCGCGGTATTGGGGGAAGCGATCAGGGCGGATCTGACAGTGACTTTCATCGGCCTGAAGATCGGGCTGTTCACTGGCGAGGCGCCGGCACGGGTCGGCGAGCTGGTGTTCGACCAACTCGGCAGCGACGCCGTCGTGCTGCAAGCGCTCCAGCCCCGGGCCCAGCGCCTGGCGCGAAATGCCCTGCCGAGTCTGGCAGCGCGGTCGCGGACCGCGCACAAGGGGCTGTTCGGCCACCTGCTGGTGGTCGGCGGCGACACCGGCATGGGCGGGGCAGTGCTACTGGCCGCGGAAAGCGCCCTGCGCTGCGGCGCCGGGCTGGTCTCGGCGGCGACCCGCGTCGAACATGTGCCGGCGTTGCTGGGCCGCTGTCCCGAGGTCATGGCCCATGGCGTGGCTTCGGCGAACCAACTGCTGGCCCTTGCCGAGCGCGCCAGCGTGCTGGTACTCGGCCCCGGGCTTGGCCAGCGCGCCTGGGGGCGCAGCCTGCTGAGCGCTGTCCGGTCGCGACCGTTGCCGCAGGTCTGGGATGCCGACGCGTTGAACCTGCTGGCCCTGGAACCTGTCGGAGCAGGGCCGCAGGCATGGATTCTGACGCCGCATCCCGGCGAGGCCGCGCGCCTGTTGGGGCGCTCGACCGCCGAGGTGCAGGCGGATCGCCCGGCGGCGGCGTTGGAACTGGCGCGTCGCTACCAGGCGGTGGTGGTGCTGAAGGGCGCCGGCAGCCTGGTCGCCGCGCCCGACGGACGACTCGCCGTCTGTACCCAGGGGCATCCGGCGATGGCCGGCGCCGGCCTGGGTGACGTGCTGTCGGGCATCACCGGTGCCTTGCTGGCCCAGCGCGTGGAGGCGTTCGAGGCGGCCTGCCTGGCGGTCTGGCTGCATGCCGCCGCCGGTGAGCGGCTCGGCGCCCAGGGTCGCGGGCTGGCGGCGACCGATCTCATACCTACCATTCGTCAGTTGCTCGAGGAGTGCAGTCCGTGTCTGAAGTGATCCTGTCCGCCGAAGGGGAAGACGCGATGCTCGAACTGGGCGGGCGCATCGCCCGGGCCAGCGGGGGGCAGGGGGTGATCTACCTGCATGGCGACCTCGGCGCTGGCAAGACCACCCTCTCGCGCGGCATCCTGCGCGGCCTCGGCCATGCCGGCTCGGTGAAAAGCCCGACCTTTACCCTGGTCGAGCCTTACGAAATCGGCGAGCTGCGCGCCTACCATTTCGACCTGTACCGGCTCGCCGATGCGGAGGAATTGGAGTTCTTCGGCATCCGCGACTATTTCGACGGCAGCGCACTCTGTCTGATCGAGTGGCCCGAGCGCGGTACGGGCGTTTTGCCAACCGCCGATCTGGACATTACCATTACTGCCCAAGCGGGTGGACGGACACTGCGCCTGGTACCGCACGGTGCGCGGGGCGAAGCCTGGTGTGCCACCCTGACCATGGGAGCATGAGAAAAACGATGGGTTGGGGCTTGCGTCTGCGGACGTTGTTGACTGGGGTGATGATTCTGCTGGCCTGCCAGGTCGGCGAGGTTCTGGCCGCCGCGCAAATCAAGAGCGTGCGGATCTGGCGCGCTCCGGACAACACCCGTCTGGTCTTCGATCTCTCCGGTCCGGTGCAGCACAGCCTGTTCACCCTGGCCGCTCCCAACCGTATCGTCATCGACGTCAGCGGCGCCCAGCTGGCGACCCAGCTCAACGGTCTCAAGCTCGGCAACACCCCGATCACCGCCGTGCGCTCCGCCCAGCGCACGCCCAACGACCTGCGCATGGTCCTCGACCTGTCGGCCCAGGTCACCCCGAAGAGCTTCGTCCTGCCGCCCAACCAGCAATACGGCAACCGCCTGGTGGTCGATCTCTACGACCAGGGCGCCGACCTGACCCCGGACGTGCCCGCGACGCCGACCCCGAGCGTGCCGGTCACCCCGGTGACGCCGACCCAGCCGGTGGCCAAGCTGCCGTTGCCGACCAAGGGTGGTACCCGCGATATCGTCATCGCCATCGACGCCGGCCACGGCGGTGAAGACCCTGGCGCCCTTGGCCCGGGCGGGCTGCACGAGAAGAACATCACCCTGTCGATCGCTCGCGAGCTGCAACGCCAGATCAATCAGGTGCGCGGTTACCGGGCCGAGCTGACCCGTACCGGCGACTACTTCATCCCGCTGCGCAAGCGCACCGAGATCGCCCGCAAGAAGGGCGCCGACCTGTTCGTCTCGATCCATGCCGACGCCGCGCCGAGCCGCAGCGCCTTCGGTGCCTCGGTGTTCGCCCTGTCCGACCGCGGCGCCACTTCGGAAACCGCGCGCTGGCTGGCCGACAGCGAGAACCGTTCCGACCTGATCGGCGGCGATGGCAGCGTCAGCCTCGGCGACAAGGACCAGATGCTCGCTGGCGTGCTGCTCGACCTGTCGATGACCGCCACCCTCTCGTCGAGTCTGGACGTCGGCCACAAGGTACTGACCAATGTCGGCCGCATCACTTCGCTGCACAAGCGTCGTGTCGAGCAGGCCGGGTTCATGGTGCTGAAGTCGCCGGACATCCCGTCGATCCTGGTGGAGACCGGCTTCATCTCGAACGTCAACGAGTCGCGCAAGCTGGCCAGCGCGAGCCACCAGCAGGCCTTGGCGCGTTCGATCACCAGCGGCATCCGCCAGTATTTCCAGCAGAGCCCGCCGCCCGGCACCTACATCGCCTCTTTGCGCGCCCAGGGCAAGCTTTCCATGGGGCCGCGCGAGCACGTGGTGCGGCCCGGAGAGACCCTGGCGATGATCGCCCAGCGCTATGAAGTGAGCATGGCCGCGCTGCGCAGCAGCAACAGCCTGTCCAGCGACAACCTGAAAGTCGGCCAGGCCCTGTCCATCCCGAGCACCGCCCTGGCGGCCCAGTGATGAACGAAGCACCGCGTATCCAGCTGCTGAGTCCGCGGCTGGCGAACCAGATCGCCGCCGGTGAGGTGGTCGAGCGTCCCGCCTCGGTGGCCAAGGAACTCTTGGAAAACAGCCTCGACGCCGGTTCCCGGCGCATCGACGTGGAGGTCGAGCAGGGCGGCATCAAGTTGCTGCGAGTGCGCGACGACGGTCGCGGCATCCCCGCCGACGACCTGCCGCTGGCCCTGGCTCGCCACGCCACCAGCAAGATCCGCGAGCTGGAAGACCTGGAGCGGGTGATGAGCCTCGGCTTCCGTGGCGAGGCGCTGGCCTCGATCAGCTCGGTAGCGCGCCTGACCATGACCTCGCGCACCGCCGACGCCGGCGAAGCCTGGCAGGTGGAGACCGAGGGCCGCGACATGCAGCCGCGGGTACAGCCGGCGGCGCACCCGGTGGGGACCAGCGTCGAGGTTCGCGACCTGTTCTTCAACACCCCGGCGCGGCGCAAGTTCCTGCGCGCCGAGAAGACCGAGTTCGACCATCTGCAGGAAGTCATCAAGCGCCTGGCGCTGGCCCGCTTCGACGTGGCTTTCCACCTGCGCCACAACGGCAAGACCATCTTCGCCCTGCACGAGGCGCGAGACGAGCTGGCCCGCGCGCGCCGGGTCGGCGCGGTGTGCGGCCAGGCATTCCTCGAGCAGGCGCTGCCGATCGAGGTCGAGCGCAACGGCCTGCACCTGTGGGGCTGGGTCGGCTTGCCGACCTTCTCCCGCAGCCAGCCGGACCTGCAGTACTTCTATGTGAACGGGCGCATGGTGCGCGACAAGCTGGTCGCCCACGCGGTACGCCAGGCTTATCGCGACGTGCTGTACAACGGCCGGCACCCGACCTTCGTGCTGTTCTTCGAAGTCGATCCGGCGGTGGTGGACGTCAATGTGCACCCGACCAAGCACGAAGTTCGCTTCCGTGACAGCCGGATGGTCCATGACTTCCTCTATGGCACCCTGCATCGTGCGCTGGGCGAGGTCCGTCCCGACGACCAGCTCGCGCCGCCAGGGGCGACCAGCCTGACCGAGCCGCGTCCGACCGGCGCTGCCGCCGGCGAGTTCGGCCCGCAGGGCGAGATGCGCCTGGCCGAGAGCGTGCTGGAGAGTCCGGCGGCACGGGTGGGCTGGAGTGGCGGCTCGTCGGCATCCGGCGGCTCCTCCGGCTATTCCGCCTATACCCGGCCGGAGGCGCCGCCTTCTCTGGCCGAGGCCGGTGGCGCCTACAAGGCCTACTTCGCACCGTTACCCGCGGGCGAGGCGCCAGCCGCGCTGCCCGAAAGCGCCCAGGACATCCCGCCGCTGGGTTATGCCCTGGCGCAGCTCAAGGGCATCTACATCCTCGCCGAGAACGCCCACGGCCTGGTGCTGGTGGACATGCACGCGGCCCACGAGCGGATCACCTACGAGCGCCTCAAGGTGGCGATGGCCAGCGAAGGCTTGCGTGGGCAGCCGTTGCTGGTGCCGGAGTCGATCGCGGTCAGCGAGCGCGAGGCGGATTGCGCGGAAGAACATTCCAGCTGGTTCCAGCGCCTGGGCTTCGAGCTGCAGCGCCTGGGGCCGGAAAGCCTGGCGATCCGGCAGATCCCTGCATTGCTCAAGCAGGCAGAAGCGACCCAGTTGGTGCGCGATGTCATCGCCGACCTGCTGGAATACGGCACCAGCGACCGTATCCAGGCGCACCTGAACGAGTTGCTCGGCACCATGGCCTGCCATGGTGCGGTGCGCGCCAACCGGCGCCTGACCCTGCCGGAAATGAACGCCCTGTTGCGCGACATGGAAATCACCGAGCGCAGCGGCCAGTGCAACCATGGGCGTCCGACCTGGACCCAACTGGGCCTGGACGAGCTGGACAAGCTCTTCCTGCGCGGACGCTGAACCTTGCAGCTTCGGGCGCAAAGCCCGAAGCTATGCGCTTTGTCCAAGAGCTTTCCGATGTCTTCCCTGCCTCCCGCGATCTTTCTCATGGGGCCGACCGCCGCCGGCAAGACCGACCTGGCGATGGCGCTGGCCGATGCGCTGCCCTGCGAGCTGATCAGCGTCGACTCGGCGCTGATCTACCGCGGCATGGATATCGGTACGGCCAAGCCTTCCCGGGAGCTGCTGGCGCGCTATCCGCACCGCCTGATCGATATCCGCGACCCGGCGGAGAGCTATTCGGCCGCGGAATTCCGCGCCGATGCCCTGGCGGCGATGGCCGAGGCCACCGCGCGCGGCAGGATTCCCCTGCTGGTGGGGGGCACCATGCTCTATTACAAGGCGTTGCTCGAGGGCCTGGCCGACATGCCCGGCGCCGATCCCGAGGTGCGCGCGGCGATCGAGGCCGAGGCCCAGGCCGAAGGTTGGGAGGCGCTGCACCGGCAACTCGCCGAGGTCGACCCGGAGTCGGCTGCGCGCATCCACCCCAACGACCCGCAGCGACTGATGCGGGCGCTCGAGGTGTATCGCCTCGGCGGGGTGTCGATGAGCGACCTGCGTCGCCGGCAAAGCGCTGAAAAGGCGGATTTTGACGCGTCAGGCAGGAATCAATTGCCGTATACTGTCGCTCAGCTGGCGATTGCTCCCGAGCAGCGCCAGGTGTTGCACGCGCGGATTGCGCAGCGTTTTCGCCAGATGCTGGAACAGGGTTTCATCGCCGAGGTCGAAGCACTGCATGCCAGAAGTGACTTGCATGCAGGATTACCGTCTATTAGAGCCGTGGGTTACCGTCAGGTGTGGGATTACCTGGATGGCAAGCTGTCCTACGCTGAAATGACCGAACGCGGCATCATCGCTACCCGCCAGTTGGCCAAGCGCCAGTTCACCTGGCTGCGAAGCTGGAGCCATCTACACTGGATGGACAGCCTAGCAGGTGACAATCTGCCGCGTGCCTTGAAATACCTGAAAACGGTCTCCATATTGGCCTGAGACCTTAATTTGTCCGTCTGTTTCCGGAACGACTCCGGAGTTTGGACGGCGCCAAGTCACCCTATTCGACTACTTCAAACTACGATCCTTAAAGGAGTGCGGCACATGTCAAAAGGGCATTCGCTACAAGACCCTTACCTCAATACCCTGCGGAAAGAACGCGTCCCGGTTTCCATCTATCTGGTCAACGGCATCAAGCTGCAAGGCCAGATCGAGTCCTTCGACCAGTTTGTCATCCTGCTGAAGAACACCGTCAGCCAGATGGTTTACAAGCACGCGATCTCCACCGTGGTACCGAGCCGTCCGGTGCGTCTGCCGAGCGGTGACCAGCCGGCCGAGCCGGGCAACGCTTGACGGGAGTCCGCTTTGTTCTTTGAGCGCCCAGGTGGTGGGGAACAGGCTGTTCTGGTGCATCTGGAAGGGCAGAACCCCGAGGCGCGTGAAGACCCGCAGGAGTTCCAGGAGCTGGTGCGTTCGGCCGGCGCGGAAACGGTGGCATTCGTCAGCGTCTCCCGCCACCAGCCGAGCGCCAAATATCTTATCGGCAGTGGCAAGGTCGAGGAGTTGCACGACCTGGTCAAGGCCGAAAACGTCGAGCTGGTGATTTTCAACCATACCTTGACGCCCAGCCAGGAGCGCAACCTCGAGCGTGCGTTCGAGTGTCGCGTACTCGACCGGACCGGGCTGATCCTCGACATTTTCGCCCAGCGCGCACGTACCCACGAAGGCAAGTTGCAGGTGGAACTGGCGCAACTGGAGCACATGAGCACGCGGCTGGTACGCGGCTGGACCCACCTCGAACGGCAGAAAGGCGGTATCGGCCTGCGCGGGCCGGGCGAGACCCAGCTGGAAACCGACCGACGCCTGCTGCGCGTGCGCATCCGCCAGATCAAGCAGCGCCTGGAGAAGGTTCGCAGCCAGCGCGAGCAGGCTCGACGCGGGCGCAAGCGCGCGGATATCCCGGCGGTCTCGCTGGTCGGCTATACCAACGCCGGCAAATCGACCCTGTTCAATGCGCTCACCGCCTCCGAGGTGTATGCCGCCGACCAGTTGTTCGCCACTCTCGATCCCACCCTGCGTCGCCTGCAACTGGACGATCTCGGGCCGGTGGTGCTGGCCGACACGGTGGGCTTCATTCGCCACCTGCCGCACAAGCTGGTGGAGGCCTTCCGCGCTACGCTGGAAGAGTCGAGCAACGCCGACCTCCTGCTGCACGTGATCGACGCCTACGAGCCCGAGCGGGATGCGCAGATCGAGCAGGTGCTGGCGGTGCTCGGCGAGATCGGCGCCAACGAATTGCCGATGCTCGAGGTCTATAACAAGGTCGACCTGCTACCCTCGGTCGAGCCGCACATCCAGCGCGACGATTCCGGCAAGCCGGTGCGCGTCTGGCTGTCGGCGCAGACCGGCGAAGGCCTCGACCTGTTGCGCCAGGCCATCGCCGAGCTGCTCGGCGAGGACCTGTTCGTCGGGACCTTGCGCCTGCCCCAGCGGCTCGGGCGCTTGCGCGCCCAGCTGTTCGAACTGGGCGCGGTGCAGTCCGAGGCGCACGATGAGGAAGGTTGTACCCTGCTGCAGGTGCGCCTGCCGCGGGCCGAGTTGAATCGCCTGGCGAGCCGCGCTGGCTGGCAGCCGGCGGAGTTCGTTGCGCAACACACTTTGCAATAAAGCCCGTATCGCTGCTTTTGGCAGCGGGCAGGGCATTCGGTAGCATGGGTGGCCGCGCCGCAGGCGCGTTTCGCGTTACTAGATGGAGAGCGCTATGGCTTGGAACGAGCCGGGTGACAACTCGAACAACAACGATCGAGACCCGTGGGGAGGCCGCCGCGGTGGTGGCGGCGGTGGTGACCGCAAGGGGCCGCCCGACCTGGATGAGGCTTTCCGCAAGCTTCAGGACAGCCTGAACGGGCTGTTCGGTGGAAAAAAACGCAGTGGCAACGGTTCCGGCTCCGGTTCCGGCGGCAAGGGCGGTGGCCTGGGCCTGTTCGGCATCGGCCTGGCGATTCTCGCCGTGCTCTGGCTGTACAACGCCATCTATGTGGTGGACGAGCAGGAGCAGGCGGTCATCCTGCGCTTCGGCAAGTATTACGAGACGGTCGGTCCCGGCCTGAACTTCTACTTCCCGCCGATCGACAAGCGCTTCCAGGAGAACGTCACCCGCGAGCGTGCGTACAGCAAGCAGGGGCAGATGCTCACCGAGGACGAGAACATCGTCGAAGTGCCGCTGACCGTGCAGTACAAGATCAGCAACCTGCAGGACTTCGTGCTCAACGTCGACCAGCCCGAGGTCAGCCTGCAGCAGGCGACCGAGAGCGCGCTGCGGCATGTCGCCGGCTCCACCACCATGGACCGGATCCTCACCGAAGGCCGCGAGCAGATGGCGACCGAGGTGCGCGAGCGTCTGCAACGCTTCCTGGATACCTACAAGACCGGTATCACCGTGACCCAGGTGAACATCCAGAGCGCCCAGGCCCCGCGTGAGGTGCAGGAAGCGTTCGACGACGTGATCCGTGCCCGCGAGGACGAGCAGCGCGAGAAGAACCAGGCCGAAGCCTATGCCAACGGCGTGGTGCCGGAGGCGCGTGGCCAGGCCCAGCGCATCATCGAAGAAGCCAACGGTTACCGCGACGAGGTGATTTCGCGCGCCCAGGGCGAGGCGGATCGCTTCTCCAAGCTGCTGGTGGAATATCGCAAGGCTCCGGAAGTGACGCGCGAGCGTCTGTACCTGGACACCATGCAGGAAGTCTTCAGCCAGACCAGCAAGGTGCTGGTGACCGGTCAGCAGGGGCAGAACAACCTGCTCTACCTGCCTTTGGACAAGATGATCGATGGTCGTAACGCCGCGCCCGCTACGGGTGCCGGTGCTTCCGCCGGTGGCGGCAGCGCCAGCGCTTCCGACCTGGGGTCGCGGATCGTCAACGATCTGCGCCAGCAAGACGCGCGTACGAGGGAGAGCCGCTGATGGGCAACAAGTCTTTGATCGCTCTGATCGTCGGTGTCGTCGCCGCCATCGTCCTGTGGAACAGCGTCTACGTAGTCCAGCAGACCGAGCGCGCGGTCATGTTGCGCTTCGGCCGGGTGGTCGAGTCCGACGTCAAGCCGGGCCTGCACTTCAAGATCCCGTACGTCAACCAGGTGCGCAAGTTCGACGCTCGCCTGCTGACCCTGGATGCCCCGACCCAGCGCTTCCTGACCCTGGAAAAGAAAGCGGTGATGGTGGATGCCTATGCCAAGTGGCGGGTGGCGGATGCCGAGCGCTTCTACACCGCCACCTCGGGCCTCAAGCAGATTGCCGACGAACGCCTGTCGCGGCGTCTCGAGGCGGGCCTGCGCGACCAGTTCGGCAAGCGCACCCTGCATGAAGTGGTATCGGGCGAGCGCGACGCGCTGATGGGTGACATCACCGCTTCGCTGAACCGCATGGCGCAGAAGGAGCTGGGTATCGAGGTGATCGACGTGCGGGTCAAGGCCATCGACCTGCCGAAGGAAGTCAACCGCAGCGTCTTCGAGCGGATGAGTACCGAGCGTGAGCGCGAGGCCCGCGAGCACCGCGCCAAGGGTCGCGAACTGGCCGAAGGCATTCGTGCCGACGCCGATCGCCAGCGCCGGGTAATCGTTGCCGAAGCCTACCGCGAGTCGGAAGAGACCCGCGGTGACGGCGACTCCAAGGCTGCCGCGATCTACGCCAAGGCCTACAACCAGGATCCGGAGTTCTATTCCTTCTACCGTAGCCTGAAGGCGTATCGCGAAAGCTTCGCCGAGAAGCGCGACGTACTGGTGCTCGATCCGAGCAGCGAGTTCTTCCGCTATCTGAACAAGGCCAACAAGTAATACCCGGTTCTCCGGCGGGCGGCAGCGCCCGCCGGAGAAATCGTGTTATGATGAGCCAGCCGGGAAATCCCGGCTTTTTTGCGTCCGCGAGAATCATGTGGCAGGAATTCGGCATCGCTTTTTGTCTCGTGCTGGTGCTGGAAGGCATCCTGCCGTTCCTGTGTCCGCGACAATGGCGCGAGGCGGTCACCGGCATCGGCCGGCTGAGCGACCGTCACCTGCGTCTCGTGGGGCTGGGCAGCATGCTGCTCGGCACCCTGCTTCTTTACTGGATTCACTGATGATGTGCCGCCCGGCTGAAAGGGGAGAGGCGAAATGGCAACGGTAGACCGCTGGCTGCTGCCAGATGGGATCGAAGAGGTGCTGCCCCCGGAGGCGGCGCGCATCGAAGCAGCCCGCCGTCAGGTGCTGGATCTGTTCCACCGCTGGGGTTACGAGTTCGTCGTGACCCCGCATATCGAATACCTGGAGTCGCTGCTCACCGGCGCGGGACAGGATCTTGACCTGCGCACCTTCAAGGTGACCGACCCGGCGTCCGGCCGGCTCATGGGTTTCCGTGCCGACATTACGCCGCAAGTGGCGCGGATGGATGCGCACAGCCTGCGCCGCGAGGGACCTAGCCGCCTGTGCTATGCCGGCAGCGTGCTGCATGCGCAGCCGCGCGCGCTGTCCACCTCGCGTAGTCCGATCCAGCTGGGCGCCGAGCTGTACGGCGATCCGAGCCCCGCCAGCGATGTCGAGGTGATCAGCCTGATGCTGGAAATGCTCGAGATGGCGGAAGTGCCGGACGTGCACATGGACCTCGGTCATGTCGGCATCTACCGCGGCCTGGCGCGCGCGGCAGGGCTGTCCGGCGAAGTCGAGCAGCAGTTGTTCGATGCCTTGCAGCGCAAGGCGGTGGACGAGGTCGAGGCGCTGACTGCAGACCTGCCTGCCGAACTGCGTGGCATGTTGCGTGCGCTGGCCGAGCTATGCGGCGGCCGCGATGCGCTGGAGCAGGGCCGTGCCCGTCTGGCGGCGGCGCCGGCCGATGTCCAGGTGGCGCTGAACGAGCTGATCGAGATCGCCGATTCGCTGGCCGGGCGCTTCCCCGGCTTGCCGCTGTATTTCGATCTCGGCGAGCTGCGTGGCTATCACTATCACACTGGCGTGGTGTTTGCGGCCTTCGTGCCCGGCGTTGGCCAGTCCATCGCCCAGGGCGGTCGCTATGATGATATCGGTGCCGATTTCGGGCGCGCCCGCCCGGCCACCGGTTTCTCCACCGATCTGAAAAGCCTGGTCACTCTCGGCCAGGCCCGGTTGGACCAGGCTGTATCGGGTATCTGGGCGCCGGCCGAAGGGGCCGGGCTCTGGCAGGCGGTGCAACGACTGCGCCGCGACGGGCAGCGTGTCGTCCAGGCTCTGCCCGGGCAGGATGCGGCTTCTGCGCGCGAGGCGGGCTGCGACCGGCAGCTGGCGCTGCGCGATGGCAATTGGCAGGTGGCGCCGCTGGCGTCCTGAGATTCCGCCGGCCGCGGCCGGCATCGAACTTCCACGATGGGGACAAGTGTTATGGGTAAGAATGTCGTAGTCCTGGGCACCCAATGGGGTGATGAGGGCAAGGGCAAGATCGTCGACCTGCTCACCGAGCAGGCGGCTGCCGTAGTTCGCTACCAGGGTGGTCACAACGCTGGTCACACCCTGGTGATCGATGGCGAGAAAACCGTCCTGCACCTGATTCCATCGGGCATCCTGCGCGAAGGCGTGCAGTGCCTGATCGGCAATGGCGTGGTGCTGGCGCCGGATGCGCTGCTGCGCGAAATCACCAAGCTGGAAGAGAAGGGCGTGCCGGTGCGCGAGCGCCTGCGCATCAGTCCTTCCTGTCCGCTGATCCTGTCCTATCACGTCGCCCTCGACCAGGCGCGCGAGAAGGCCCGCGGCGAAGCCAAGATCGGCACCACCGGTCGCGGTATCGGCCCGGCATACGAGGACAAGGTGGCGCGTCGCGGCCTGCGCGTCGGCGACCTGTTCCACCGCGAGCGCTTCGCCGCCAAGCTGGGCGAGCTGCTGGACTACCATAACTTCGTCCTGCAGCACTACTACAAGGAGCCGGCCATCGACTTCCAGAAGACCCTGGACGAGGCGATGGAATATGCCGAGCTGCTCAAGCCGATGATGGCCGATGTCGCCGCGACCCTGCACGACCTGCGCAAGCACGGCAAGGACATCATGTTCGAAGGCGCCCAGGGATCGCTGCTGGACATCGACCATGGCACCTATCCCTACGTGACCAGTTCCAACACCACCGCTGGCGGTACCGCCACCGGTTCCGGCTTCGGCCCGCTGTACCTGGACTACGTGCTGGGTATCACCAAGGCCTATACCACTCGCGTCGGCTCCGGGCCGTTCCCGACCGAGCTGTTCGACGACGTCGGCGCCTACCTGGCCAAGCGCGGCCACGAGTTCGGCGCCACCACCGGTCGCGCTCGTCGCTGCGGCTGGTTCGACGCCGTGATTCTGCGCCGCGCCATCGAGATCAACAGCATCTCCGGCCTGTGCCTGACCAAGCTCGACGTGCTCGATGGCCTGGATGTGGTGCGCCTGTGCGTCGGCTACAAGAATGCCGATGGCGATGTGCTGGAAGCGCCGACCGATGCCGACAGCTACATCGGCCTGCAGCCGGTCTACGAGGAAATGCCTGGTTGGAGCGAGTCGACCGTGGGTGCGAAGACCCTGGAAGAGTTGCCGGCCAACGCCCGCGCCTACATCAAGCGCGTGGAAGAGCTGGTGGGTGCGCCGATCGATATCATCTCCACCGGTCCGGACCGCAACGAAACCATCATCCTGCGCCATCCATTCGCCTGAGGCGGATAGCGGGGCGATGACGGAACGGGCTGCGCATGCGGCCCGTTTTCATTTCCGGGGTCGGCGCCGCGGCGAGCGGGGGAGGGTGGCGTGGCTCGAAGGGAAAAATCGCAGGCAACAAAAAGCCGAGCGATGCTCGGCTGTTTGTCTTGAAGATGGTGCCCAGGAGAAGACTCGAACTTCCACGGTGTTGCCACCGCTAGGACCTGAACCTAGTGCGTCTACCAATTCCGCCACCTGGGCATGCTTTTCAGCATTGTGCGATGATCGCTCATCGACTTGGGTGTTGCAAACCTTGTCGCAGTTTCAATGCCTGGTAGTGGCTGAACTGCTGAAACAAAAACGGTCTAATGTCCGGCTTTGTCTGAAATATGGTGCCCAGGAGAAGACTCGAACTTCCACGGTGTTGCCACCGCTAGGACCTGAACCTAGTGCGTCTACCAATTCCGCCACCTGGGCACTGGAGGCGATGATCGCTCATCGTTTCCGTGTTACAACGTCTCAGCAACGTTGTGGGCGCGAACTATACGAGTACGTATTCTGCTTGTAAACCCCTGATGCGATAAAAATTATTCTGCTACCGAAGCTGACCGACGAAGCGTTTTCGCGCTTCAATAGAGCAATGGCAGCAAACGCTAAAGAAGAAAAGGTGACCTACCTCTAATGGCCGATTGGCAAAACCTCGATCCCGAGGCCGCTCGCGAAGCGGAAAAGTACGAAAACCCCATCCCCAGCCGGGAACTGATCCTGGCTCACCTATCCGAGCGGGGCGCTCCGGCGACTCGCTCCCAGTTGCTCGACGAGTTCGGGCTCGCCGGCGAGGAGCCGGAAGAGGCCTTGCGTCGTCGCCTGCGCGCCATGGAGCGCGACGGGCAGCTTATCTATACGCGTCGTGGCGCCTATGCGCCGGTGGACAAGCTGGACCTGATCCGCGGCCTCATCAGCGGGCACCGCGACGGCTTCGGCTTCCTGATCCCCGACGATGGCAGCGACGACCTGTTCCTCAGTCCCACCCAGATGCGCCTGGTGTTCGACGGCGACCGCGCCCTGGCCCGGGTGTCCGGCCATGACCGGCGCGGACGCCGCGAAGGCCAGCTGGTCGAGGTGATCGAGCGGGCCCACGAGATCGTGGTCGGCCGCTATTTCGAGGAAAGCGGCATCGGCGTGGTGGTCGCGGACAACCCGAAGATCCAGCAGGAAGTCCTGATCCCGCCGGGCAAGGCCGGCAAGGCCAGGCACAACCAGTTCGTCCAGGTGCGCATCGAGCAATGGCCGAGCATCCACCGCCAGGCCCAGGGCGAGATCGTCGAGGTGCTCGGCGACTACATGGCGCCGGGTATGGAGATCGAAGTCGCCCTGCGCAGCTACGATATCCCCCACGTCTGGCCGGCCGCGGTGGAGAAGGAAGCAGCCAAGCTCAAGCCGGAAGTGGCGGAGAAGGACAAGGAAAAGCGTATCGACCTGCGCCAGGTGCCCTTCGTCACCATCGACGGCGAGGATGCCCGCGACTTCGACGACGCGGTGTATGCCGAGGCCAAGCGCGGCGGCGGCTGGCGCCTGTTCGTGGCGATCGCCGATGTCTCGCACTACGTGAAGGTCGGTTCGGCGCTGGACGAAGAGGCGGCCAGGCGCGGCAACTCGGTGTATTTCCCCGAGCGGGTGATCCCGATGCTGCCGGAGGTGCTGTCCAATGGCCTCTGCTCGCTGAATCCGCTGGTCGACCGGCTGGCCATGGTCTGCGAGATGACCCTGTCCAAGGCCGGCAAGCTGACCGGCTACCAGTTCTACGAGGCGGTGATCCACTCCCATGCGCGCCTGACCTACACCAAGGTCAGCCAGTTGCTCGAGCATCCCGACAGCGTCGAGGCCGAGAACCTGCGCCAGCAGTTGCCCGGCGTGGTGCCGCACCTGCAGCAGCTGTATGCGCTGTATAAAGCGCTGCTGGCCGGCCGCCATGTCCGCGGCGCGATCGATTTCGAGACCCAGGAAACCCGCATCGTCTTCGGTGCCGACCGGAAGATCTCGGAAATCCGCCCGACCCAGCGCAACGATGCGCACCGCCTGATCGAAGAGTGCATGCTCTGCGCCAACGTGGCGACCGCACGCTTCCTGCAGAAGCACGCCATCCCGGCGTTGTATCGGGTGCATGACGGCCCGCCGCAGGAGAAACTCAACAACCTGCGCCAGTTCCTCGGCGAGCTGGGGTTGAGCCTCGGCCGCGGCAAGGCCGCGCCGACCCCGGGCGACTACCAGGAGTTGCTGGAGAAGATCCACGACCGCGCCGACTTCCGCCTGATCCAGACGGTCATGCTGCGTTCGCTCAGCCAGGCGGTGTACAGCCCGGACAACAATGGCCACTTCGGCCTCAACTACGACGCCTACACCCACTTCACCTCGCCGATCCGGCGCTACCCGGACCTGCTGGTGCATCGTGCGATCCGCAGCGTGATCCGCTCCAAGGCGGAGACTCCGCACGTGCAGCGGGCCGGCGCGGCGAGCATGCCCAAGGCGCGTATCTATCCGTACGACGAATTGCGCCTGGACCAGTTGGGCGAGCAGTGCTCGATGACCGAGCGGCGTGCCGACGAGGCCACCCGCGACGTGACCAACTGGCTGAAGTGCGAATACATGCGCGAGCGGGTCGGCGAGACCTTCCCTGGGGTAATCACCGCGGTCACCGGTTTCGGTCTGTTCGTCGAGCTGACCGACATCTTCGTCGAAGGCCTGGTACATGTGACCGCGCTGCCTGGCGACTACTATCATTTCGACGCCGTGCACCATCGCCTCAGCGGCGAGCGCACCGGGCGCAGCTTCCGTCTCGGCGACACCACGGAAGTGGTAGTGGCGCGGGTCGACCTGGACGAGCGGAAGATCGACTTCGAGCTGGCCGGAAACGTGCTGAGCGCGCCGATCGGACGCAAGAAGCGCAACGGCGACAAGTCGGCGAACGCCGGCAAGGCGCCGAAAGGGCGCAAGGGCGCATCCGTGCCCGAGGTCGACCTGGAGCCGGCGCTGGCCAGTCCCGACGCCGCAGTGGTGCCGCGGCGCAAGGCCGGAAAGGTGCAGGCGCTGCCGCCGGTCGCGCCGGAGCTGCTGGCGCAGGCCGCGGAGATGCTCGGCAACACCGACGTACGCAAGAGTCGCGAGGTGAAGCAGGCGCTGCTCGCCGAGGCGCGCGTCGGCGGCGGCAAGGACAAGGGCGGGAAGAAGGGCAAGGTCGTTCCTGCGGGCAAGAGCGCGAAGGGCAAGGCCAAGGGCGGCAAGCCCGCCGCTGCCGCCAAGCCGGGAAAGCCGACCAAGCATCGCAAGGGGCCTTCCAAGCCGAAGGCCGACAACGCTCCGGCTGCCACCGGGGCGCGCAAACGTAAGGCCAAGTCATGAGTCAGTGGGAAAAGGTCTACGGCGTGCATGCCGTGGAAGCGTTGTTGCGCCATCATCCGAAGCGGGTCAAGCAGTTGTGGCTGGCCGAGGGGCGGCATGACCCGCGGGTCCAGGTGCTCACCGAGCTGGCCGCCGGGTTCCGTATTCCGGTAGGGCAGCGCGACCGGCGCGAACTCGACGAGTGGGCGGAAGGCGTCCACCAGGGCGTGGTCGCGGAAGTCAGCCCCAGCCAGGTCTGGGGCGAAAACATGCTCGAGGAACTGCTCGAGCGGAGCGAGGGCGTGCCGCTGCTGCTGGCCCTGGATGGCGTCACCGATCCGCACAACCTCGGCGCCTGCCTGCGTACCGCCGATGCGGCGGGGGTGCAGGCGGTGATCGTGCCCAAGGACAAGTCCGCGACCCTCAACGCCACCGTGCGCAAGGTCGCTTGCGGCGCCGCCGAGGTGATCCCGCTGGTGGCGGTGACCAACCTCGCGCGCACCCTGGAAAAGCTCCAGCAGCGCGGCCTGTGGGTGGTCGGCACCGCCGGCGAGGCGGACAAGACCCTCTACCAGCTCGACCTCAAGGGGCCGACCGTGCTGGTGATGGGCGCGGAAGGCAAGGGCATGCGCCGGCTGACCCGCGAGCACTGCGACTTCCTCGCCAGGTTGCCGATGGCCGGCAGCGTCAGCAGCCTGAACGTCTCGGTCGCCACCGGCGTCTGCCTGTTCGAGATCCTCCGCCAGCGCACCCCGCTGGAGTGAGCGCGTGCGGGGCCGCCGCGGCGCGGCCCCGCGCCATTCCATCCGCTGTACAAATATTCGCCAATCTTCCTTGCTTCGCCGGTTGCCCTTCTCTAGAATGTCGCCCCTTGCCGCGCGGGCAGGCGTTCGTTCGCCTCTCCGCCAGGCAAGCCAAGAAAACATTCACTCCTTGCCTGACCGTTCTGCGGCAGGCTGCAACCCGTAAGGAGCATTTATGCGTCATTACGAAATCGTGTTCCTGGTTCACCCGGACCAGAGCGAACAAGTCGGTGGCATGGTCGAGCGTTACACCAAGGCCATCGAAGAAGACGGCGGCAAGATCCACCGTCTGGAAGACTGGGGCCGTCGTCAGCTGGCCTACGCCATCAACAACGTGCACAAGGCCCACTACGTTCTGATGAACGTCGAGTGCAGCGCCAAGGCCCTGGCTGAGCTGGAAGACAACTTCCGTTACAACGATGCCGTGATCCGTAACCTGGTCATGCGTCGCGACGAAGCTGTCACCGAGCAGTCCGAGATGCTCAAGGCTGAAGAAAGCCGCAACGAGCGTCGCGAGCGTCGTGAGCGTCCGAACGATAACGCTGAAGGCGCCGATGGCGACGACAACAGCGATAGCGATAACGCTGACGAGTAATTCCGGACCAGTATTGAGGAGCCAATCACATGGCACGTTTCTTCCGTCGTCGTAAGTTCTGCCGCTTCACCGCCGAAGGCGTGAAAGAGATCGATTACAAGGATCTCAACACCCTGAAGGCCTACGTTTCCGAAACCGGCAAGATCGTTCCGAGCCGTATCACCGGCACCAAGGCCAAGTACCAGCGTCAGCTGGCGACCGCTATCAAGCGCGCCCGCTACCTGGCCCTGCTTCCTTACACCGACAGCCACGGCCGTTGAGATCGGGCAGTCGAACGCTGGTAAGGGATAGATCGCATGCGCGCACTGGCTGAGTTCACCATGCGCGGCCGCATGCAGGCCACGCTCGCCGTGGCAGGCTCCGCGGTTGTTCCACTGTTGTTCTGGCTGAGTGCCGCCGCCGGTAGCCTGGTGCTGCTGCGGCGCGGATTCGGCGACGCCTTCGGCGTCCTGGCCTGGGCGGTGCTACCGGCGATGTTCTGGTGGTACCTGGGCGATCCGAGCATCCTTCTGGTCCTGCTCGGTACCCTGACGCTGGCGCAGATCCTGCGCGCCAGCACGTCCTGGAGCCATGTGCTGCTGGGCAGTGTTGCAGTTGGCGTGGTATTCGCGCTGGTGCTGGGGCATACCTCCAGCGAGCTGATCGGCGCCCTGGCGACGGAAGTCACCAAGGTCCTGACCCAGCTTCGCGGGGAGTCCCAGCTGTCGGGCGAAGAGCTGGACAAGTTGCAGGTGGCGCTGGTGCCGACCCTGACCGGGGTCATGGCTTCCTCGCTGCAGGTGACCTGCCTGCTCTGCCTGATGCTCGCGCGGTACTGGCAGGCTTCGCTGTACAACCCGGGCGGCTTCGGCCGCGAATTCCGGAGTTTGCGGCTGGCGCCGGCGGTTGCCGTGATCCTGCTGCTGGGGGCCGTCGTGGTCCCGGCGCTGGAAGTGCAGGCCGCGGTGCTCGGTCCGTTGTGCAGCGTGCCGCTGATCATCGCCGGCGTGGCGCTCGGGCATGGCCTGATCGCCCTGAAGCGCCTCGCGGGTGGTTGGCTGGTGGGCTTGTACCTGGCTGTATTGCTGCTGGGGAACCTGATCTGTCTTTTGGCGGTTGTCGACAGTCTGTTTGATTTTCGTGGACGCCTGGCCCGGCGCCAGGGTTCCACGAACGGTGAAGGTTAAAAGTTAAGAGGTAAGACTCAAATGGAAGTCATCCTGCTGGAAAAAGTCGCCAACCTGGGCAACCTGGGCGACAAGGTGAACATCAAGGGCGGTTACGCCCGTAACTTCCTGCTGCCGCAGGGCAAGGCCACCGTCGCCACCGCCGAGAACGTCGCTGCGTTCGAAGCCCGCCGCGCCGAGCTGGAAAAGGCTGCCGCCGAGAAGAAGGCCGCTGCCGAAGCCCGTGCTGCCCAGCTCTCCGAGCTGGTGGTAACCCTCGGCGCCCACGCTGGCGACGAAGGCAAGCTGTTCGGCTCGATCGGCACCCGCGACATCGCCGAAGCCGTTTCCGCTGCCGGTTACCCGCTGGAAAAAGCCGAAGTTCGCCTGCCCAACGGCGCGCTGCGCAACACCGGTGAGTTCGACGTCGCCGTGCACCTGCACACCGACGTGGAAACCACTCTGAAGCTGATCATCGTCGCTGAGTAAGCGATCCGATCGGTAGGGCTGGGCGGGCATATGCGTGTCCGCGGCAGTCCGCTAACATCGGGCACGGTACCGGCAACGGCACCGTGCCCGTTGTTTTTTCCGCTGTTCCTTTTTCTTGCGTCGAGTCTATGAACGAGATCACCAGCCCCGAGCAATACGACCTGGAAACCACAGCCCTGAAGGTGCCGCCGCACTCGATCGAGGCCGAGCAGGCCGTGCTGGGTGGCCTGATGCTGGACAACAACGCCTGGGAGCGTGTGTCGGACTCGGTGTCCGACGGCGATTTCTACCGCCATGACCATCGCCTGATCTTCCGCGCCATCTACAAGCTGGCCGAGGCCAACCAGCCGATCGACGTGGTGACCCTCTCCGAGCAGTTGGAGAAGGAAGGACAACTGGCCCAGGTCGGCGGCCTGGCCTATCTCGGCGAACTGGCGAAGAACATTCCGTCGGTTGCCAACATCAAGGCCTACGCGCAGATCATCCGCGAGCGCGCCACCCTGCGCCAACTGATCGGCATCAGCAACGAGATCGCCGACAGCGCCTTCCACCCGGAAGGGCGCGGCGCCAACGAGATCCTCGACGAGGCCGAGCGGAAGATCTTCGAGATCGCCGAAGCGCGACCGAAGACCGGCGGGCCGGTAGGGATCAGCGATATCCTGGTCAAGACCATCGACCGCATCGACTACCTGTTCAACACCACCGAGGCGCTGACCGGGGTGTCCACCGGTTTCACCGACCTCGACGAGAAGACCAGTGGCCTGCAGCCGGCCGACCTGATCATCGTCGCCGGGCGTCCGTCGATGGGTAAGACCACCTTCGCCATGAACCTGGTCGAGAACGCGGTGATGCGCACCGACAAGGCCGTGTTGGTGTACTCCCTGGAGATGCCCTCCGACTCGATCGTGATGCGTATGCTCTCGTCGCTCGGGCGTATCGACCAGACCAAGGTGCGTTCCGGCAAGCTCGACGACGAGGACTGGCCGCGCCTGACTTCGGCGATCAACCTGCTCAACGACAAGAAGCTGTTCATCGACGATACCGCCGGCATCAGTCCCTCGGAAATGCGCGCGCGGACCCGTCGCCTGGTGCGCGAGCACGGCGATCTGGCGCTGATCATGATCGACTACCTGCAACTGATGCAGATACCCGGCTCCAGCGGCGACAACCGGACCAACGAGATTTCCGAGATTTCCCGCTCGCTGAAGGCCCTGGCGAAGGAATTCAACTGCCCGGTGATCGCCCTGTCGCAGCTCAACCGCTCCCTGGAGCAGCGACCCAACAAGCGCCCGGTGAACTCCGACTTGCGCGAATCCGGGGCGATCGAGCAGGACGCCGACGTGATCATGTTCGTCTACCGCGACGAGGTGTACCACCCGGAGACCGAGTTCAAGGGTGTCGCCGAAATCATCATCGGCAAGCAGCGTAACGGTCCGATCGGCACGGTGCGCCTGGCCTTCATCGGCAAGTACACGCGCTTCGAGAACCTTGCCGCCGGCATGTACAACTTCGAGGACGAATGACCCGGCTTGGGTCTTGCCCGGCGGGCGCCTTACCATAGGCACCCGTTTCAGTTGCAGGACCCGATGCCATGCGTCCCCTCGTTGCCACCGTCGACCTTTCCGCCATTCGCCACAACTATGCCCTGGCCAAGCGCTGCGCGCCGCAGCGCCAGGCGTTCGCGGTGGTCAAGGCGAACGCCTATGGCCACGGTGCGCGCGAAGTGGTTACCGCGTTGCACGACGATGCCGATGGCTTCGCCGTGGCCTGCCTGGAGGAGGCCGCGGAAGTCCGCGCCTTGCACGCCAGCGCGCGCATCCTGTTGCTGGAAGGCTGCTTCGAGGCGAGCGAATACGCCCTCGCCGGGCAATTGCGCCTGGACCTGGTGATCCAGGGCGCGGAGCAGGGCGAGGCGTTCCTCGCCGCCGGCCTGGATATTCCACTCAACGTCTGGCTCAAGCTCGACTCCGGCATGCACCGCCTGGGCTTCGATCCTGCCGCGCTGCGCGCCTGGCATGCGCGCCTGCGCAACCATCCTGGTGTGCGCGAGCTGAACCTGATCAGCCATTTCGCCTGCGCCGACGAACGCAACCATCCGCTCACCGAGCAGCAGGTGGAGAGTTTCCTCGGCCTGCTCGACCTGGACTTCGACCAGCGTAGCCTGGCCAACTCGGCGGCGGTGCTGACTATCCCGGCCGCCCACATGGACTGGCTGCGGCCGGGAATCATGCTCTACGGGTCGACCCCGCTGGCCGACCTGAGTGCCGCCGAACTGGGCCTGAAGCCGGCCATGAGCCTGGGCGCGCAGTTGATTTCACTGCGCGAGGTGGCCGTGGGCGAGAGCGTCGGCTACGGTGCCACCTGGATCGCCGAGCGGCCGGCGCGGATCGGCACGGTCAGTTGCGGCTACGCCGACGGCTATCCGCGTACCGCGCCGGCCGGGACTCCGGTACTGGTCGGGGGACGCCGCGCGCCCCTGGTCGGGCGGGTCTCGATGGACATGCTGGCGATCGACCTCTCCGACCTGCCGGAGGCTCGCGTTGGCGACCCGGTGGAGTTGTGGGGCGCCGGGTTGTCGGTGGACGAGGTCGCCCGTGCCTGCGGCACCCTCGGCTACGAGCTTCTGAGCAAGGTTGGTGCGCGGGTTCCGCGTGCCTTCCAGTACGGACCTGGCCGCCTATAGCGGCAGGTCTTTTTTTGAAGTCGTTAACCTGAGTGCCGGCTTTGCTGGGGCAGGCACTTGTTACGCTCTTTATAATCCTTGATCTTCTCTTGGTATTTGTAATAGCTGGATTTTGGTGTCCTCGTTAGTTGTGGGCTTTCAAAGTCGACTCCAATCATTCCGAATCGATTTCTGTAGCCGAACAGCCACTCGAAGTTGTCCAGAAGACTCCAGAATAGATACCCTTCTACTTTCACTCCTGCATGCCTGGCTGAGAGTACTGCATCAATGTGGTCAGAGAGATACTTTGCCCTGAGTGGGTCTAGTACCCTATTTCCAGTGAGTTTTTCATCGTCCACTCCGAAACCGGCTCCGTTCTCCGTTATGATCAGAGTGGGATGGTCGTATTCTTTGTTTATCTGCATTAGTAATTCGACCAGATGAGAAGGAGAGACGGGGCCGTTATAGGAAGGATACTGGTCTGGATTTGGGCGATTTGCTATTCCGAAGGGCTGGCTTGGATCGTCTTTCACCAGGGTGGGAGAGTAGAAGTTTACGCCGATGAAGTCCGGTCTTCCCTGCATGATTTTTTTCATATCATCCTGAGAGGGCTGGAACGCGGGTGCGTACTTCTGATAGAGAGTTTTTATATCTTTCGGGTAGTTTCCTTTGTAAAGCGCGTCCAGAACCCAGGCATTGTGCACAGAGTTGCAGCTCCTCTTGGCTGCGCTGTCCGGGATCTCATTATCGACACAGGGAGATAGATTCAGGGCAATACCGATTCGTCCCTTGTACCCTGCTTCCTTGTATGAGGTAACCGCTAGCGAGTTCGCCAGCAGGAGGTTGTGCATGGCCCCTGCCTGAGCTGCGCGTGACTCTACGGATAGTACTTTCTCATAAGGTGAGGGGGTTTCGGAGAGGAAGTTCTCTACCAAGGGCGTCAGGGTAAAGATATTGCCTTCCGGCTCATTGAAAGTTATGAAGTAAGGTACTTCTTCGCCAAAGTTGCTGAAAATGAGCTTTGCGTAGCCAGCGAACCAGTCGGGCGATTTAGGGGAGTGCCACCCACCTTTCTTATAAAGAGCTAGGGGCATATCCCAGTGGTAAAGTGTTACAATTGGAGTTATTCCGGCATTCTTCAAATCTTGTATGAGTATCTTGTAGTATTCGAGCCCTTTGGGGTTTGTCGTATGGCCATCGGGCAGCACTCGTGCCCAGCTTATCGAGAAACGGTACGAGTTGACTCCGAGTTTGCGCATCAGATCTATGTCTTTTAGATAGACGTCTCTGGATATCTGGTTCGTGGCAACATCGCCAGTGTGGCTCTCTCCGATAAGATACTTGGTAATGCCTCTGTGGGTGAAGGCGTCCCAGTTCGAAGGTCCTTTCCCGTCCAGATTCCAACCGCCCTCTACCTGATAGGCCGCTGAGGCCGTTCCCCAGAGAAAGTTGCAGTTTTCCTAGGGCTTCGCAGTGGCCAGTGAGGTGTCACATAGGAGCGCAAGAGAAAGAAGCGCCAGAGGGTTTTTTATATTTTTTATGAGGGATTTTCGAAAATTTTTAAATTGGAGGGGGCTTCTTCGCATTTTTATGGCTTTTTAGGTTGGTTTACGATTGTAGGAGTCTAGGTGCACTCGTGCTGTCGAGACGATTTTTATATTTCCACTCGTTTTGAGCGTTTTACTCGCAGGTCTGGAAATCATCTCTCAAAGGAACGGTAGGGTAGCTCGATATGTGGGCTGTCTCCAGGCTTCATTTGTAAGTTCAAAGGCTGTCCATGGCTTACTCCAACTGTAGCTCGTGGACCATCGCATAATCGGCGCGCCCGGCGCCCTTGACCCGGTACAGCGCCTGGTCGGCGGCCTTGTAGAGTTTGCCGAACTGCAGGGCGTCGCCGGGAAACAGGGCGACGCCGATGCTCGGTGTGATCACCAGCCACTGCTTGGCGAACTCCACCGGTTTCGCCAGTTCTCGCAGCAGGCGTTCGGCGATGTCGCGGGCATGCTGCTCGGCATTCGACCCGCCGACCAGCACGGCGAATTCGTCGCCACCGAGGCGCGCCACGCAATCCTCGGTGCGTACGCAATGGCGCAGCCGCTGGGCCACGCTCTGCAGGACGAAGTCGCCGGCATCGTGGCCATGGGTATCGTTGATCGGCTTGAAGTGATCCAGGTCGATCAGCAGCAGCGCCATGCTGTTGCCGTGGCGGCGGGCATCGTCCAGGGCGCTTTCGGCGAATTCCATCAGGTGCCTGCGGTTGCCAAGTCCGGTCAGCGAGTCGTGATGGGCGGCGTACTGCAGTTGCGCTTCGCGCATCTGCAACTGGCGATTGGCCTCGCTCAGCTCGTTGGTACGGACTTCCACGGCGCGTGCCAGGTCGCGCTGGGCGCTGTGCAGCAGGGCCAGGCGCGCGTTCTTTTCCTGGTCGGCCTGGTCCAGGGCCAGGGCCCTTTCCTGCTTCAGATCCTGGATGCGCGAGGCGAGCGCCAGGGAGAACAGCAGGGCCTCCAGGGTCAGCGCCAGCGGGAAGACCATGGCGTTGGCCGAGGTCGGCTGGACCAGCGCGGTGGCGCGCATCACGCCAAGGCTGACGCTGCCGAGCACCAGGCCGAAGCCGACCAGGTACAGGCGCGCCGTGGCCGAACCCTGGCGCCAGCGCTGCACTGCCAGGCCGATGGCGATCGGCAGGTTGGCCAGCAGGGTCAGCGCCAGCACGCCGGCCGCCTGCCAGCGCCAGCCGGCGGCGTTGAACGCCAGGCAGGCAAGGAACAGCAGGCAGCAGGCGTTCAGCAGGTGATGGGCCCAGCGTGCGTGCTGCCGGCTTTGCAGCAGGTTCTGGCTGAAGCGGATCACGCAGATGCCCCAGATCGCCAGCAGCGCCAGGCGGTCAAGCCACCAGGGCACCGCCCGCTCGGGCCAGAAATACTCGAAACCATGGCCGCTGATGCTCAGGGTCAGCACCAGCGCGCTGGCAGCGGTCAGCACGTACCAGAAATAGGCGCGATCGCGCAGGCTGGTGAAGAGGAACAGGTTGTACAGCAGCAGGGCGAGGATCAGCCCGTAGGCCATGCCGAACAGCAGGTTGCCCTGGCTGCGGTATTCCAGCAGTTCGTCGTGGCTCCAGAGTCTCAGCGGAAAGGCGTTGCCGCCGGGATCGTAGCTGCGCAGGTAGATGCGCAACGGTCCTTCGCCGGGAGGGAGCTGGAACAGCGGATGACGATAGGCGTGGTCGCGGCCTTCGGCGAAGGGTACCGCTTCGCCGCTGCGATGTTCGCGGAACCCGCCGCGCTCGTCGGGGAGGTACAGGCGCAGGTCGTGCAGGCTGGCGCTGGCGACTTCCAGCCACCAGCCGCCGGGTACCGCCTCGCGCCTCGGCAGGTCTAGGCGCAGCCACCAGGCGCTGCGACTGAGGCCGACGCTGGTGCGGCCGGCGGCGGCGACGAAGCGGCCGGCCTGCTCCGCTTGTTCGAGGTCCTCCACCGCCAGGTTGCCATCGGGGTCTTCGAGCAGGTCCAGCGAGCCGTTCAACCAGGCGCCGCTGGCCGGGCCCGTAGGAAGCTCCGGCGCTGCGTTCGACGCGGCGCTGGCCAATAGCAGGAAGACGACCGTGAACAGGGCAAGAGGGTGGCGCACGATGACTCTCCCGGGGGGCCTCTCGTGGAGGCCGGGTGAGATGACGATGGATGGAGTATAGAAAGAAGGTGGCGAAATGATGGCAGTTTTGCGAGACCAGCCGACGACAGGCAATCCCCAGTGAAAACGTCGGAATTGCTCATTTTTTGTGCTATATTCCGCGCCCGCGTTTACGCGACCCCCCATTCCTAGAGATACCCCTGGTGCCCGTGATGCAAGCCGCCAAGCCGCTGTTCGACTATCCCAAGTACTGGGCCGAGTGTTTCGGTCCGGCGCCCTTCCTGCCTATGAGTAGGGAAGAGATGGATCAGCTCGGCTGGGACTCCTGCGACATCATCATCGTCACCGGCGATGCCTACGTCGACCACCCGTCCTTCGGCATGGCCATCATCGGTCGCCTGCTGGAGGCCCAGGGGTTCCGCGTCGGCATCATCGCCCAGCCGGACTGGCAGTCGAAGGACGACTTCATGAAGCTCGGCGAGCCGAACCTGTTCTTCGGGGTGGCGGCCGGCAACATGGACTCGATGATCAACCGCTACACCGCGGACAAGAAGGTTCGTTCCGACGACGCCTATACCCCCGGCGGCCTGGCAGGCAAGCGTCCGGACCGCGCCAGCCTGGTCTACAGCCAGCGCTGCAAGGAGGCCTACAGCCATGTGCCGGTGATCCTCGGCGGGATCGAGGCCTCGCTGCGCCGTATCGCCCATTACGACTACTGGCAGGACAAGGTCCGCCGTTCCATCCTGATGGACGCCACGGCCGACATCCTGCTCTACGGCAACGCCGAGCGTGCGGTGGTGGAAATAGCCCAGCGCCTGGCCCAGGGCGAACCGCTGAGCGCGATCAGCGACGTGCGCGGCACCGCCTTCGTCCGTCGCGACACCCCGGAGGGTTGGTTCGAGATCGATTCCACGCGGATCGACCGGCCAGGCAAGATCGACAAGATCATCAACCCCTACGTGAATACCCAGGACACCGCCGCCTGCGCCATCGAGCAGGAAAAGGGCGTGCCGGAGGACCCGCAGGAAGCCAAGGTCGTGCAGTTGCTGGCGAATCCCAGGCTGACCCGGGAGAAGACCGTGATCCGCCTGCCGTCTTTCGAGAAGGTGCGCAACGACCCGGTGCTCTATGCCCATGCCAACCGCGTGCTGCACCTGGAGACCAACCCGGGCAACGCCCGTGCCCTGGTGCAGAAGCACGGCGAAGTGGATGTCTGGTTCAACCCGCCGCCCATTCCGATGAGCACCGAGGAAATGGACTACGTGTTCGGCATGCCCTATGCCCGCGTGCCGCACCCGGCCTACGGCAAGGCGAAGATACCCGCCTACGAGATGATCCGCTTCTCGGTGAACATCATGCGTGGCTGCTTCGGCGGCTGCACCTTCTGCTCGATCACCGAGCATGAGGGACGGATCATCCAGAACCGCTCGCACGACTCGATCATCCGCGAGATCGAGGAGATGCGCGACAAGGTGCCCGGCTTCACCGGCGTGGTCTCCGACCTTGGCGGACCGACGGCGAACATGTACCGCATCGCCTGCAAGAGCCCGGACATCGAGCGGCACTGCCGCAAGCCGTCCTGCGTGTTCCCCGGCATCTGCGAGAACCTCGATACCGACCACAGCTCGCTGATCGAGCTGTACCGCAAGGCCCGGGCGCTGCCGGGGGTGAAGAAGATCCTGATCGCCTCCGGCCTGCGCTACGACCTCGCCGTCGAGTCGCCCGAGTACGTCAAGGAACTGGTGACCCACCACGTCGGCGGCTACCTGAAGATCGCCCCGGAGCACACCGAGCGCGGTCCGCTGGACAAGATGATGAAACCGGGGATCGGCACCTACGACCGCTTCAAGCAGATGTTCGAGAAGTTCTCGAAGGAAGCCGGCAAGGAGCAGTACCTGATCCCGTACTTCATCGCCGCCCACCCCGGGACCACCGACGAAGACATGATGAACCTGGCCCTGTGGCTCAAGCGCAACGGCTTCCGCGCCGACCAGGTCCAGGCGTTCTATCCTTCGCCGATGGCCACTGCCACCGCGATGTATCACTCGGGCAAGAACCCGCTGCGCAAGGTCACCTACAAGAGCGATGGCGTGACCATCGTCAAGAGCGACCAGCAGCGGCGCCTGCACAAGGCCTTCCTGCGCTACCACGACCCGAAAGGCTGGCCGCTGCTGCGCGAGGCGCTGGAGCGGATGGGGCGCGCCGACCTGATCGGCAATGGCAAGCACCACCTGGTCCCGACCTACCAGCCGGATACCGGCGAATACCAGAGCGCCCGGCGGAAGAACTCCACGCCGGCCGGCAGCAAGAAGGCCGGCAAGCTGCTGACCCAGCATACCGGCCTGCCGCCACGCGCCAGCGACGGCGGCAAGCCGTGGAACAAGGGCCAGCAGAACAAGGCGACGGCCTTCGCCAAGGGCAAGAAGAAGTCGCGCCAGCCGAACATCCCGCGCTGATCGCCGGGGGCGGCCCTGCCGCCCGCAAAGCGTGCGCGGCTGCAACCTTGCCTGCGGTCGCGCACCGTCGCAGTGCATTGCCGCGGCACGACCTCCTGGGCGCCCGGGCCTGGCGGCGCTGGCACAAGTCTTGCCCTTCCGGGGCATCCCGGTCTTCACGAAGAACCGTCGTGGCGGACCCGGCAACGCCTCGTCGCTTCGCTCCGGCGTCGCGCCGCCGACTCCGCTACAGTGACCGCAACCCCAGCCCCGCGAGCCTTCGATGCCCGAGCTGCTTGCCCACTATCCGTTCACCGATACGGCCTACCACGAGTTGCTCGATCGCCAGGGCGGCGTGCGTCCCCATTGGCAGCGCCTGTTCCGCCAACTGGAGCGCAGCAGCCCTGAGCAACTGCGCCAGCGCCAGGCCCTGGTGGAGCGGCAGATCCAGGAGAACGGCGTCACCTACAACGTTTACGCCGATCCCAAGGGCACCGACCGCCCCTGGGCGCTGGACCTTCTGCCGAACCTGCTGTGCGCCGCCGAGTGGCAGCCGATCGCCGCTGGCGTGGCGCAGCGTGCTCGGCTGCTCAATGCGCTGCTGGCCGACCTGTACGGCGACCAGCGTCTGCTCGCCGAAGGGCTGCTGCCCAGCGAACTGGTCTTCGGCCATCCGAACTTCCTCTGGCCGGCGCTCGGCATCCGGCCGCCCGGCGGGATCTTCCTGCACAGCTATGCCGTGGACCTGGCGCGCGATGCCGACGGACGCTGGCAGGTCCTTGCCGACCGCACCCAGGCTCCGTCCGGCGCGGGCTATGCTCTGGAGAACCGGCAGATCGTCTCGCGGGCCTTGCCGGAACTCTATCGCGACCTGCGCGTGCAGCATCTCGCCGGGTATTTCCGCACCCTGCAGGAGACCCTCGCCAGCCAGGCCGCCGGCGACGGCGAGACGCCGCTGGTGGCGCTGCTGACTCCCGGACGTTTCAACGAAACCTACTTCGAGCATCTCTACCTGGCGCGCCAGCTCGGCTTCCCGCTGGTCGAGGGGCACGACCTGACGGTGCGCGACGCCACCCTCTATCTCAAGACCCTTGGCGGCCTGAAACGGGTGCACGCGGTATTGCGGCGCCTCGATGATGACTTCTGCGACCCGCTGGAATTGCGTACCGACTCGGCGCTGGGCATTCCCGGCCTGCTCGAGGCGGTACGCCAGGGACGCGTGCTGGTGGCCAACGCGCTGGGTAGCGGAGTGCTGGAGTCGCCCGGCCTGCTCGGCTTCCTCCCGCAGGCCTGTCGCCGCCTGCTTGGCGAGGAACTGGCGCTGCCCTCGCTCGACACCCGCTGGTGCGGCGAGCCGCAGGCCCTCGAGGCGATACTCGCGGCACTGCCCGACCTGGTGATCAAGCCGGCCTTTCCCGGCCAGCGCTGCGAACCCCTGTTCGGCCACGCCCTCGACAGTGCCGGCCTGGCATCCCTCGGCGAGCGCTTGCGCGAGCGCCCGCAGGCCTACGTGGCGCAACGCCTGGCGCAGTTGTCCCAGGCACCGGTCTGGCGCGACGGCAAGGCCGGCGTCGGCCTGCAGTCGCGGGCCATCGGCATGCGCGTATTCGCCGTCGCCGCCAGCGACGGCCGCTACTGGGTGATGCCCGGCGGCCTGACCCGCGTAGCCTCGGCGGCGGACGCCGAAGTGGTGTCGATGCAGCGCGGCGGGGCGAGCAAGGACACCTGGGTGCTGGCCGAGCGAGCCGTCGGCGGCGAGCCGTTGCGACCGCGCCGGCTCGGCGTGCGCGACCTGGTCCGCGAAGACCCCTACCTGCCGTCGCGGGTGGTGGAGAACCTGTTCTGGTACGGCCGCTATGCCGAGCGTTGCGACGACCATGCGCGCCTGTTGCGGGTGGTGCTGTCGCGCTACGTGGATGCCGATGGCGACGAAGAGGCGTTGCGTAGCGCCCTGGCCCTGGCCGGCGGCATCGGCCTGCTGCCCGGGGATGGCGAGCCGTTGGAAAGGTGCCTGTTGCGGGCGTTGCTCGACGAGCACTGGCCGGCGAGCCTGTGCGCCAACCTGCGGCGCCTGCACTGGGCGGCGGCGCAGGTGCGCGGGCGCTTGTCCGGGGAGAACTGGCTGGCCTTGCTGGAGCTGCAACGCGACATGCAGGCGCTCGATCCGGCACGCACCGACCTCGGCGAAGCGCTGGACTTCCTCAACCGGCTAGTGATGTCCCTGGCCGCGTTGTCCGGTTTCGCCCTCGACGACATGACCCGCGACGACGGCTGGCGTTTCCTGATGATCGGCCGGCGCATCGAGCGCGTGCGCTTCTTCGCCGAGAGCATCGCCGCCTTCCTCGACGGCGGTAGCGCCTGGGACGCCGGCGCGCTGGAGTGGCTGCTGGAACTGGGTAACAGCGGCATCACCTACCGCTCGCGCTACCTGGCGTCGCCGCAGCTGGTCCCGGTGCTCGACCTGCTCCTGTTGCACGAGCAGAACCCGCACTCGCTGCGCTTCCAGTTGCAGGCCCTGGAGCGTTCGCTGGAGCGCCTGCACGAGGAGTTCGGCGCGCCACGCGAGCGGGAACTCAGGGCCCTGGGCGAACGCCTGCGCAGCTTCGACCTGGCGGCCCTGGAAAGCCCGCTGTTCGGCGCGGCAGGACTCGACGAGGTGCTCTTCGGGCTGGCGCGGCTGCTGCGCGACATCGCCGCCTGCGCCGGACAGGTCTCCGATCGGCTAGGCTTGCGCTATTTCGCCCATGTCGACGATGTCAGCCAGAGAACGGTATCCACCTGATGTCCGCAACCGCACGTCGCTCCGTTCCGCTCCAGGGCGCCCGCTACCAGGTGCTGCACGACACCCATTACCGCTATGCGACGCCGGTCTCGCTGTCGCGGCAACTGGCGCATCTCTGGCCACGCGAATGTGCCTGGCAGGCCTGCCATGAGCGGGCACTGCTGATCGAGCCGGGGCCGAGCCGGCGCGAGGATGGCCACGACGCATTCGGCAATCCGCTGAGCCGGCTGGCCTTCGAGCGTCCCCACGAGGCGCTGCGGGTCAGCGCGCGACTGCAGGTCGAAGTGTTTGCCCATGCGCCGGCGCAACTGACCGCGTCGCCGGCATGGGAAACCGTCGCCGCCGGGCTGGCATTTTCCGGGCGGGCGCTGTCCGCCGCCGAGCTGGAAGCCTGCCGCTATCGCGTCGAGTCGCCCTATGTGCGCATCCAGCGGCGATTCGCCGAGTTCGCCGCCGACTGCTTCCCGCCCGGACGGCCGTTGCTGGTGGCGGCGGCGGCACTGATGGAGAAGATCTTCCGCGAGTTCGCCTTCGATGCGCAGGCCACCCAGGTGGCGACGCCGCTGGACGAAGTGCTGGAGCGCCGTCGCGGGGTCTGCCAGGACTTCGCCCACCTGATGCTCGCCTGCCTGCGCGCGCGCGGACTGGCGGCGCGCTACGTCAGCGGCTACCTGCTGACCCGCCCGCCGCCCGGACAGGCGCGACTGATCGGTGCCGACGCCTCGCATGCCTGGGTCTCGCTGTATTGCCCGGAGAACGGCTGGGTGGATTTCGACCCGACCAACGACCTGTTGCCCGACCTGGAGCACATCACCCTGGCCTGGGGGCGGGATTTTTCCGATGTGTCGCCGTTGCGCGGGGTGATCCTCGGTGGCGGTAGCCATGACCCGGAGGTGCGGGTGACGGTGCTGCCGCTACAGGAAACAGCCGGCTGATCAAAAAGTGATCGGTCTCGCGGAGGCCCTGCCGCCCGGGACTCCCGGACCTTTTCACCCAGGTTGTCCACAGCCTCGCCCACGCCGTTTGGGGACAACGAAGCGGTGCTCCGGCAAATTCGCGGCGCCGTGCTAGCTTTTCCAGAATCCGCTACGGACGTTGTCGGGCCAAGGGCCGGAGCCTGCCTTTCCGGTGCCAGGGGCGGTTCTCGTACGGAGCCAGACTCCTTCCTTGCGCACGGTGAGCGATATGGATGACACGACGATCGTCAACGTAGGTACCGAGAAGATCAACGCGCTCTGGGCGACGGTGTCCCAGTACGCCTTCGCCTTCGGCATCAAGATTCTCGCGGCCATCGCCTTCTGGGTGATCGGCCGCTGGCTGATCGGCTTCGCCGTCGGCATGGTGCAGAAATCCCTCGAGCGGCAAAAGGTCGATCCCACCGTGCTGCGCTACGTGGGTTCGTTCATCACGGTGACCCTGAACGTGCTGCTGGTGGTGGGCATCCTCGGTTTCTTCGGCATCCAGACCACCAGCCTGGCGGCGCTGATCGCGGCGGTCGGCCTGGCCATCGGCATGGCCTGGTCGGGATTGCTGGCGAACCTGGCGGCCGGCGGTTTCATCATCGTCCTGCGGCCGTTCAAGGTCGGCGACTTCATCTGCGCCGGCGGAGTGACCGGCACGGTCAAGGAGATCGGCCTGTTCACCACGGCGATCAACACTCCGGACAACGTGCTGACCATGGTCGGCAACAACAAGATATTCGGCGACAACATCCAGAACTTCACCCACAACCCGTTCCGCCGGGTCGAGTTGAAGGCACAGCTTTCCGGTGCCGCCGACTACCAGGCGGCCATCGCCCTGCTCAAGCAGCGCGTCGCGGCGATTGCCAACGTGCTCGGCGAGCCGCCGGTGGACGTGGAGATACTCGAGTTCAACCTGGTCGGGCCGGTGCTGGCGGTGCGCCCGTATTGCCACAACGACCATTACTGGCAGGTCTATTTCGATACCAACAAGGTGATCAAGGACGCCCTCGGCGCCGACTTCCCGGCACCGATGCCGGCGCAGACGGTGATCGTGCAGCAGTCCGCCGGCGCCTGATTTTCCCTGCCGGCACCGACGCCCCGTCCTGCGGGGCGTTGGCGTTTGTGCAGGGCCCCGGTGACGGGTCGTGCGGAGAAAACGGGCCATCGGCGAGTCCAACGGGCACCCCGGCGAACAAGGTATAGTGCGGGCCTGCAACCGTCGCCGCAGCCGGCCGGGTTTCATCGGGAAAAGGATTCCGTGTGTTCTTCAGATTGCTCTTGATCGCCGTCCTGCTGGCGGTATCCGCGTGCAGCTCCAAGGCTCCCGGCCCGGGGGCGTCGGTGCCGAAGGTCGTGCGCGGCGAGTATCGCGTCAAGCGCGGCGACACCCTCTATTCGATCGCCACCCGGCACGGCTGGAACTACAAGGACCTGGCGCGCGCCAACGGTATCCGCCCGCCCTACGCGGTCAAGGTCGGCCAGGTGGTGCGCTTCGACGGGCGCAAGTCGACCTACGTCGCCAGCAGCCGCTCCTCGTCGAGCACCCGTGCGCGCAAGCCGCCGCCTCCGCCGCCGTCGGTGACCCTGCGCGGCTGGCAATGGCCGATGAAGGGGCCGGTGATCCGCCGCTTCTCCAGTTCCGACAAGCTCAACAAGGGCATCCGCATCGCCGGCACCCTGGGCCAGCCGGTGCAGGCCTCGCTGGCCGGCAAGGTGGTGTTCGCGGTGAACAACATGCGTGGCTACGGCAACCTGGTGATCATCCAGCACGGTACCTCGTACACCAGCACCTACGCGCACAACAGCCGCTTGCTGGTGAAGGAGGGGCAGATGGTCGGCAAGGGCCAGAAGATCGCCGAGGCCGGTTCCTCGGATGCCGACCGGGTGCAGCTCTACTTCGAGATCCGCCAGAACGGCCGGCCGCTCGACCCGCTGAGCCTGCTGCCGCCGTCCTGAGAGAGGAGCGGATCACTGCGGGGTGCGGTCGACCCACTTCGGCGCCACGCTCGGTGTCCAGGCGGCGAGGGCATCGAGCAGCGCCTCCGGGCTGGCGCCGCGCTGCAGCATGCCGCGGTGTTCGGCGCGGACGAAACGTTCGTCGACCAGGTGGTCGAGGAAGGTCAGCAGCGGGTCGTAGAAGCCGTTCACTTCGAGCAGGCCCAGCGGCTTGGCGTGGTAGCCCAGTTGGCCCCAGGTCCAGACCTCGAACAGCTCTTCCAGGGTGCCGAGCCCGCCGGGCAGGGCGATGAAGGCGTCGGCCAGCTCGGCCATGCGCGCCTTGCGCGCGTGCATGCCGTCTACCACTTCCAGGCGGGTCAGGCCCTTGTGGCCGATCTCGGCTTCCTGCAGGCTCTGCGGGATGATCCCGATCACTTCGCCACCGGCGGCCAATGCGGCGTCCGCCACGGTGCCCATCAGGCCGACCGCGCCGCCACCGTAGACCAGGGTCAGGCCGCGCTCGGCCAGGTGCCGGCCGAGGGCCACGGCGGCTTCCTGGTAGACCGGGGAAGCGCCGGGGCTGGCGCCACAGAATACGCAGACGGAACGCAAGGTCATGATCGACTCCTGTCGGGGGTGGAAAAAGGCGCACAGGGTAGCGGCTGGGAGCGCTTCGACCAAGCCGTGCGAAGCATTGCCGGACGTTGCGTCGCAGGCGCGAAGCGGCACATCTGTGCTAAAACAGGAGTTCCCCGTAGTAAACGCCGGGCAGATCCCGCTCGATGCCCCGCCACGTCCGGTTCGGGTTTGACCTGAATCAGTGGAACTCGGTGCCCGATCGGGCAGTCTGCTCTTTCAGGATTCATCGCCCAACCTGCCTAGGAGGCTGCTCCATGCTACGTAAACTCGCTGCGGTATCCCTGCTGTCCCTGCTCAGTGCGCCGCTGCTGGCTGCCGAGTGCTCGGTGGACATCCAGGGTAACGACCAGATGCAGTTCAACACCAATGCCATCACCGTCGACAAGAGCTGCAAGCAGTTCACCGTCAACCTGTCCCACCCCGGCAACCTGCCGAAGAACGTCATGGGCCACAACTGGGTACTGAGCACCGCCGCCGACATGCAGGGCGTGGTCACCGACGGCATGGCTTCCGGCCTGGACAAGGATTACCTGAAGCCCGACGACAGCCGTGTCATCGCCCACACCAAGCTGATCGGCTCGGGCGAGAAGGACTCGGTGACCTTCGACGTCTCCAAGCTGAAGGAAGGCGAGCAGTACATGTTCTTCTGCACCTTCCCGGGCCACTCCGCGCTGATGAAGGGCACTCTGACCCTGAAGTGATGCGCGAGCGATCCGCTGCATGAAAAAGCCCGGCCGCTGCCGGGCTTTTTCATGGGCGCGCGCCGGGCTCAGCGCGCGTAGCGCGCCGCCATCGCCTCGCCGGCCAGTTGGTGCACGCGCCGGGTCGGATGCCACTCGTCCCAGAAGTAGTACTGGTCCGGGTTGGCGCAGGCCGGGCGGACGCTGGGCTGGGTCGGCTGGCAGGGCGCGTCCAGCTCCACCAGGCCATAGCGCGCCGGGTTGCGCCGCAAGTGGCGGCTGAAGGTGAGATGGTCGAACCAGCTCAGCTCCAGGCCGCGGGTCTTGCGCAGGGCGGCGAGCTGGATCGGCAGGCTGGCGTTGACCGCTTGCAGGTAGCGCTGCGCCCGCTCGACCCGGTTGCCGGCGACCACCGCCGGGACCACGCTCAGGTCGGTCGAACTGACCACCAGGAAGCGTCGTGCGCCGGCCTCTCCGAGACGCTGCACCGCGGCGCGGATGTTCGCCACGCTGCTGCCGGCCAGTTGTTCCAGGGTCTGCTCGCCGGCGAAATCCTCGTGCTCGAAGAAATCGTTGGCGGAGACGAAGATGAAGTGCAGCGCCTGGCCGTCGACCGGCTTGCCGTCCAGCGTGGCGAGGTAGGCGTCGACCTGGCCGGCGAGGCCGGTATGGCGGTAGTCGCTCATCCAGCCGTAGTAGTTGTCCGTTCCGCTCTTGGCGCCGCCCACCGCATGGTCGGCCAGTTGCGCGCCGAGCTGGCGGGCGAGCACCTCGACGGCGGTCGGGCCGTTGCTCCAGCGGCCCTGCCAGTAGACTTCGCCGGGCAACGCCTGGGCGCCGGCGATGCCCTTGGCGAGCATCTCGCGGGTCAGTCGCTGGCTTTCGCCGTTGTCCGAATAGCTGTCGCCGAAGGCGTGGATCTGCCGTACCGGCGCGAGCAGCGGGGACGTGTGTCCGCAGGCCTGGCCGGCCAGCAGGACACCGAGGAGCAGGGCGGGGAGACGGGTGCGCATGGCTGGCCTTCGCAGGGATTCAGCTTCCTTCTAGCGCGCCGCCGCGCGGACTTGAAGACCTGGTTGCGACAGGCACATTCCCGCCCGCGACAAAGGCCCGTCGACGACGGGCCTGCCGCACGGACCGGGAGGCTCAGGGCGCCTTCGGCAGTTCGCGCTTGTGCTGGGTCTTGTGGTAGGTGTCGACGATCACCCGCGCAGCTTCCTCGCGCAGCGGCTGGCCGTGCAGGAAGGCGTCGATCTCGGCATAGGTGACGCCGTGGGAAGCCTCGTCCGGATGGCCGGGGCGCAGGTCCTCGAGGTCGGCGGTGGGGATCTTCTCCACCAGGTTCTCCGGAGCGCCTAGGGCGCGGGCGAGGGCGCGTACCTGATGCTTGGCCAGGCCGCTGAGCGGAGCCAGGTCGCAGGCGCCGTCGCCGAACTTGGTGAAGAACCCCATGACCGCCTCGGCGGCATGGTCGGTGCCGATCACCAGGCCGCCGCGTGCGCCGGCGATGGCGTACTGGGCGACCATGCGGATGCGCGCCTTGATATTGCCGATGACGAAGTCGCTCTTCGCCGGCTCGAGTCCTTCCAGGGCTTCCAGCTGTTCCGCCAGGGCTTTCACCGACGGACCGATGTTGACGGTCTGCTCTTCGTCGGCGCGGATGGTCGCCAGCGAGGCCTGGGCATCGGCCTCGTCCTGCTGTACCTGGTAGGGCAGGCGCACGGCGATGAAGCGGTAGGCCTGGTCGCCGGTCTGCTCGCGCAGTTGCTCGACGGCGCGCTGGGCCAGCAGGCCGGCGGTGAGCGAGTCGACGCCGCCGCTGATCCCCAGCACCAGGGTCTTCAGCCCGGAATCCTTCAGGCACTGCTGGATGAAGGCGATGCGCCGGGCGATCTGCGCCTGCACGTCGGCCTCCGACTGGAACGGCGGCTGGACCTGCAGGGCTTGGGCGATGTCGCGTTGGATCTGTTGCATGTTCGGGCTCCCGTTAGGTGCGAAAGGATTAGGCCGGCACGTTGAAGACGTGGCGGAGGTAGGCGACGAAGTTCTCGTCGCGGCATTGGGTCTTGCCCGGGGCGTCGGATATCTTCGCCACCGGATGGCCGTTGCAGGCCGTCATCTTCAGGACGATGTTCATCGGTTCGACCCCCGGGATGTCGCAGGTCAGGTTGGTGCCGATGCCGAAGCTGACGTTGATCTTGCCACGTAGCGCGCGGAACAGCTGCAACGCCTTGGGCATGTCCAGCCCGTCGGAGAACACCAGGGTCTTGCTCAGCGGGTCGATACCCAGGCGGCGGTAGTGGGCGATGGCTTTCTCCGCCCAGGCCAGCGGGTCGCCCGAATCGTGGCGCAGGCCGTCGAAGAGCTTGGCGAAATACAGGTCGAAGTCGTCGAGGAAGGCATCCATGGTGATGCAGTCGGTCAGGGCTATGCCGAGCTGCCCGCGGTACTCGCGGACCCAGCAGTCCAGCGCCGCCTGCTGGCTGTCGACCAGCCGCGGGCCGAGTTGCTGATGGGCCATCAGCCATTCGTGGGCCATGGTGCCGATCGGCTTGAGATCGTACTCGCGGGCCAGGTGCACGTTGCTGGTGCCGACGAAGCGCCCGGGGAAGTCGCGCTTGAGGATATGCACCACTTCCTCCTGGGTGCGGTAGGAGAAGCGCCGGCGGGTGCCGAAGTCGGCGACCTGGAATTCCGCCAGCTCCTCGCTGCTGGCCTGGGCGGAGAGCCAGTCGAGCTTGCGATAGAGCTGCTCGCCGACCTGTTCCAGGACCACCTCGCGGTAGCGATAACGGTTGCGCACCTCGCTGACGATGGCCAGCAGCGGCACCTCGAAGAGGATCACGTGCAGCCATGGGCCGCGCAGGCGGATCGCCAGTTGGCCATCCTCGATGCCGGTGTGTACGTAGCGCAGGTTGAAGCGGAACAGGCTGAGGAAGCGGATGAAGTCCGGCTTCATGAACGGGATGCGTTCGAGGAAGGCGAGCTGGTCGGCGGTTACCTCGACTTCGGCGAGGCGCTCGATCTGGTAGCGGATCTCCGCCAGGTACGGACGCAGGTCCTCGGCGTTGCGGCAGCGGAATTCCCACTCCACTTCGGCGTTGGGGTAGTTGTGCAGCACCGCCTGCATCATGGTCAGCTTGTAGAAATCGGTATCGAGCAGGTTCTGCACGATGCGCTCGGCAAAGACGCTTTCGGCCATGTTCACTTCTCCTTGTCGGCGCCGGCGAGGGCGCTATCCAGTCGTTCCAGGTCGGCGCAGAGGATCACCCCTGCGTCGCGCATCTCGTCGCAGGCCCGCAGCGCGGTGTCCTCGGCGATGGCCCGGCAGGCGGGCAGGTAGAGCAGCACCTCGAAACCGGCGCGGCGCAGTTGCAGGGCGGTGTTCTTCACGCAGTAGTCCAGCGCCAGGCCACCCACCAGCACATGGCTCACGCCATTCTGCCTCAGGTATTCGATGACCCCGGTGCTGCGGCGTTCCGCCAGATCGTGGTAGCAGGCGCCGTAGGGATGCAGGTCCGGCTCCACGCCCTTCCAGACGAAGAAGTCGTAGTCGATCGGCCGCGGCAGTTCGTCGAGCAGCTCGAAGCCCGGCGTACCCGGTACGCAGTGGCTCACCCAGGTCAGGTCGGCATCCGGATAGGCCAGCGGCCGCAGCATCTGCTCGGCGCTTTCCACTACCCAGGCGGCCTTCGGGCTGTGCGCGTCCTTGCTGCCCAGGCGCAGCGCGGCGCGGCTGGCCAGTTGGTTGAGGGCGGCGCCGATGGCGTCGCCGCCGGGCACCGGCAGTTCGTCCGGGCACAGCGGGGTGAAGCCTTTCTGGGCGTCGACATCGAAGCTGGCGATCTTGCTGGGACGATTCATGGAAGCCTCCGCTTGACGGGTTGGGGCTGAATGTGGGTACATAATTCATCACGTGAAATAAGTCGTCAAGCACTTGTACTACAAAATTTCGCAGTGGAAGGTATTTTCTATGCGTGATGAAATAAGTTCCCGGATTCGCCGACTGCCTGCCGGGATGAGCGGCGGACACGCGCCCGTCTTCGCCCTCGCGGTCTACGGCGGGGCGTTCGACCCGCCGCACCCCGGCCATGAGTCGGTGATCCGCCGGGCGCTGCTTTGCGCCGAACGGGTCGCCCTGGTGCCGAGTCACCGCCACGCCTTCGGCAAGCGCATGGGCGATTTCGAGCTGCGCTGCCGCTGGCTGGCGCGGCTGGCCCGGCGGATCGATCCGCGGCGGGTGTATTGCGAACCGATCGAAGCAGGATTGATGCCCGATCATCCGGCGGTCTACAGCATCGACCTGCTGGAAGCGCTGGCCGCGCGTAGCGGCCTGGCGTCAGCGCGGATCGCCCTGCTGATCGGCGCCGACAACGAGGCGGAACTGCCGCGCTTCGAACGCGCCGCCGAATTGTGCTGGCGCTTCGGCCGGCTGGTGGCGGAGGAGCGGCTGCCGCTGCACAGCTCGATGATCCGCCAGCGCCTGCGCGAAGGGTTGGCGGTACCGGAGGCCTGGTGCCTGCCGGAAGTGAAGGACGAACTGCACTGCTATGGCGGCGAACGCCAGGCGGGTTGAAGAGAGGAGTGACGATGAGTTCAGCGGAAGTATTGGCCAGCGTGGATATCGTGGCGTTGCGCCTGAACCCCGGGCACGGACTGGAGCTGTTGCTGATCCGCCGCGCCCAGGCGCCTTTCGCCGGCCAGTGGGCCTTGCCCGGCGTGCTGGTCAACGGCCGCAGCGCCGACCACAGCCTCGACGACGCGGCGGTGCGCGCCCTGCGCGACAAGGCGCGGCTGGAGCCGGCCTACATCGAGCAGGTGGCCACGGTCGGCAACGCGGTACGCGACCCGCGCGGCTGGTCGCTGAGCGTGTTCTACCTGGTGCTGGTCGGCCCGGACACCCGGGTGGAGGACGACGACCTCGACTTCGTGCCGCTGCGCGACGTTCGCAGCGAGCGCTTCGCCCTGCCATTCGACCACGCCCAACTGGTACAGCAGGCCTGCGAGCGCCTGGCGAGCAAGTCGGTGTACAGCGCCCTGCCGCTGTTCCTGCTGGCGCCGCGCTTCACCGTGGCCGAGGCGCTGAAGGCCTTCGAGTGCGCCATCGGCCAGGAAGTCCAGCATTCCAGCCTGCGTGGCCGCCTGGAGCGGATGAAGGAGGCTGGCTGGGTCGAGGATACCGGCGAACGCCAGCGTCCTCCCATGGGGCGCCCGCAACACGTCCTGCATTTCACCCCGAAGCCGGGCGGCGCCTTCGTTTTCGACCGCAGCCTGCTGGCCTCCTGACAAACGCCTGCCGGTGCGGCAGGGCCGGTGAGGACGCTCCCTGCCGCGCTTGCCAGACGGTGAAGCGTTGGATCTGCTGCTCTCCAGTCCGTTTGCCAGCTCGACACTGGAGGGGGAGGTCTTCACCGCGCCCTCGGCGACTTCGCCGATGCTGGCATTGAGCGAGTCGATGTTCTGGCTGACCTCGCTCGCCGTGGCGGTCTGTTCTTCCGTCGCCGTGGATATCTGCGCGTTGCGCTGGGCGATACCTTCTACCGGCTGGGCGATGAGACCGAGCGCCTTTCCCGCCTCGCGGGCGCGCTGGACGCTGACCTGGGCCTGCTTGCCGTATGCCAGGGTCATCCGCTCGAGCCGTTCCAGGGGGGACCAGTGACTCGACGATTTCCTTTTCGGCGGCAGTCCGGTGGTCTGCGGAGTAATCGGCCCATGACTTCTCGATGCGCGACAGCGCTCCACTCAACTCCTGTTGCAGGCGCTCTTCATCGAAGACCCCCGCACGATACTTGTGCAGGACGTCGACCACGCTGACGGCAACGGCGTCGGCGACGATCTTGAGCTGGCTGATGGGCTTCATCCGGTTGTTGAAAAGGTCCTGGAAGCTGGCATCGAGTCGACTGGCGTTGGCCGGCGCCATCGCGATGACCGTGACGAGCATCGTCAGCGGTAGCAGCGCCAGGCCCAGCAGGCGGATTCGAACCGTGACGCCAGTGAGCATGGGACGTTCCGAGGTGAACCGAGTGAGAGTAGAGACGGTTCCACGCAGCGAAAACGTCAAACCGGGCCGTGGCGCGTCTGGCGGGGGCCCGCTGAGGGTTGCTCCTGCTCCAGGCGCTCTACCATCCACTCGATGAAATGGCGCACCTTGGGGACTTCCGCGGCATGCTCGGGATAGGCCAGGTAGTAGGCCTCCTGGCTGGGCAGGGCGTGCGGCCAGGCGATCGCCAGCTTGCCTTCGGCGAGTTCCTCCTCGACCAGGAAGCGCGGTAGCAAGGCTACCCCGCAACCGGCCTGGGCGGCGCGGATGCACATGTAGAAGGTGTCGAAGCGTGGACCGTGGTAGCAACCCTGGCAATTTCGCTCCAGGCTGGCGAACCAGTCGTGCCAGGCCTCCGCGCGGCTGGCGTTCTGCAGCAGCACCAGCCCCGCCAGTTGGGTCGGCTCGTCCAGTCCGCCGGCCGGCAGCAGGGATGGCGCGCAGACCGCCACCAGTTGTTCGCCGAACAGGCGTATGCACTCGGCGCCCGGCAGGGTGCCGGGGCCGAAGAAGAACGCCAGGTCGCAATGGCCCTGGCGCAGGTCGTCCGGTTCCAGTTCCTGGCGCAGGTCGAGGTGGATGTTCGGGTGGCGGTGGCGCCAGCCGTTCAGTTGCGGGATCAGCCAGCGCGCGCCGAAGGTCGGCGGGGTCGCCACCCGCAGCACTTCGGTCTCGCCGCCGTAGGAGAGCAGGAAGCGGGTGGACAGTTCTACCTGTTGCAGGATGCGTCGTACCTCGGCCAGGTACAGCTCGCCGGCCGGGGTCAGTTGCAGGCGCTTGCGCACCCGGCGGAACAGGGCGTGCTGCAGCTGCTCCTCGAGTTGCGCGACCTGCTTGCTCATGGCGCTCTGGGTCAGGCTCAACTCTTCGGCGGCGCGGGTGAAGCTCAGGTGCCGGGCTACCGCTTCGAAGCATTGCAGGGCGGTCATCGACGGCAGGCGGCGTTTGTTCAGCATGGCGGGTTTCCTGGCGCGGGTGGAGCGGGCGGAACGCGTTATATGAATAAACGGAATGACGTGGGGAGGAAAGCTCGCTTGCCGGAGTGCCGGGCGACGCTTATTACTGCCGGCAAGTCTCGCGATAGAGCATTCGCTGGCTTATGACGAATCCGTCACAGGGCTTTGCGCCGAACGTGGCGTCGCTAATGGATATGTCCATGTCGTATTCGAATCGACTTTTTCCGCCAAGTACCGAATCCCGGGAAGTTCATGTTCATATTAATTTTAAAAACCGCTCTGTCCTGCACTTTCATTGAAAAAGAGGACCTCAATTAGTGCGTGGAACGCACCAGTGACGTGCAGTTTCTAACCGCTTCAATATCGTTGTAGAGTTATTCCTAGGAACGGTTCAGGCCTTGTGAGGCCTGAGCTGTAGCTCTTCGAAGGGGATTCGGAGAAATGCCTAAATGACTGATTTCCAATAACAAAGATAAAAACGGAAAGGAGGGCTAAAGTTCTTGTGGCCGGCCACTCAGGAAAAAAACGAATGGCACGCCGCTTGCTCTGCCTGTTGAGCGAAACACAACAACAACATCGTAGTTACGAGCGCCAACATCATCCTCAGGAGCAACACCCCATGTCCAAGAAGCTGTTCAGAAAAGGCATCCTGGCTCTCGCGGTTTCGTCCGTGATGGGTCTTTCCACGCATGCGCTGGCCGACGTCGTGATCGGCGTGGCCGGACCGCATACCGGCGCCAACGCCTCCTTCGGCGAGCAATACTGGCGCGGCGCGTCCCAGGCGGCGGAAGACATCAACGCGGCGGGTGGGATCAACGGCGAGAAGATCAAGCTGGTCAAGGCCGACGACGCCTGCGAACCGAAGCAGGCCGTGGCCGTGGCCAACCGTCTGGTGGACCAGGACAAGGCCATCGCCGTGGTCGGCCATTTCTGCTCTTCTTCGACCATCCCCGCGTCCGAGGTCTACGACGAGGCCGGGATCATCGCCATCACCCCCGGCTCCACCAACCCGCAGGTCACCGAGCGCGGACTCTCCGGGATGTTCCGCATGTGCGGCCGCGACGACCAGCAGGGCGTGGTCGCCGGCGACTATATCGTCAACGTGCTGAAGGCCAGGAAGGTCGCGGTGATCCATGACAAGGACACCTACGGCCAGGGCCTGGCGGACGCCACCAGGGCGCAACTGAACAAGCTCGGCGTGAAAGAGGTTCTCTACGAGGGCCTGACCCGCGGCGAGAAGGACTTCAACGCGCTGGTCACCAAGATCCGCGCCTCCGGTGCCGAGGTCGTCTACTTCGGCGGCCTGCATCCGGAGGCCGGTCCGCTGGTACGGCAGATGCGCGAACAGGGACTGACCGCCAAGTTCATGTCCGACGACGGCGTGGTCACCGACGAACTGGCGACCACCGCCGGCGGTCCGCAGTACGTCAAGGGCGTGCTGATGACCTTCGGCGCCGACCCGCGGCTGATCCCCGACGGCAAGGCGGTGGTGGAGAAGTTCCGTGCCGGCGGTTTCGAGCCGGAGGGCTACACCCTCTACTCCTACGCCTCGATCCAGTCCCTGGCGGCGGCCTTCAACGGCGCTGGCGCCAACGATCCGGCCAAGGCCGCCGAGTGGCTGAAGTCGCATCCGGTGCAGACCGTGATGGGCAAGAAGGAATGGGACAAGAAGGGCGACCTGAAAGTCTCCGACTACGTGGTCTACGAGTGGGACGACAAGGGCAAGTACCACCAGTTGCCCTGATCGCGCTCGACCGCCATGCGCCGGGCACAGGCCCGGCGCATGGGTAAGTCCGGGAGCTGCTGAAGTGCTCGCCCGTGCTTGCCGCCGTAGTGCGGATTCACCGAAGACGTCTGCGTGTGGTCGGTCTGGAGTCCCGCGATCCGGGGCCGTTTCAGTAGCACCCGTCCGCTTTCACCGGCGAGCGCCGGCGCGCCTTACAAAGGCCGTCGCGATTCGCCCTGAAGAGACTGAAAAATGGACGGCATCTTCCTCCAGCAAATGATCAACGGGCTGACCCTCGGCTCGGTCTACGGCCTCATCGCCATCGGCTACACCATGGTCTACGGCATCATCGGCATGATCAACTTCGCCCACGGCGAGGTGTACATGATCTCCGCCTACCTGTCGGCCATCGCCCTTGCCCTGCTGGCCTTCTTCGGCCTGCAGAACTTCCCGTTGCTGATCCTCGGCACCTTGCTGTTCACCGTGCTGGTGACCTGCACCTACGGCTGGGTGATCGAGCGCATCGCCTACAAGCCGCTGCGCAACTCCACGCGCCTGGCGCCGCTGATCTCGGCGATCGGCATGTCGCTGATCCTGCAGAACTACGTTCAGGTGGCGCAGGGACCGCGCCAGCAGGGGATCCCGACCCTGCTCGACGGCGCCCTGAAGTTCCACGTCGGTGACGGTTTCGTCCAGCTCACCTACACCAAACTGTTCATCCTGATCGCTTCGCTGATCGGCATGGCGGTGCTGACCTACGTGATCCGCTACACCAAGCTCGGGCGCATGTGCCGGGCGACCCAGCAGGACCGCAAGATGGCTTCGATCCTGGGGATCAACACCGACCGGGTGATCTCCTACGTGTTCGTCATCGGCGCGGCGATGGCCGCCCTGGCCGGGGTGCTGATCACCATGAACTACGGCACCTTCGACTTCTACGCCGGCTTCATCATCGGCATCAAGGCGTTCACCGCAGCGGTGCTCGGCGGCATCGGTTCGCTGCCCGGGGCGATGCTCGGCGGCCTGGTGCTGGGAGTGGCCGAGGCGCAGTTCTCGGGGATGGTCAACACCGACTACAAGGACGTGTTCGCCTTCTCGTTGCTGGTACTGATCCTGATCTTCCGTCCCCAGGGCCTGCTCGGCCGCCCGCAGATCGCCAAGGTGTAAGGGGACGACGATGAGCAACGAGACTTCCATCGATCTCAAGCAGTGCGTCCTCGATGCCGTGCTCTCCGGGTTGATCGCCCTGGTGGTGTTCGGCCCCATCGTCGGCGTGGTCCTCGACGGCTACGGCTTCAACCTGCATTACGAGCGGGTCGGCTGGATCATCGCGATCGTGATGGCCGGGCGCTTCCTGCTCAGCCTCTACCTGCAGACCCGCGGCGGACGCGCCGTGCTGGAGCGCTTCGAGGGGGCCGGCAGCGGCGTCCACGTCCTGCCGCCGGGCTACAAGACCCGCTTGCGCTGGATCGTGCCGCTGATCCTGGTGGCCGCGGTGATCTTCCCGTTCTTCGCCAGCAAGTACCTGCTGGCGGTGGTCATCCTCGGCCTGATCTACGTGCTGCTGGGCCTGGGCCTGAACATCGTGGTCGGCCTCGCCGGGCTGCTCGACCTCGGCTACGTGGCCTTCTACGCCATCGGCGCCTATGGCCTGGCGCTGGGCTACCAGTACCTCGGCCTGGGCTTCTGGACCGTCCTGCCGCTGGCCGCGCTGACCGCCGCGATGGCCGGGGCGATCCTCGGCTTCCCGGTGTTGCGCATGCATGGCGACTACCTGGCGATCGTCACCCTGGGCTTCGGCGAGATCATCCGCCTGGTACTGAACAACTGGCTGTCCTTCACCGGCGGGCCGAACGGCATGCCGGCGCCGTCGCCGACCTTCCTCGGCCTGGAGTTCGGCCGCCGGGCCAAGGATGGCGGGGTGCCGATCCACGAGTTCCTCGGCATCGCCTACAACCCCAACATGAAGTTCCTGTTCATCTACGTGGTGCTGTTCCTGGTCGTGCTGCTGGTGCTCTACATCAAGCACCGGCTGACCCGGATGCCGGTCGGGCGCGCCTGGGAAGCGCTGCGCGAGGACGAGATCGCCTGTCGCGCGATGGGCCTCAACCATGTGCTGGTGAAACTCTCGGCGTTCATGCTCGGCGCCTCCACCGCGGGACTGGCCGGGGTGTTCTTCGCCAGCTACCAGGGCTTCGTCAACCCGTCCTCGTTCAACTTCTTCGAGTCGGCGCTGATCCTCGCCATCGTCGTGCTCGGCGGCATGGGCTCGACGGTCGGGGTGGTGATCGCCGCCTTCGTCCTCACCGTGGCGCCGGAGCTGCTGCGCAGCTTCGCCGACATCCGCGTGCTGCTGCTCGGGATACTCATGGTGGTGATGATGATCTGGCGGCCGCGCGGGCTGATCCGCATCAGCCGGGTGGGCTTCGCCCCGCGCAAGGGGGTGGCGCCATGAGCGACAAGATTCTCAGCGTCGAGCACCTGATGATGCACTTCGGCGGCATCAAGGCGCTCAACGACGTCAACCTCGACGTCGAGCGCGGTTCGATCACCGCGCTGATCGGCCCCAACGGCGCCGGCAAGACCACCGTGTTCAACTGCCTCACCGGCTTCTACAAGGCCACCGGCGGCAACATCCTGCTCAACACCCAGGGGCGCACCACGGACGTCATCCAGGTGCTCGGCGAGCCGTTCCAGCTGGACGACTTCGTCAAGCCGCCGCAACTGGGCAGTCGCCTCTACTACAAGATGTTCGGCGGCACCCACCTGGTGAACCGCGCCGGGCTGGCGCGGACGTTCCAGAACATCCGCCTGTTCAAGGACATGTCGGTGGTGGAGAACCTGCTGGTGGCGCAGCACATGTTCGTCAACCGCAACCTGCTCGCCGGCATCCTCAACACTCCTGGCTATCGCCGCGCCGAGAGCGAGGCGCTGGACCACGCGTTCTACTGGCTGGAGGTGGTCGACCTGGTGGACTGCGCCAACCGCCTGGCCGGCGAGATGTCCTACGGCCAGCAGCGGCGCCTGGAGATCGCCCGGGCCATGTGCACGCGGCCGGAACTCATCTGCCTGGACGAACCGGCCGCCGGCCTCAACCCGGCCGAGACCCAGGCCCTGAGCAACATCGTCCGCTACCTGCGCGACCACCACGGGATCACCGTACTGCTGATCGAGCATGACATGGGCATGGTGATGAACATCTCCGACCACATCATCGTGCTCGACCACGGCGACGTGATCGCCCGTGGCAATCCCGAACAGATCCGCCATGACGAGAAGGTGATCGCCGCCTATCTCGGTGCCGACGAAGAGGAGCTGTCATGAGCGCGGCGTTGCTGGAATTCCGTGAGGTGGACGTGTTCTACGGGCCGATCCAGGCGCTGAAGAAGGTCTCGCTGCAGGTCAACGAGGGCGAGACGGTGAGCCTGATCGGCGCCAACGGCGCGGGCAAGTCGACGCTGTTGATGTCGATCTTCGGCCAGCCGCGCGCGGCGGCCGGGCAGATCCTCTATCGCGGCCAGGACATCCGCCAGAAGTCGGCGCACTACGTGGCGTCCAACGGCATCGCGCAGTCGCCGGAAGGACGCCGGGTGTTCCCCGACATGAGCGTCGAGGAAAACCTGCTGATGGGTACCATCCCCATCGGCATGGACCACGCCGAGGAGGACATGCAGCGCATGTTCGAGCTGTTCCCGCGCCTGAAGGAGCGGCGCAACCAGCGCGCCATGACCATGTCCGGCGGCGAGCAGCAGATGCTCGCCATCGCCCGCGCGCTGATGAGCCGGCCGAAGCTGCTGTTGCTCGACGAGCCCTCCCTGGGCCTGGCGCCGATCGTGGTCAAGCAGATCTTCCAGACCCTGCGCGAGCTGGCCAGGAGCGGCATGACCATCTTCCTCGTCGAGCAGAACGCCAACCATGCGCTGAAGCTCTCCGACCGCGCCTACGTGATGGTCACCGGGGAAATCCGCATGAGCGGCAGCGGCGAAGAACTGCTCGGCAACCAGGAGGTGCGCAACGCCTATCTCGGCGGACATTGAGCGCGCCCGCCCCGGCTGCCTGGCCGCCGGGGCGGGCGCTGCCCTGGAGCCACGGAGGAAACTCGACTTATGCACAGCCTGCGCTTTTTCAGCAACGCCGAGGTCGCCGAGCGCCTGTCTTATCCACAACTGATCGAGGCGTTGCGCATCGGCCTGGCCAAGCCTTGCAGCGCGCCGCTGCGCAGCTGCCATGCCTTGCCGGCGCAGGCCTCGCTGCTACAGATGCCGGTGTGGCAGGCCGGTGAGGGGATCGGCGTGAAACTGGTGACGGTGTTCCCTGGCAATGGGGCGCGTGGCCTGCCGGCGGTGGCCGCGGTGTTCGCTCTGTTCGACGGCGAAGACGGTCGCCCGCTGGCGTTGCTGGAGGCTTCGGAGCTGACCGCCCGGCGTACCGCCTGCAGCTCGGCGCTGGCCGCCGACTACCTGGCGCGGGACGATGCGCGGCGCCTGCTGGTGGTCGGCTGCGGAACCCTGGCTGCGCACATGGTGCGGGCTCACGCCTGCGTGCGCGACTATCGCCACATCGACATCTGGGGCCGCGATCCGGCCAAGGCCGCCGCGCTGGCCGCCCGGCTGCGCGAGGAGGGCTACCCGGCGCGAGCGGCCGACGGGTTGCGCACGGCGGTGGAGGCGGCCGATTGCGTCAGTTGCGTTACCACCTCCCGCGAAGCGCTGGTGCGCGGCGCATGGCTGAAGCCGGGCGTCCATCTCGACCTGGTCGGCGCCTTCCTGCCGTCCATGCGCGAGACCGACGCCCTGGCGGTGGCGCGCGCGCGGGTCGTGGTGGACACCCGCGCAGGCGCGCTGGAAGAGGCCGGCGACCTGTTGCAGGCGATCGCCGAAGGCGCCATCGGGCGCGAGGCGATATCCACCGAACTGCGCGATTTGCTGGGCGGGGCAGGGCGGCGCGGCGATCCCGCGGAAATCACCCTGTTCAAGTCGGTGGGTTATGCGCTGGAGGACCTGGTCGCCGCGCGCCGGGTTGTGGATAACGCCACCTGAGGTTGTTCAGGATTTCTGTGCGGGGGCTTGTGGATAAGGTGGGTAAGAACCGCCAAGCCCCTGAATCGGCGAGGGTTAGGCGTGGCTGGTCAGAAAATGATCAGTGTTCGCGCCGGGGCACTTATCCCCAACGCGTGGTCATGCCGCTGCCACAGTTGTTCAGGAAAACTGTGCGACGACCTGTGGACAAGTTGGTGGCTATTCGCTGCGGCCCAAGCACAGTGCGGGTTCCGCGGGGTTGGTCGTTTTTTGAGCAGGCGCCTCGGCAAACTCGTGCGCAACTGTATGGCCAACCGGGCACGGCGAGGCTCTAGAATCCCCGGACATCGTTTTTCCGCCCCGTACGAGGAGATGCCCATGTCGTCCACCCTGTTCATCACCGGCGCCACCTCAGGCTTCGGCGAAGCCTGCGCCCGTCGTTTCGCCGAGGCCGGCTGGTCGCTGGTGCTCACCGGCCGTCGCGAGGAGCGTCTGCAAGCCCTGGCCGGCGAGCTTTCGGCGAAGACCCGGGTGTTGCCGCTGACCCTGGACGTGCGCGACCGCGCGGCGATGAGCGCGGCCGTGGACAACCTGCCGGAAGAATTCGCCACCCTGCGCGGCCTGATCAACAACGCCGGCCTGGCGCTGGGCACCGACCCGGCGCAGTCCTGCGACCTGGACGACTGGGACACCATGGTCGACACCAACATCAAGGGCCTGCTCTACAGCACGCGCCTGCTGCTGCCGCGGCTGATCGCCCACGGCGCCGGGGCGAGCATCGTCAACTTGGGTTCGGTGGCCGGCAAGTGGCCCTATCCGGGTAGCCATGTCTACGGCGGCACCAAGGCTTTCGTCGAGCAATTCTCCCTGAACCTGCGTTGCGACCTGCAGGGCACCGGGGTGCGCGTGACCAACCTCGAGCCGGGGTTGTGCGAGAGCGAGTTCTCCCTGGTCCGCTTCGGCGGCGACCAGGCGCGCTACGACAAGACCTACGCCGGGGCCCATCCGATCCAGCCGGAAGACATCGCCGAGACCATCTTCTGGATCATGAACCAGCCCGCCCACCTGAACATCAACAGCCTCGAGATCATGCCGGTGAGCCAGTCCTGGGCCGGCTTCGCCATCCACCGCGAAAGCTGACCGGCGGAGGCGGCCGGGGCACGCTATGATGCCCCGGTCGTCCCGATCGAATAAGCGAATTCCATGAGCAAACCGGGCCAACGCGTGCTGGCCGAGCTGCGCAAGCTGATCGCTTCCGGTGAACTCGCCGCCGGCGAGCGCATCGTTGAGATTCCCACCGCCGAACGCCTGCAGGTCTCGCGCATGCCGGTGCGCATCGCCCTGCGTACCCTCGAGCAGGAAGGCCTGCTGTGCAAGACCGGGCGCGGCTACAGGGTGCGCGCGGTGACCCGCGAGGATATCGCCGGCGCGGTCGAGGTGCGCGGCGTGCTGGAAGGCCTGGCGGCGCGCCAGGCGGCCGAGCGCGGGTTGTCCGCCGAGGCACGGGCGACCCTGGAGGAATGCCTGGCCGAGGGCGACCGATTGTTCGCCAACGGCCGGGTCCTGATGGAGGAGCTGGAGCGCTACCAGCGCATGAACATGCGTTTCCACCGTACCATCATCGAGGCCAGCGGCAACCCGGCGATCGCCGTGGCGCTGGCGCGCAACGACCACCTGCCGTTCGCCTCGGTGAGCGCCCTGGCGGTGGATCGCGACAATCTCGAGCAGGAGTTCCGCCGTTTCAACTTCGCCCACATGCAGCACCACGCGGTGGTCGACGCGCTGGTCAACGGCCAGGGGGCGCGCGCCGAGGCGATCATGCGCGAGCACGCCAACGCGACCCTGCGCTACGCCGACTACTTCGATCCGGCGCGGCAGGGTGTCACCGTGCTTCACGGCGACGTCGCCGCCGACTAGAGATCCAGCACCAGCCGTGGGCTGCGCGAACGCGAACAGCAGGGCGTGAAGCAATCGTTGGCGGCCTGCTCCTCTTCGCTGAGGTAGAGGTCGCGATGCTCCGGCTCGCCGTCCAGCACGCGGGTCAGGCAGGTGCCGCAGATGCCCTGCTCGCAGGACGCCGGCAGGTCCACCCCGGCTTCGCGCAGCGCCGCCAGCACGGTCTGCCCGGCGGCGACCCGGATCAGCGCCCCGTTGCTGGCCAACTGCACTTCGAAGGTGCCGTCCGCACTGGCGTCTCGTGGCGCGGCGGCGAAGTGCTCGCGATGCAGCCGACCTGCTTCCCAGCCCAGTTCGCGGGCGCTTTCTTCGATCCACTGCATGAAGCCCGCCGGCCCGCAAAGGTATAGCTGGGCGTCGCGCGGACTGGTCGCCAGCAGGGCGCGAAGGTCCGCGCGCCGGCTGCTGTCGCCGTGGTCGAAGTGGCAGTGCACGCGGTCGGCGAAGGCACACTGGCCAAGGTAGTCGACGAAGGCCGCGCGCTCGGCGGAATGCGCGCAGTAGTGCAACTGGAAGTCGGCGCCATCGCGGGCCAGGTGTTCGGCCATCGCCAGCAGCGGCGTGATGCCGATGCCGCCGGCGAACAGCAGGCGCGGACCGGGCTCCGGCGACAGCGGGAAGAGATTGCGCGGCTCGCCGATGCGCAGCCGCTGGCCGACCCGCAGTTCGGCGTGCAGCGTGGCCGAGCCGCCGCGCGAGTCGCGGCAGCGCAGTACGGCGATACGGTAGTGGCGCGGCCGTTCGGCGGGGCCGCAGAGGGAGTACTGGCGGACCAGGCCGTTGGGCAGGTGCAGGTCGATGTGCGCGCCCGGCTCGAAGGACGGCAGTGCCGCCCCGTCGGCCCGGAACAGTTCGAAGCTGTGGATATCCTGCGCCTCCAGGCGGATGGCGCCGACGATGACCTCGATCATGGCGAAGGCTCCCGTCAGGCCTGGGCGCAGTTGGGGGCGGCGGCCTGGCGCTCGTCCGCCAGCAGGCGCTCGATGATGCGCCGGGCCTGCACACCGCCGGCGTCGATGTTCAGTTTCAGCAGGTCGCGCCGTGGATGGCGCAGCAGGTTGCGCTGCTGGCTTTCGAGCATTTCCAGGTCTTCGCCGAAGATCTTTCCCTGGCCTTCGCGAATGCTCTCGGTGAGCGCCTGGTCGTGGGCCTGGAAGTTGCGCGCCATGCCCCAGAAGTACCAGATGGAGGTGTCGCTCTCCGGGGTGATGAAGTCGACCACGATGCTCGCCGCCTTGCGCTCCGCCGGCGCCTGGTAGCCGCCGTGGCCGGCGTGGGCCACGCCGACCTCGATCAGCACGTGGCTGGGCGGCGTGAAGCGGCAGATCTGCCAGCGGTCCACCGCCACGTCGTCGGCCAGGCCGTTGCCGCGCAGGGCCATGCGCCAGAACGGCGGGGCCATGACATTCTCCATGTGGCGGCTGGTGATCACCTCGTCGCCTTCCACCCGCGTGGTCGGCGCGGCCTCATCGATTTCCTTCTGGCCGATGCTGGACGCATGGACGTAGGTCTCGTGGGTCAGGTCCATCAGGTTGTCGATCATCAGGCGATAGTCGCAGTGGATGTGGTACAGCCCGCCGCCATAGGCCCAATCGGGGCTTTCCGCCCATTCCAGGCGGGGTATCAGCGCGGCGTCGGCCTGTTCTTCCGCGCCCGGCCAGACCCAGACGAAGCCGTGCCGTTCCTGCACCGGGAAGCGGCGGATACAGGGGAAGCCGCGAACTCGCTGGCCGGGCATCGCGCGGGTGCGGCCGTCCTCGCCCATCGCCAGGCCGTGGTAGCCGCAGACCAGCACGCCGTCCTCGACGAAGCCCAGCGACAGCGGCGCGCCACGGTGCGGGCAGAAATCCTCGAGGGCCGCCACGCGACCGTCCTCGCCTCGGTAGAAAACCATCGGCTCGTCGCAGATGCGTCGGCCGAGCGGCTTGCCGGCCAGTTCGTCGGGGGTGCAGGCCACGTACCAGGCGTTCTTCGGAAACATCATCGGATCCTCTCGTTGTTTTTGTAATTGGATCCAATGATTCGCGAGACAACTTTTCCAAGTCAACCGATTCTGTACAAAAAATAATCTGTTCGATAGTCGAACATAAAAAACTTCAGGAGTAGACCGCTCAATTACCTCGTTCCAGAGCCTTTCTCATATTCCGTTGACAGTGGGATATCCGCTGCTCATCCGTTTTCTTGTCGCAAAAATGGATCCAATAAGATTGCGGCATCGACGCAACGGTGCCAGGGTGCCTGCGCTTGCCGTGCCTACAACAACAAGAAAAAGGGTCTTCCCGATGATGGATTCCTGCATTCCCGCGCCTCGCTCCCACCTGCCGTCGCTTCCTTCCTGTCCGCTCGGGGAGGGCCGCCCATGAACCGGGACTTGCGCCGCGCTCTCGACGACGAACCGATGCGGCCGTTCCAGTGGCTGGCGGTGGCTGTGTGCATCGTGCTCAACCTGATCGATGGCTTCGACGTGCTGGTGATGGCCTTCACCGCATCCTCGGTGGCCGCCGAATGGAACCTGGGCGGCGCCGAGATCGGCCTGCTGCTCAGCGCCGGCCTCTTCGGCATGGCTGCCGGCTCGCTGTTCATCGCGCCCTGGGCCGACCGCTGGGGGCGCCGCCCGCTGATCCTCGCCTGCCTGGCGCTGTCGGGCCTGGGCATGCTCGCCTCGGCGCTGAGCCAGGCGGCCTGGCAACTGGCGTTGCTGCGCGGGCTGACCGGGCTGGGCATCGGCGGCATCCTCGCCAGCAGCAACGTGATCGCCAGCGAGTACGCCTCGCGGCGCTGGCGCGGCCTGGCGGTAAGCCTGCAGTCCACCGGCTACGCGCTCGGCGCGACCCTTGGCGGACTGCTCGCGGTATGGCTGATCGGCGCCTGGGGCTGGCGCTCGGTGTTCGTCTTCGGTGCTGGCCTGACCCTGGCGGTGATCCCCCTGGTCTGCCTGTGCCTGCCGGAGTCGCTGGACTTCCTCCTGGCGCGCCGGCCGCCGCGGGCGTTGCAACGGGTCAACGCGCTGGCCCGGCGCCTGGGCCGCGCGGCGCTCGCGGAACTGCCGAGCCCGCCCGGCGGCGGAGCGGAGCACGGTAGCCGCCTCGCCCGGTTGCTCTGCGTTGCCCAGCGACGCACCACGCTGCTGCTCTGGGCGCTGTTCTTCCTGGTGATGTTCGGCTTCTACTTCATCATGAGCTGGACGCCGAAGCTGCTGGTCGCCGCCGGCCTGTCCACCGCCCAGGGCATCACCGGCGGTACCCTGCTGAGCATCGGCGGGATCTTCGGTGCCGCCTTGCTCGGCGGGCTTGCCGCGCGCTTTCGCCTGGAGCGGGTGCTGGCGCTGTTCATGCTGCTTACCGCCGCTCTGCTCGCGCTGTTCTCGCTGAGCGCCGGGCTGCCCGGCGCGGCCTTGCCGCTGGGACTGCTGATCGGGCTTTGCGCCAACGCCTGCGTGGCCGGCCTGTATGCCCTGGCGCCGAGCCTCTACGACGCTTCGGTGCGCGCCACCGGGGTCGGCTGGGGGATCGGCGTCGGTCGCGGCGGGGCGATCCTCTCGCCGCTGGTGGCCGGGCTCCTGCTCGACGACGGCTGGCAACCGCTGTCCCTCTATGGTGCGTTCGCGGCGGTGTTCGTCGTCGCGGCCGCCGTGTTGCCGCTGCTCGGTGCGCGGCGTCGCGAGCGCTCGCCGACGCTGGGAGACGCTGCGTGAGGGCCGCCGGCGTTTCAGCGCTGGGCGGCGATGATCGCCTCGGCGATGGTGGTGCGGAACCAGTTCAGCGCCGCCGAGCGTTCGCTGCTCTCGTGCCAGTGCAGGGAAACGTCGAACGGCGGCAGGGTGAAGGGCAGTTCGAGCATGCGCATGCCGCCTTCGGCGACGAAGCGATAGGCGATCTGCGCCGGCAGGATGGTCAGCAGCTCGGTACCGGGAATGATCTTCGGCAGCACCGAGAAGTGCGGCACCCGCAGGCTGATGCGGCGCTGCACCTGCATGGCCTCGAGCACGTCCTCGGCGATGCCGTGGCCGGAGGTACGGGTCACCACGATGTGCCGCTCGGCCAGGTACTGCTCCAGGCTCAGGCTGTCGCCGATCCGTGGGTGGCGGTCGCTGAGCAGGCACACGTAGCGCTCGTGCAGGACCCGCTGGCTGCGCGCGCCGGGCACCGGCTGGCGGCAGATCGCCGCGTCGACCTTGGCGCTGCTCAGCCAGGCGCCGACCTCGTCCACCTGCAGCGGCAGCACTTCCACTTCGGCGAACGGCGCGTCGCGGGTCAGGCGTTCGAGGATCAGCGAGAGGAAACCCACTTCGCCGAGATCGGTGAGGGCGATGCGGAAACGTCGCTCGGTGGTCGCCGGATCGAAGTGGCGAACGCTCTGTACCGCGCCCTCGATGCGCGTCAGCGACTCGCGGAAGGTGCCGTAGAGCTGCTCGGCGACGAAGGTCGGCTGGATGCCGTCGCGGGTGCGGGTGAACAGCGCGTCGTCGAACAGTTCGCGCAGGCGTGCCAGGGCGTAGCTCACCGATGGCTGGGTGACGAACAGGCGCTCCGCGGCGAGGGTCACGCTGCCGGCTTCGTAGAGGGTGACGAAGGTGCGGATCAGGTTGAGATCGATCGGACTCATATAGATCGGTTCTATTTTTTATAGAAAGAGTATCGATTTGATTGATTATCGAGCGGCTGCAACAGTAGCGCAAATCCAGGAAACGAGCTTGAAGGCCTGCATGAAAACCGTCCATTCCGCGTCTTACCAGATTCTCCGTCGCCACGGCCTGACCACCGTCTTCGGCAACCCCGGCTCCAACGAGCTGCCGTTCCTCAAGGACTTCCCCGAGGATTTCCGCTACATCCTCGGCCTGCACGAGGGCGCGGTGGTCGGCATGGCCGATGGCTTCGCCCTGGCCAGCGGCCGCCCGGCCTTCGTCAACCTGCATGCGGCGGCTGGCACCGGCAACGGCATGGGCGCGCTGACCAACGCCTGGTACTCCCATAGCCCCCTGGTCATCACCGCCGGGCAGCAGGTGCGCTCGATGATCGGGGTCGAGGCGATGCTCGCCAACGTCGATGCCGGGCAACTGCCCAAGCCGCTGGTGAAATGGAGCCACGAGCCGGCCTGCGCCCAGGATGTGCCGCGCGCGCTGAGCCAGGCGATCCAGACCGCCAGCCTGCCGCCGCGGGCGCCGGTGTACCTGTCGATTCCCTACGACGACTGGGCGCAACCGGCACCGGCCGGCGTCGAACACCTGGCCGCACGCCAGGTCAGCGGCGCCGCGCTGCCGGCGCCGGCGTTGCTGGCCGAACTCGGCGAGCGCCTGTCGCGCTCGCGCAACCCGGTGCTGGTGCTCGGTCCGGACGTCGACGGGGCGAATGCCAACGGCCTGGCCGTGCAACTGGCGGAGAAGCTGCGGATGCCGGCCTGGATCGCGCCGTCGGCCTCGCGCTGTCCGTTCCCCACCCGCCATGCCTGCTTCCGCGGCGTGCTGCCGGCGGCCATCGCCGGGATCAGCCGGCTGCTGGACGGCCATGACCTGATCCTGGTGGTCGGCGCGCCGGTGTTCCGCTATCACCAGTTCGCCCCCGGCGACTACCTGCCGGCCGGCGCCGAGCTGGTGCAGGTCACCTGCGATCCCGGCGAAGCGGCACGGGCGCCGATGGGCGACGCGTTGGTCGGCGACATCGCGCTGACCCTCGAGGCACTGCTCGAACAGGTCCGCCCCAGTGCGCGGCCGTTGCCCGAAGCGTTGCCGCGACCGCCGGCGCTGGCCGAGGAGGGTGGACCGCTGCGTCCGGAAACCGTGTTCGACGTGATCGATGCGCTGGCCCCGCGCGACGCCATCTTCGTCAAGGAGTCGACTTCCACCGTGACCGCCTTCTGGCAGCGCGTGGAGATGCGCGAGCCAGGCAGCTACTTCTTCCCGGCCGCCGGCGGACTCGGCTTCGGCCTGCCGGCGGCGGTCGGCGCGCAACTGGCGCAGCCGCGGCGGCAGGTGATCGGGATCATCGGCGACGGCTCGGCCAACTATGGCATCACCGCACTCTGGAGCGCCGCGCAATACCGCGTGCCGGCGGTGTTCATCATCCTCAAGAACGGTACCTACGGCGCCCTGCGCTGGTTCGCCGGGGTGCTCGAGGTGCCCGATGCGCCGGGGCTCGACGTGCCCGGCCTGGACTTCTGCGCGATCGCCCGCGGCTATGGCGTCGAGGCGCTCCACGCAGCCACCCGCGAAGAGCTGGAAAGCGCCTTGAAGCATGCCCTGGCCGCTGATCGCCCGATTTTGATCGAGGTGCCGACGCAAACCATCGAGCCCTGAGTGCCGGCGTGCCGGCCACAGATACACCACAACAATAAAAAAGAGGTGGTCATGAACACGATTTCCGTTCGCGCGGCGCTTGGCGCCGCTTCCCCGGTCGAGCCTGGCGGCGATCGCGTCGCCGATATCGGCAGCCTGCTCGACGACGGACCTTTCACCCGCATGCAAAAGCTGGTGGTCCTGCTGGCCGCGCTTTCCATCGTGCTGGACGGTTTCGACGGCCAGCTCATCGGTTTTGCCATCCCGTTGATGATCCAGGAATGGGGGATCAGCCGCGAAGCCTTCGCCCCGGCGGTGGCCGCCGGGCTGATCGGGATGGGGATCGGCAGTGCTTGCGCCGGCCTGTTCGCTGACCGCTTCGGCAGACGTACAGCGGTGGTCGCCAGTGTCTTCCTGTTCGGTTCCGCGACCTGTGCCATCGGCCTGGCGCCGGACGCGCTGACGGTGGCGCTGCTGCGCTTCGTCGCCGGGCTGGGGATCGGCGGCGCCTTGCCCAGCGCCACCACCATGACGGCGGAGTTCACACCGGCACGCCGGCGCACCGTGGCGGTGACGGCGACCATCGTCTGCGTACCTCTGGGCGGGATGCTGGCTGGTCTGTTTTCCGCCCACATCCTGCCCTTGTATGGCTGGCGCATGCTGTTCTTCCTGGGAGGGGCGCTACCGCTGGCGCTGGGTTTCCTGTTGCTGGTGGCGTTGCCGGAGTCGCCGCGTTTCCTGGCGCGTCGGCCTGGGCGCTGGAAGGAGCTGGGGCGGCTGCTCGGACGCATGGAGCGGCCCATGGCCAGTGGGATGCGCTACATCGATGCGCTGGAACAGGCGAAAGAAAAACAGGATGGCTTCCGTGCATTGTTCGCCCCTGGCTACGGACGCGACACTCTCGCCATATGGGTAGCGTTCTTCATGTGCCTGACCGCTGTCTACAGTGCCTTCAGTTGGCTACCGACCATGCTCCTGTCCGAAGGGCTGCCGCTCGCAGTCGCCGGTTCCGGCCTGACCGCCTACAACCTGGGCGGCGTGATCGGCGCGCTGGTCTGCGCCAGCGTCATGACCCGCTGGGGTTCGTTCTGGCCGCTGCTCGTCTGTTGCGCCGCGGGGGCTGCCAGCGCCTTCGCCATGTTGGCGCTCGACGCCGACCGGCAGAGCGCGTTGCTGATCTTCGGCTTCGGCGTGCATGGACTGTTCGTCAATGCCGTGCAGTCCACCTTGTATGCGCTGTGCGCCTACATCTACCCGACCAGCGTTCGGGCCACCGGCACTGCCTCGGCGTTGGCCTTCGGTCGGCTGGGGGCGATCCTGAGCGCATTCGCCGGTGCCGGCGTGATCAGCCTGAGTGGCGCGCAGGGCTATCTGATCCTGCTGGGGACGGTAATGCTGCTGGCCCTGCTGGCCCTGACCCAGGTGCGACGCCACATTCCCGTGGCCTGGGGGCGGCAGGTTCCGGCAGGTGGCGCGGATGGCCGCGCAGGAGAGCGGTTGCTGGCAACCGGAGTGAGAGAGGAGGAGCGATGAGGATCAGTATCCTGGGGGCGGGAGCCATGGGCTCGCTGTTCGGTGGCTTGCTCGCGGAAAGCGGGCAGGACGTGGTGTTGCTGGATATCGACGAGGCGCATCTGGAGACGATTCGCCAGCGGGGCCTGCGCTTGCAGACCGACAGCGGCGACCGGCGGATCGGCGGGCTGCGGGCCTGCCGTCCGGAGCAGGCGCCGGGCCGGCCCGACCTGCTGCTGGTGTTCACCAAGACCTTGCATACTGACAAGGCGCTGGAAAGCGTCGCCGGGCTGGTCGACGGACGGACCCTGGTCCTGTCCCTGCAGAATGGCCTGGGTAACGCCGAGCGGTTGTGCCGGCACTTCTCCCCGGAGCAGGTGATGATCGGCATGACCACCTGGCCCGCTGATCGCGTGGGGCCGGGACACGTTCGCTCCCACGGGCAGGGCGTGGTGCGGATGCTGTCGGCTGATGCCGTGGAGCGTGCCGCGGCTGCCGAGGTCGCGGCCGTGCTCGACGCCGCAGGGCTGCGTTGCGCGGTGGACCGGGAGGTCTGGACCTCGATCTGGGAAAAGGTTGCGTTCAACGCCGCCCTGAACAGTTTGTGTGCGGTTACCGGCTGCCGGGTGGGGCAATTGACTGCGCTACCGGCGGGCGCCGAACTGGCCCGTGGCATAGTAGAGGAAGTCGTCGGCGTGGCCCACGCGGAAGGCGTAGCGGCGGATGCGCGACGTTGCCTGGCCAGTGTCGCCGAAGCCATGGCCCAGCATCGCGCGCACCAGCCGTCGATGCTGCAGGACGTGCTGGCCGGACGGCCCACGGAAATCGGCTCGATCAACGGCGAAGTGCTGGCCAGGGCGCGTCGTGCGGGTCTCGCGGTACCTCATTGCGAAATGCTGCTTGGCCTGGTGCGCCTGATCGAGGCGCGCATGGCCGACGAGCGACAAGCCGCGGCGACGCCAGCCGTCGCCAGCAGTCATCACCCATGATCCCTGTGCACCTAGGAGTCCTGCCATGAGCGAATTCAATACTGTCTATCCGGATCTGCACCTGCTACCCATCGCCGGCGAGTGGCGCCACGGCCGGGCCGGTCGCCGGCTGAAGGTGAGCAACCCGTTCGACGGCAGCCTGCTGCTGGAGATCGAGCAGGCCGACCGCGACGACCTCGATGCCGCCTACGCCAAGGCCGCCGAGGTCCAGCCGGCATGGGCCGCGCTCGGGCCCTCGGCACGCGCGGCGGTGCTGTACAAGGCGGTGGAGGTGTTCGACCGCCGCCACGAGGAGATCGTCGACTGGATCATCCGCGAGTCCGGCAGCACCCGCCTGAAGGCCGAGATCGAATGGGGCGCGGCGCGCGCGATCACCCTGGAGTCGGCGTCGTTCCCGGCACGGGTGCACGGGCGCATCGTCGAGTCCGACGTGCCGGGCAAGGAAAGCCGGGTCTACCGCAGCGCCATCGGCGTGGTCGGGGTGATCAGCCCGTGGAACTTCCCGCTGCACCTGACCCAGCGTTCCATCGCCCCGGCCCTGGCGCTGGGCAACGCGGTGGTGGTCAAGCCGGCCAGCGACACGCCGGTCTGCGGCGGACTGCTGCTGGCGCGGATCTTCGAAGAGGCCGGGCTGCCGGCCGGGCTGTTCAGCGTGGTGGTCGGTCCCGGCAGCGAGATCGGCGACGCCTTCGTCGAACACCCGGTGCCGGGCCTGGTGACCTTCACCGGATCGACCCCGGTGGGCCGCAACATCGGCCGCATCGCCAGCGGCGGCGCGCACCTCAAGCACGTGGCGCTGGAGCTGGGCGGCAACAGTCCGTTCGTGGTGCTCGGCGACGCCGACCTGGAGCAGGCGGTGAATGCCGCGGTGTTCGGCAAGTTCCTCCACCAGGGGCAGATCTGCATGGCGATCAACCGCATCATCGTCGAGGACAGCCTCTACGACGCCTTCGCCGCGCGCTTCGTCGAGCGGGTCAAGGGCCTCCGCGTCGGCGATCCGCAGCGCGCCGATACCGCGGTCGGGCCGATCGTCAACGCGCGCCAGCTCGAAGGCCTGCTGGAGAAGATCCGCCTGGCCCGCCAGGAAGGCGCCAAGCCGCTGTACGAGGGCGGCGTCGATGGGCAGTTGCTGGCTCCGCACGTATTCGGCGAGGTTACCGCGACGATGGAGATCGCCCGCGATGAAATCTTCGGCCCGCTGGTCGGCCTGCTCCGCGCGCGCGACGAGGCGCATGCGCTGGAGTTGGCCAACGCCAGCGAATACGGGCTGTCCAGCGCGGTGTTCAGCCGCGACCTGGAACGCGCGGTGCGCTTTGCCCGCCAGCTTCGTGCGGGGATGACCCACGTCAACGACATTCCGGTGAACGACGAGGCCAACGCGCCGTTCGGCGGCGAGAAGAACTCCGGACTTGGCCGCTTCAACGGCGACTGGGCCATCGAGGAATTCACCACCGACCACTGGATCAGCGTGCAGCACGCGCCGCGCCAGTACCCGTTCTGACCCTGGCGGCGGGGCCCGTGCCCCGCCGCTGACCCGACCGTCGTCGCCAGGTGGCCCGCAGAGGCTGCCGGGGCCCGGTCGTCCCTGAAAAACGGAGCACAATAACAATGAAAATCCGTCGTAAAACCGCAGTCCCGCGCAACGCAGGGGCGGTCCTGCCGATGCTCGCCTGTCTTGCCGCGCAAGCCGCCGAGGGCGGCTTCCTGGAGGATGCGAAGACCGATCTGGTCCTGCGCAACTATTACTTCAACCGCGATTTCCGCGACCACGATGCCGGCAAGAGCCTGGTGGACGAGTGGGCGCAGGGCTTCATCCTCAAGTTCAGTTCCGGCTATACCCCGGGCACGGTCGGCGTCGGCCTCGACGCCATCGGCCTGTTCGGCGTGAAGCTGAACAGCGGACGTGGCACCAGCAATTCCGAGCTTCTTCCGTTGCACGATGACGGTCGTGCGGCGGACAACTATGGGCGTGTCGGCGTCTCCGCCAAGCTGCGCGTTTCGGCCAGCGAACTGAAGATCGGCGAGATGCTCCCGGACATTCCGCTGTTGCGCTACGACGACGGACGCCTGCTGCCGCAGACGTTCCGCGGCTTCGCCGTGGTTTCCCGCGAGCTGCCGGGCCTGGCCCTGCAAGCCGGACGCTTCGACGCGGTGAGCCTGCGCAATTCGGCGGACATGCAGGACCTGTCGGCCTGGAGCGCGCCGACGCGGAAATCGGACGGTTTCAACTACGCCGGCGCCGAGTACCGCTTCAACCGCGAGCGCACCCAGCTCGGGCTGTGGCATGGGCAACTGGAGGATATCTACCGGCAGAGCTACGCCAACCTGTTGCACAAGCAACGCGTCGGCGATTGGACCCTGGGCGCCAACCTCGGCCTGTTCGTCGACCGCGACGACGGCGCCGCGCGCGGCGGCGAGATCGACAGCCACACCGTCTACGGCCTGTTCTCCGCCGGCATCGGCCTGCACACTTTCTATCTCGGCCTGCAGAAGGTCGGCGGCGACAGCGGCTGGCAGTCGGTCTACGGCAGCAGCGGGCGGAGCATGGGCAACGACATGTTCAACGGCAACTTCACCAACGCCGACGAACGCTCCTGGCAGGTGCGCTACGACTACGACTTCGTCGGTCTCGGCTGGCCGGGCCTGATCGGCATGGTCCGCTACGGCCATGGCTCCAACGCCAGCACCAAGGCCGGCAGCGGCGGCAAGGAATGGGAGCGCGACGTCGAACTCGGCTACACCGTGCAGAGCGGCCCGCTGGCGCGGCTCAACGTTCGGGTCAATCACGCCAGCAACCGGCGCAGCTTCAACAGCGACTTCGACCAGACGCGGGTGGTGGTGAGCTATCCGTTGTCCTGGTAATGCACGCCGCTTTCGCCCTGGACACGCCCTCTCCCGACATGGGGGAGGGGGCTCGATCCATCGGCGGATATCCGCTGCGCGGTTATTCGCCCTACCGGAGCAGGCGGTGACGCACGCTGTCTTGCGGCTTCTCCGGGGGGCTCAGAACTTCGCCCGTAGTCCCACGCGCAGGGTACGCCCTGGGGCGGGCATGAAGCTTTGCGCCAGCGGGTCGAGGTAGTAGCGGTCGGTGAGGTTCTGCAGCGAGGCGTTCAGCTCGGTGTGCTCGAACAGCTTGTAGTTGAGGAACAGGTCGAACAGTTGCACCGAGCGGTACTCGATCTGCGGGGTGGTGGCGCCGGTCTGCCAGGGCTTGTCCACCGTCGCGGTGGGGCCGGAGGTGTAGGTCATGCGCCCGCCGAGGGTCAGGCTCTCGTCGAAGAAGCGCAGGCCGGCGAGCAGGTTGGCCGAGAAGCGTGGCGGGTTCTGCGTGTTGGTGTAGGAACCCATGAAGCTGCCCGGCGTGCAGTTCGGCGTGTTCGCGGTGCGCTGGTACTCGTTGGCGCTGGCGCGCAGCTTGGCGGCGAAGGCGGCGTCGCAGGTCTCGGTCTTCAGGTAGTAGGTCGCCGACAGGTCGGCGAATACCCGGCCCGCGTCGTAGTGCGATTGCAGTTCCAGGCCGCTGGTGCGGTAGCTGTCGGTGTTGCTGAAGGTCATCAGGCCCATCAGGCCGGGGCTCGGGTCGTAGTAGCGGGTGATGTAGTTCTTGATGGTGTTGTTGAAGTACGCCAGCTTGATCGCCGCCGAGTCGCGTTCGGCCAGCAGGCCTTCGCGCAGTGCGCTGGCGCCGATCTCCCAGCTGCGCGAACGCTCGGGCTTGAGGTCCTTGCCCGGCTCGACCTGCAGGGTGCCGCGGCTGGTCTCGAACAGCGACGGCAGGCGCAGGCCCTGGGTGTAGGAGGCGTAGACGAAGGTGTTTGGGGCCAGCTCGAAGTTGATCCCGAAGGCCGGCGCGAAGCCGCCGCCGCTGCTGCTGCGCTTGCCGGCATAGTCGTAGCCGGTGACCACGTTGGTGACCGCCGAGGGATAGACCGTCACGTCGGCCGGGCCGATCTCGTCGAAGGGAATGCCTTCGAACGGGTTGTTGGTGTTGGCGCTGACGATGCCGTTGTGCAGGCGCGGGTCGGTGGCATCGGTGTACTCGCCGTTCCGGTCGGGGAACCACATCATCGAGCCGTAGTAGTCGGGCTTGCTCACCGTGATGAAGCGCACGTCGCGATCCTCGCGCCGCGCCGTGGCGGAGATGCCGTTGTCCTTGCTGCGGAAATGGCTGTAGCGGCCGCCGCCCCACAGGCTCAGCCGCTCGATCGGCTTGTACTCCAGCTTGCCGTTGAGGCTGTACTCCTGCCGCGAACCGTCGCGCAGGGTGCGCTGGGCGTTGATATCGTGGAGGGTGGTGACCACGCTTTTCTGCGGCTGGAGGTCCTCGAACTGGAACGCGCCGCCCAGGTCGAGCTTGAAGTCGCCGTAGTCGGTCGCGAAGCGCGCGACGTTGTTCAGGTCGCCGCCGATCCGCCGATTGTCCTGGCGGGTCCAGTTGCGGTCGGAGCGATAGGCCTGCGAGCGCGGCGCCAGCACCGAGGTCAGGGTGTCGGTCTTCGCTTCGGTCAGCCACAGGCCGGCGTTCAGGTCCAGCAGCGGATTGCCTTCGGGCAGGTAGTGGTAGCGCGCGGTGTAGGTGTCGATCTTCACTTCGCTCAGCGGGTACTGGTAGATGCCCGCGGTGCCGAGGCGGAAGATGTCCGACGGCATGATTTCCCCGGTGCGCCCGTCGTAGCGGCGGTAGCCGAGGTCGAGGCTGTGTTCGTCGGCGATCCGCCAGGTCGCCTTGAGCAGGTACGATTCGGTTTCCGTCGAGGAGTTGAGCACTTCCTCGCCGGCGTTGTAGACCGTTGCCACGCTGTTTTCCTCGCTGCCGTAGGGGCTGTAGACGCGGTAGCGGTCCTGGCCCTTCTTGCCGGAGAAATAGTTGCCCTGGTTGCGCTGCGCGTAGGCCGCGACCAGGTCCAGGCGTTCGTTGCGGTAGGCGAACGCGGCGCTGCCGGACTTCGCCTGCGAACCGAACAGGCTGCCGTGATCGTCGTGCGGCGCCGTGCTGAGGTCCTCGTCCTTCGAACTGGCGCTGCGGTGCTGCGGCGCGACGCCGTTGTTCCAGGCGTCGCCGGTGAGGCGCACGCCGATGCCCTTGCCGTCCACCAGGATGTCGTCGACGCCGAGGGTCTGCATGTCCAGCGTGCCGCCGATCGCCCCGGACTTGTTCGATGGCCCCTTGTTGACCGTCACGCTGCTGATCAGGTCGGGGTCGATGTAGCTGCGCTGCTGGGTGCCGGCATAGCCGCGGTAGACGTCCAGCGCCTGTTCCGCGCCGTCGACCCGCACCGCCACCCGGCTCTGCCCCTGGATGCCGCGGATGTTCACGTCCAGCGCGCCGCCGTTGCGGCTGTCGCCGACCTGTACGCCGGGCACGCCCTTGAGCAGGTCGCCCACCGAGACCCGGCCGAAGCGGTCGATGTCCTCGCTGGAGAGGTACACCGAGGAGCGCGGCGCGGTGTAGGTGTCCTTCTGCGGATCGGCCAGCTCGGCGGCCGAGACCACCACCGGCGACAGGTCGGCCGGCGCCTCCCCGGCCTTGCGCGGCTCGATCAGCAGATAGGCGCCGGACGAGCCAGCCAGCACCTGCAGGCCGGTCTGCGACAGTACTCGCTGCAATCCTTCGAGCACCGTGTAGCGGCCGTTCAGCGCCGGCGCGCTGCGGTCGCGGGTCAGTTCGGGATCGAACGACAGGAGCAGTCCGGAGCGGCTGGCGAAGGCGCCGAGAGAGGCGCCCAGCGGGCCGGCCGGAATTCGGTAGTCGCGTGGTGTCGGGTCGTACAGGCGGGTGCCGCCGGGCGCCACCTGGCTGGTGTCCTGTGCCAGGGCGGTGCCCGTCAGGCCGGCGCCGCTCGCGGCCAGGCCGCACAACGCGCAGCGCAGGGCCAGGGTGATCGGGGAGAGGCGCGACCGGGGACGCGACAGGCGGGGGAAACGCGGGGTTCGGGACATGCTGCTTCGCTCATGGGATGGCTGCCCGTCATTCGCGGGCTCTCACCCCCTCTGTCGCATGAGATCGAAAAAGGGATATTCCCGGAGAAACTTTTCACACCCGGCGAACCCTTTGCGGGATTGGCATTGTGGTGTGTGGCAAATTAGTGATAATAGTTTTCATTTGCACTTGAGCCCAGCCCGATGCGACTCCTGACGATGAATGCGCCGAGCCCCGTCCTTTCCGCCGACCGTGGTAGCGTCGCCACGCTGTACCGCGAAAACCACGCCTGGCTACGCGGCTGGCTGGCCTATCGGCTGCGCTCATGGGGGCGCGAGGTGGCCGACGACCTGGCCCATGACACTTTCCTGCGCATCCTCGCCAGCCACGACGCCGCGCAGCGCGAAGCGATCCGCCAGCCGCGCGCCTACCTGACGCGCATCGCCAACTGCGTGCTGGTCAGCTGGCGTCGTCGGCAGTCGCTGGAACTCGCCTGGCTGGAGACCCTGGCCTCGCTGCCCGAACCGCTGCAAGCGTCGCCGGAGCAGCAGAGCGTGATCGTCGAGGCCCTGCACGAAATCGACGCGCTGCTCGATACCCTGCGCCCGCGGGTGAAGCGGGCGTTCCTGATGGCGACCCTGGACGGCATGAGGCAGAAGGACATCGCCGAGGTGCTGAACGTGGCGCTACCGACGGTGAAGAAATACATCCACCAGGGCTACCTGACCTGCCTGAGCCTGATGCCCGATGACTGACAGCACTGCCGCACGCGCGCAGCGGCTCGACGCAACGGGCTTCGCCGGCCCGCCGGCCGGCGAGGCGATCGCCCCGCAGGTACTCCGGGAGGCGGCGTCCTGGCTGTTGCTGATGCAGGAAGGGCCGCTGGCCCCGGCACAGCAGGCCGAGCTGGAGGCCTGGCGCCTGCGCAGCGCCGAGCACCAGCGTGCCTGGCGGCGTGCCGAGCGGCTGCTGGCGAAGATCGGCAGCCTGCCGCCGGCACTGGCCCGGCGCACCCTGGAGCGGCCGTCCGGGAGCGGCCGGCGCGCCGTGCTGCGCGGTCTGGCCCTGCTCATCGGCGCTGCGCCGCTGGCCTGGTGGGGGTGGCGCGCCGAGGTCTGGCGCGACGGTTTCGGCGCCGACTACCTGACTGCCGTAGGCGAGCGCCGCGAACTGCGGCTGGAGGATGGCAGCGAGGTGGCACTCAACACCGACAGCGCGCTGGACGTGCGCTACGACGCCGGCCAGCGCCTGCTGCGCCTGTATCGCGGAGAGATCTACATCCGCACCGCGGCGGATCGGCGCGAGCCGCCGCGGCCGTTCCTGGTGCGCACCGAACAGGGCCTGATGCGCGCGCTGGGTACCGCCTTCAGCATTCGACGCGAAGGCACGGAGACATTGCTGGCGGTGTACGAAGGCGCGGTCCAGGTGCGTCCGGAGGGCGCCGCGAGCGCGGCGGATGGCCGGGTGATCGGGGCTGGCCAGCGGGTGCGCTTCGATCGCCAGCGGATCGCTCCCGTCGAGTCCGCCAGCGAGGCCGCGCTGGCCTGGCGCCAGGGCCTGCTGGTGGCCGACGACATGCCGCTGCGGCAGTGGGCGGGAGAACTGATGCGCTACGGCGGCGAGAGCATCGAGTGCGAGCCGTCGCTGGACCCGCTTCGGGTCTCCGGCACCTTTCCCGTCGACGACCTGCCGCTGGCCCTGGCGATGCTGGCGCAGACCCATGGCCTGCGCCTCGTACACCAAGGCCGACGGGTGCTGATCAGGCGCTGAGGGGGAGCGGCGGCTCAGCCGGCCAGCAACCAGACCCCGGCGCCCGCCGAGGCCAGCCCGGCCAGACGTACCAGGGGCGCGGCCGCCTGCGGCAGGAAGCGCACCAGCGCGTAGCCGGCGGCGTGCAGCGCGGCGGTGGCGGCGACGAAACCGAGCGCGTACAGCCAGGGGCTGGAGAGGTCCGGCAGCTCCAGGCCGTGGGCGACCCCGTGGGCCAGGGCGAACAGCGCGGTGGCGGCCATTGCCAGCGGCAGCGGCGGGCGCACGGCGAGCGCCACGCAGAGGCCGAGGGCGAGCACCGAGGCGGCGATGCCGGTTTCCATGAATGGCAGTTGCAGGCCCTCGAAGCCGAGCAGCCCGCCGACCAGCATGGTGCCGACGAAGGTGCAGGGCAGGGCGAGGCGCGCGGCGCCCTGTTGCTGGGCGGCCCAGAGGCCGACGGCGAACATCGCCAGCAGGTGGTCGAGGCCGGTGAGCGGATGGGCGAGGCCGGCGACCAGGCCGTGTTCGCCGTGGCCAGGATGGGCGAAGGCCAGCGCCGGCGCGGCGAGCAGGGCGAGGGTGGCGAGCAGCTTGGGCAGTTTCATTGGCGGTTCCTTGTCGTTGCGAGGTGGCGTCAGGCGGCGGTCAGCAGGCCCTGGCGCTCGATGAAGGCGATGATTTCGTCCAGGCCCTGGCCGGTCTTCTGGTTGCTGAACACGAACGGCTTGTCGCCGCGCATGCGCCGGGCGTCCCGGTCCATCACATCGAGGGAGGCGCCGACCAGCGGCGCCAGGTCGATCTTGTTGATCACCAGCAGGTCCGACTTGCAGATCCCGGGGCCGCCCTTGCGCGGGATCTTGTCGCCGGCGGAAACGTCGATCACGTAGAGGGTCAGGTCGGACAGCTCGGGGCTGAAGGTGGCCGACAGGTTGTCGCCGCCGGATTCCACCAGGATCAGTTCGAGGCCGGGGAAGCGCCGGTTGAGCTGGTCCACCGCCTCCAGGTTGATCGAGGCGTCCTCGCGGATCGCCGTGTGCGGGCAGCCGCCGGTTTCCACGCCGATGATCCGCTCGGGGGCGAGGGCCTCGTTGCGCACCAGGAACTCCGCGTCTTCCTGGGTATAGATATCGTTGGTGACCACCGCGAGGTTGTAGCGCTCGCGCAGTTCGCGACACAGGGCCAGGGTCAGGGCGGTCTTGCCGGAGCCCACCGGACCGCCGATGCCGACACGCAGGGGTTGGGATGTCATGGGGTTTCTCCTAGGAACGGAACAGACGGCTGTACTGGGTTTCGTGGGTCATGCTGGCCAGCGCCAGGCCGAACGCGGCGCTGCCCTCGACGGCGGGCCGTCGCAGCGCCTCGGCGCAGGCGCGGTCGAGTTCCGGTAGCAGGCTGGAAGCAAGTTTCTGCGCGGCCAGTTGGCCGAGCGGCAGGGTTTTCATCAGCACCGCCAACTGGTTTTCCAGCCAGCTCCAGAACCAGGCACTGAGCGCCTCCTCGGCGTCCAGGCGCCAGGCGCGCGCGGCCATCGCCCAGGCGGCGGCGAGATTGGGCGGGTCCTGGCGAGCCAGCCAGGCGCGGCCGGGAGCGTCGAGCTCGGGCAGGGCTTCCAGCAATTGGCGCAGGGAAAAGCCCATCTGCCGGCTCTCGTGGGCCAGCTCGCGGGTCTCGCGGCTGGCCCTATGGCGTTCGCTGGCCGCATCGCAGGCGGCCCAGTCGCCGACCAGCGCGGCGCGCAGCAGGCCGGCCAGCAGCGGCGCCTCGAAGCGCGCCAGGTTCAGTTGCAACTGGTCGACCAGCCAGGTCCGCGCGCTCTCGGCGTCGCGCACCCAGCCATTGTCGAGGGCCGCCTCCAGGCCCTGGGAATAGCTGTATCCGCCGATCGGCAACTGCGAACTGGCCAGGCGCAGGCGCGCCCAGATGCTGTTCACCGGCGCCCGCCGAACTGGTGCAGGCGCGGCGCGTAGTTGAACTCCGCCTCGCCATGGTGCGAGTGGTGGTGGCCTCCGCCGTAGGCGCCGTGCTCCGGCTGGAACGGCGCCTCGATGGCCTCCACCGTGGCGCCGAGCTGTTCGAGCATGGCTTTCAGCACGTAGTCGTCGAGCAGGCGCAACCAGCCGTCGCCGACCTGCAGGGCGACGTGGCGGTTGCCCAGGTGGTAGGCGGCGCGGGTCAGTTCCAGCGGGCTGGCGCAGGTGACGTGGAGCAGACGTTCGGGCCGGGCGACGACTCGCACCAGGCGACCGTCGCGGGCCTCCAGGCAGTCGCCGTCGGCCAGCGGCGGCTGGCCGCGCTCGAGGAACAGGCCGACCTCCTCGCCGCTCGCCGCGAAGCAGCGCAGGCGGCTCTTGCTGCGCGCCTCGTAGGTCAGGTGGAGTTCTTCGTCCCAGCGGGGCGGGCGAGCGGGCAGGCGTTGGTGGATGACCAGCATGGGCAGTTTCCGCAATGCGACAGGAAAGGGATCACAACAAGCACCAGCAAGGGCCTTGCCAGGTCGATGCGGGACGCCTGTACCGGGAAAACGGGGCCATAGGGATGTAACAAAATATTGCAGCGCGCCAGGTTGGTGCGCAACGACTTTTTTGCCGCACCGGAAAGGTGCGCGCGCGTCTAGTCCGCGGACGAACGCCGAGCCGGAGATCCGCTGGGGAGGTGCGGGGTCAGCCGGGCAGGCCGTGCCAGTGCTTGCCGCCGATCATGATGAAACGCAGCTGGTGGGTGATCTTCGCGGCCGGCATCAGATGCGGCGGCAGATCGGCGGCGGGTGGGTCGATCAGCTCCGGAAGGGTGGCGAAGACGGTCTTCACCACCAGGTCGGCGAATACGTCGAGGGCCGCGCCGTCGAGGTGCGGCATCTTGTTCAGCAGCGCCAGGTCGGCGGCCAGGTCGTCGGTGATGCGCTGGCGCAGGTTGGCGATGGCCTGGCGGATCGGCAACGAGCCGCCGTATTGCTCGCGGGCGAGGAAGAGGAACTGCGAGCGGTTGGCGCCGACCGCGTCGAGGAAGATGCGCACCGAGGCGTCGATCAGCCCGCCCAGTTCGAACTCGTTGCGGCGCACCGCGCGCAGGGTGGCGCGGAAGGTCTCGTCGACCTCGGCGACCAGCGCCAGGCCGAGCTGGTCCATGTCGCTGAAGTGCCGGTAGAAGCCGGCCGGGACGATGCCGGCGGCGCGCGTCACTTCGCGCAGGCTGAGGCTGCCGAAGCCGCGCCCGCTTTCCATCAGGTGGCGCGCGGCGCTCATCAGCGCGTGGCGGGTCTGCTGTTTCTGTTCGGCGCGGGGTGAGGACATACGGCTTCCTTTGGCGGACCGGCGACTGTAGCAAAAGCCCCGCGACCCGGTCGAACCGGGGACGGCAGCGATCGAAGGATACATCAGTGAACGCTTGTTGACTCGATTGCGCGGAACGGGCAAAGTTGTTGTGAACAATCGTTCACTGAAATATTCTCCATGGCCTTGCTTCCCCTCGCTCTCCTGACCCCCTTGCTCGCACCCCTGCGCCGTCTCGCCGCCCGTGGCTGGCTGCGTGAGGCCGATGTCGACGGCCTGCTGCGCCACGCCCATCCGCTGGCGTCGCTGAACCGCCACTATGCGCGGGTCGAGGCACGCTACTGGGTGGCCGACGATATGCTCGCCCTGGCCCTGCGTACCGCCCCCGGCTGGCCGCCGGCGCGGCCGGGCCAGCACATCCAGCTGCTGGCGGAGCGCGACGGGGTGCGGGTCGGGCGCAGCTACAGCCTGACCCGGGTGGTCGGCGAGCGCCTGGAAATCGCCGTCAAGCGTCACCCGGACGGGCTGCTCTCGCCCTGGTTGTGCGAACACCTGGCGGTCGGCCAGCGTGTCGAGTTGCAGCCCGCGCAAGGCGATCTGCGCTGGCCGATGCAGGCCGAGGCGGTCTGCCTGCTGGCCGCCGGCAGCGGCCTGACGCCCTTGCTCGGCCTGCTCCGCGAGGCGCTGGAGAACGGCTATCGCGGTCCCGTGCTGTGGCTGCACTACGTCCGTCATCCCGGCCAGCGCGCCTGGCTCGGCGAGCTGGAGGCGCTGGCGGCGCGCCACCCGAACCTGGAATTGCGCTGGAGCCTGACCCGCGGGGCGCGGGCCGACGGCTGCCTGGAGGGGCATCTCCAGGCGCGCCACCTGGACGGCTGGGCAGCCGACCTGGCGCGCAGCCAGGCCTTGGCCTGCGGACCGGCGGCTTTCGTCGAGGCGGTGGGCGAGCAACTGGGGGCACGCTTCGCCGGCTTGCAGACGGAATCCTTCAGCGTCCCGCGTTGGCGCAGCGGGGAGGCGCCGCGCGAAGTGCGCCTGCGCTTCGCCCGGTCGCAGCGGGAAGTCTCCGGCGATAGCGCCGCCAGTCTGCTGGAACAGGCCGAGGCCCACGGCCTGCGCCCGGCCCACGGCTGCCGCCAGGGCATCTGTGCCACTTGCACCTGCGTCCTGCTCAGCGGCTGCGTGCGCGACCTGCGCAGCGGCGCGCTATGCAGCGAGCCCGGCCAACCTATCCGCCTCTGCATCAGCGCCGCCCACGGCGACCTGGCGCTGGACCTGTGAACCGACCTGCGAGCCCTGCGATGCGCGACGACCGCGAACTGACCCCGGAACAACTGGCGGCCTTCGGCGCCGAACTCGACGCCCTGCGCCAGCGTACCCTGGCCGATCTCGGCGCGGACGACGCGCGCTACATCCGCCGGGTCCGCGCGGCAGTGCGCGTCTGCTGCTGGAGCGGCAGGGCGCTGCTGATGTTCGGCTGGCTGCCGCCGACCTGGCTACTCGGCAGCCTGCTTCTCGGCCTGGGCAAGATCCTCGAGAACATGGAGCTGGGCCACAACGTCATGCACGGCCAGTACGACTGGATGAACGATCCGGAATTCGCCGGCCGCGCCTACGAGTGGGACATCGCCGGGCCGTCCGACTTCTGGCGGCACACCCACAACCATATCCACCATACCTACACCAATGTGCTGGGCAAGGACGACGACGTCGGCTACGGGGTCGTGCGTCTGTTCCCGGAGCAGCGCTGGAAGCCGTTCTACCGCTGGCAACCGCTGTGGGTGACGCTGCAGGCGCTGCTGTTCCAGTACGCGGTGGCGATCCAGCATCTGCGCCTGGACAAGTACGCCAAGGGGCGCCTGGACAAGGCCGAACTCATGCCGCTGCTACGCCGCTTGCGTGCCAAGCTGGGACGCCAATGGACCAAGGACTACCTGCTGTTCCCGCTTCTCGGCCTGTTCGCCGGCGGCTTCGGCGCGGTGTTCGTCGGCAACCTGCTGGCCAACGTGCTGCGCAACCTGTGGACCTTCACGGTGATCTTCTGCGGCCACTTCACCGAGAAGGCGATGGTCTTCCCGTCCTCGGTGCTGGAGGGGGAGACCCGTGGCCACTGGTACCTGCGCCAACTGCGCGGCTCCAGCAACCTGGAGGGCGGGCCGCTGTTCCACATCCTGACCGGCAACCTCAGCCACCAGATCGAGCACCACCTCTACCCGGACCTGCCGGCGCGTCGCTACGCCGCGATGTCCTGCGAGGTCCGCGAAATCGCACGGCGCTACGGGCAGACCTACAACAGCGGACGCCTGGGACGGCAATTCCTCACTGTCTTGCGGCGCATCTGGGTATATCGGCTGCCGCCGCGCGAGCCGCTCCCGGCGGGGCGCGGCTGAGCCGACGGAACGCCCGCGGCGCCCTTGGCGGGGCCGCTCCGGAGCGGGGATAATGCCGCCCTGTGCGCCGCGACGTGGCTTCTGGCCGCCGCGCGGCGTCGGAGTCTCGCCGAACGCAGGACGGCCTGCGCCCGCGATCGGCCAGCAGCGTCGATCCTTCCCGAATCTATCAATGCTCGGCGGATGCCGGCCGTGGGGCCCGTCCGTCCAGGAACCGTCATGTTCAGCCCGCTCGTCACCTTTCCCGCGCTCTACACCGCCACCCTGCTCATGCTGGCCGGCTCCGGCCTGTTCACCACTTACATCGGCCTGCGCCTGACCCAGGAAGGCGCAGGCGACCTGTGGGTCGGCGGGCTGATGGCCTCCTACTACTTCGGCCTGGTCTGCGGTGGAAAATTCGGACACAAGCTGATCGCCAGCTTCGGCCATATCCGCTCCTACGTGGCTTGCGCCGGGATCGCCACCGTGACCGTGCTGCTGCATGCCCTGGTCGATCAACTGGAAGTCTGGCTGCTGCTGCGCTTCATTACCGGCGCGGTGATGATGAACCAGTACATGGTGATCGAGAGCTGGCTCAACGAGCAGGCCGAGAGTCACCAGCGCGGCAAGGTGTTCGCCGGCTACATGGTCGCCGTCGACCTCGGCCTGGTGCTCGGCCAGGGCCTGCTGGCGCTGAGCCCGACCCTCGACTACAAGCCGCTGCTGCTGGTCGCCATCTGCTTCGCCTCGTGCCTGATCCCGCTGGCCATGACCCGCCGCGTGCACCCGGCCAAGCTGGTCGCCGCGCCGCTGGAAGTGCGTTTCTTCTGGCAGCGCGTACCGCAGGCGCTGGGCACCATCTTCATCGCCGGCCTGATGGTCGGCGCCTTCTACGGTCTGGCACCGGTCTACGCCAACCGCAACGGCCTGGATGCCTCGCAATCGAGTTTCTTCGTCGGCATGTGCATCGTCGCCGGCTTCTGTGCGCAGTGGCCACTGGGTTGGCTGTCCGACCGCCTCGACCGCAGTTGGCTGATCCGCGGCAATGCGGTGTTGCTGTGCCTGGCCTCGATCCCGATGTGGGGGCTGGTGACGCTGCCGTACTGGTTGCTGCTGGCCAACGGGTTCGTTACCGGCATGCTGCTGTTCACCCTCTATCCGCTGGCGGTGGCGCTGGCCAACGACCACGTCGAGCAGCCGCGCCGGGTCGCGTTGTCGGCGATGCTCCTGACCACCTACGGGGTCGGCGCCTGTATCGGTCCGTTGGTGGCCGGCGCGCTGATGCGCCACTTCGGTCCGGGGCTGTTCTACATGTTGGTGTCCGGCTACGCGGTGCTGCTGGTGTTCTGGGTGCAGCCCAAGCGCGTTACCGGGGTCCACCGGGTCGACGAGGCGCCTTTGCAGCACGTGGCGATGCCGGACACGGTCAGCCCGATGGCCGCGACCCTCGACCCGCGCGTCGAGGAAGTGCCGGAGGAGCTGGTGGTGGAGGCGCCGGCGAATATCGGCCGCTCCGACGGCGAGCCGGACGCCGGGGAGACGCCCGCTCAGTCCTGAGCCGGGAACGCCAGGTCGAAGCGGATGCGTCCCGGGGTCGGTGCACTCGCTTCGGCGCGGCCGCCGTGCAGGCGCATGATCGCCTGGACGATGGCCAGGCCGAGACCGCTGGACTGGGCGTCGCTGCGCGCGGCGTCGCCACGGTAGAAGCGGTCGAACAGGCGCGACAGCGGTTCGGCCGGCAGCCTGTCGCAGGCGTTCTCCACGCTCAGCAGGAATTCCCCCGAGCGGCGCAGGCCGCGCACTTCGATCAGGCTGTCGGCGCTGGCGTAGCGAATGGCGTTGGCCAGCAGGTTGCTCAGCGCCCGGCGGAACAGTTGCGGGTCGGCGCGTAGCTGGCCGCTGACCTGGATGTCGAGGCTCAGCCCACGCTCCTCGGCCAGCCCTTCGAAATACTCCGCCTGGCGCCGCAGCTCTTCGCCCAGGACCAGGCGACTGCGCTCCACCGCTGCCCGCACGTCGTCGGCGCGAGCGAGGAAGAGGATGCTCTCGACCATCCGCGCGATGCGCTCCAGCTCTTCCTGGTTGGAGGCGATCAGCGCCTGGTACTCCTCGTTGCTGCGCGGCTGGCGCAGGGCCACCTGGCCGTGGCCCATCAGCGAACCGATGGGCGTGCGGATCTCATGGGCGAGGTCGGCGGAGAACTGCTGCAGGCGCTGGTAGCCGTCGTCGAGGCGTTCGAGCATGGCGTTGAACGACTGTGCCACCTGCTGCAACTCGGCAGGCGCGGCGGCGACGTCGAGGCGGGTATCCAGGCTGGTCGGATGGATCTCCGCCACCTTCGCCGCCAGGGTGCGCAGCGGGCGCAGGCCGTGGCGCAGGACCAGCCAGCCGAGCAGGGCGGTGCCGAGGAACGCCAGCAGCACGGCGGCGATGACCCGGTCGCGGTACTGGGCGAGCATCCGCGTCTCGCCCAGCAGCAGGTGCGCGGCGGTGATCTGCAACGGCTCGCGGCCGCCGACCAGGACCTCGGCGGCGAGCACGCGCATCGGGATGCCATCGTGGGTCAGCGCGGCGTGCACGGCGGACGGATTCAACCCCTGGCCGGCGGCGACCACCCGTAGCGACGGCAGGCGTTCGTAGCGCGGATTGACCGCGACGATCGGCGCCTCGCCGGGCTGGCCGAGGAGCAGGATGTCCTGCTCGTTGCCGAGCATGTTCTCGAACAGACGCGGGCGCGCCTTCAGCTCGGCCAGGGTGAGGTTGTCGCGCAGCAGGTTGCGGAAGTGCTCGACCCGGCCGGCGACCATCACGTCGCTGCGCCGCAGCATCGCCTCTTCCACCGAGCGGTACAGGTAGAAGCCGACCGCGCTGACCACCAGCGCCGCCACCGCGGCGAACAGCAGCGCCGCGTAGAGGGTCAGGGAGCGGCGGGCGGGCACGGGCGCTCCTCGCAGACGTAACCGATGCCGCGCACGGTATGGATCAGCTTGTTCGGGAAGGGATTGTCGACCTTGGCGCGCAGGCGCTTGATCGCCACGTCGACGACGTTGGTGTCGCTGTCGAAGTTCATGTCCCAG